>PLRZ01000643.1:8395-20662 GCA_003164075.1 Bryobacterales bacterium | reverse complement strand
GCGGCGGCGAAAGCTCCCGCCGGGCCGCCCCCCAGGATGGCAACACACTTCATTCCATTACTTCTTCGTTGCCGGCGGCAAATCTTGTGGAGACGGCATCTTGCCGCCGTGAGGGTCCACTCCGGGAGCGGCCGCAGGCATGCCGCCGCCATGTGGATTAGCCCCCGCGTTGGGATCGGCCGCGCCGCCGTGACCGGTTTCTTTGGCCAGACCGACGACCACCCACTTGTTGTTCTGGTGCTCCATATGATACCGGAGGGTCATCGGTGGCGCCGACGTCTGGCCCTTGGCCGTCACCGTGACGGTGGCGTCCGCCTGCTCCCCGTTGAACTGCACATTGGCGACCTTGATGTCCATTCCGGGGACGTTATAGTTGCCTTTGGCGAGGTGATCGATCACACCTTGACGCACCGCGTCGGTGTTTTTCTGGCCGCCGCGTTGGCAGGCGGCGAGGCAAAGAATCAGGAGCAGGGAGGAGATAAGACGCACAAATCGATTATACCTTGAGGCGGGAATGGTATATTGATCCCCAGAGCCTATGGAAGAGCCACGAACGCAGAATCGCGCCGAGGTTTGCCATCGGTGCCTGATGCCGGTGCCGCCGCAGGCTGCGAGGTGTCCGCGTTGCGGCGAGCCTATCCACAAATCGTCCCATATACGGGTGATCCTGGGGGTATTCGGCCTGGTGATGTTCCTGGCGGTGGTGTTGGTGGCGTTCCGGCTGTTGCAGACGAGCTCCGGGCATCCGGGAGGGAACGAGGAACAGCAACAGCAAGACGGGAGCCGGCCAACCACGCCTCCGCCACCCGAAAAGAAGCCTGCGTTGGGGCAATGAGAGGGGCGTCGTGAACGCGGAACCGACGGTTTGGAAGGAGAACACCCCGCAGCGGCGGTCCCCTCCGACGAGATAATTTGTGCGGACGAATATGCACGACATCAAGATTGGGACCACCGGGGAGCAACGGCTCCTCGTCACCACGGATGTAGCAATCAGTTTCCTGGGGATTGAGGATGCCAGAGTCCTCTCCACGCCTCATCTCATCGGCTACCTGGAGCGCACCGCCAGAGATACCGTGCTGCCGTTGCTGGAAAAGGGCTACGACACCGTTGGAACGCACGTCAACGTCTTTCATCTTGCCGCGGCTCCAATCGGATCGGTGGTTACGTTCATGTCGGAGATCACAGCGGTTCAGGGCCGGCGTGTGCAATTCAAAGTGACGGCGAAGACCGACGAAGAAGTGATAGGCGAAGGCACCCACGAACGAGCGATCATCAACGTGGCGAAGTTTGCCACCCGGATTGCGGAGAAGAAAGCGAAGCTCTGACCGTTTCAAGAAGTCCGGTCACCCCATTCCCGAAACCGATAACCGGTCCGCTTCGACTCCCTGACGACTGGGGGGCGGGGTCTCGGTAAACCCAAACGGGGGAGACCTCATTGGAGATTTTCACTGTCCGATTCTTCTGGCATCGCTATTCAGATTCCGGCGGACCCGAGCGCCCCGGCAGTTCTGTAATCCGTGTGGTGTCGGGCGCATAGATAGGCATCGTCCCGAACCAGATCAAAGTTCCTTTGAACTGTGGACTCCCTCAGCGAACCTCTCTCAGGCCGACTGCTTCCGGTGGCCCTGGCGGGGAAAATGGGCTGAGCCATTCCTTTCGATGGCAAGAGCTTCGCAGGTGGGGCAGGCGGCGCCGCCTGGGTATCCATTTGACTCCGGTAGACACTACCGGTTGCGTCCGGTCAATACCTTACGGAATGTGGTCTGAGCCGCCATCTGCGGATACGTGGTCGGAGGCGTGGCCACGGCCTGCTGCATGAGTCGATAGAACAGCTTTCCGCGGCTCTTGGAGTTTCGGCGATTAAATCGAAAAGTGAACTCGTCCAGATAGTAGGGCAGATGGATCATGGAAACCGCCCCTTGGTGGGTTCCCAGTAACCATCGTTGGAGCAGTTCGCCGTGGATCTTCGGCGCGCCCCAGGTGGGATTCTCCCGTGCCATGAGTTTGATAGCTTCGTAGACTTCGGCATCGACCTTACGCCGGCCGAGGCGGGACACACGCGAGCGAAATCGCCAGTACAGTCGAAATCCAGCACGGTGCCAGCCAACTACGGTCTCCGGTTTGACCAGGACGAGAACCTCGGACCAGCGATCCCAAAAATCCTAGCTGCGCGGAGCCTCCCGATTCCTCGCGGTCCCCTCAACCGCAAGGGCGGGACCGTCACCAACCGTCCCACCCCGCCCTTTTGTCCACTGTGCCAGTGGCGTAAACACCCCCAATCGAAGTAGGCTGGAGGTTAACCCAATTTGCCGTTAGGAAGGTGCCCATTGTCTGATTCCGAGCGCAACACGCCTAAACCGCCGTCCGTCCAAACGAAAGACGGAGCCAACTCCATGGATCGGCGGGATTTCCTGCTGGCCACCACCGCCGCCGCGGGGGCCGGCCTGGCGTTCGGCGCCAAGCCCATCCGGGCGGCCAGCCTGGCGTCCAATGAGGTGCGCGTGGCGCTCATCGGAGCCGGCGCGCAAGGGCAGGTGCTGTTAGACGCTTCCCTGCAGATTCCCAATATCCGCTTCGTGGCGGTTTGCGATATCTGGACGGAGTATAACCAGAAGCGCGTCTCCCGTCTGTTGAACGATAGCGGCCACCCCAACCACGCCTACGTGGATTATAAGGAGCTGCTGGATAAGGAAAAGGACCATCTGGACGCGGTGATCGTCGCCACCCCCGATTTCTGGCACGCCGAACATGCCATCGCGGCCATGAAAGCCGGGCTCCAGGTCTACTGCGAAAAAGAGATGTCCAACAACCTGGCCGACGCCCGCCGCATGGTCCTCACCGCGCGGGAAACCGGCAAGCTGCTGCAAATCGGCCACCAGCGGCGCAGCAATCCGCGCTACCAGTTCTGCTACCAGCGATTGATAAACGAAGCCAAATTGCTGGGCCGGCTGACCGCGGCCAACGGGCAATGGAACCGCGCCAAACGCGACTTCGCCACCATCCCGGCGCGCTACGACATCAAACCGGAGATCCTGGAGAAGTACGGCTTCCAATCGATGCAGCAGTTCCTCAACTGGCGCTGGTACCGCGGTCTGGGCGGCGGCCCCATCGTCGATCTCGGCTCGCACCAGATCGACATCTTCAACTGGTTCCTCAATGCGCGGCCCGCCGGCGTCATCGCCAGCGGCGGCACGGATTACTACAATAAGGCCACCCACCAGTGGTACGACACGGTGATGGCGGTCTACGACTATATGACCCCCACCGGCGTGGCGCGGGCCTTCTACCAGACCATCACCACCAATGGATTCGGCGGCTACTACGAGGTCTTCATGGGCGACCAGGGCGCGCTGGAAATTTCCGAATCGGCGGGCCGCGGCTCCGTCTACCGGGATACCGCCAACGCGCCGGACTGGAAGTCTTACGTCAAGGAGGGGCTGTTGGTGGCGCCCAAGGAGGAACCCAAGCCGGCCACCGCGGCGCCCGTGGTGCTCGACGTGCGCGAGACCGCGCCTCCTCCCAGCTACGGCCTCCCGGTGGAGATGCGCAAGAAGTATCATCAGCCGCACCTGGAGAACTTTTTCGGAGCGGTGCGCGGGAGAAACAGGCTCACCTGCCCGGCGGAGATCGGGTACGAGACCGCCGTCACGGTCCTCAAGGTGAATGAGGCCGTGGAAGCCATGAAGCGTCTGGAATTCAAGCCCGAAGACTTCGAGGCCTGACATGGGAACAGTCCGTTTCTCGATGGCGGCGGCACTGGCTACCATGTGCCTGCTCGAAGCACAACAACCCAAGCCCAAGCTGGTCGATAACAAGCCCAAGCTGGTCGATAACAAAGCCAAGCTGGTTGAGAATAAGCCCAAGCTGGGAGACAATAGCGCCGGCAGCCGTGGACAGCCGGCCCACATCATCCCGCTGCGCGATCCCGAAGGCGACACCATCCAGCCCGGCGACCGGCGGGCGCTGCCCTTTTCCGTTACCCAGACCTGCGGCGGCGATTGCCATGACGTGGCGGCCGTCAGCCGCGGATGGCACTTCAATGCAACTCAGCCGGGCGTACCGGCCGGCCGCAACGGGCAGCCGTGGCTGCTGGTGGATCGCGAAACCGCCACGCAAATTCCGCTTTCCTATCGCACCTGGCCGGGAACTTACCGGCCACGGCAACTGGGGATGAGCGATCGCGAATTCGCCGTCCATTTCGGCGGGCGCACGGCCGGCGGATTCGGTCCCGAAGAGCACGCCAGCCAGGCCGATCGAGCCCGCTGGAGCGTGTCCGGCAACCTGGAAGTGAATTGTCTGGTGTGCCACGATGCGTCGCCCGCCTACGACCAGGCGGAATACGCCAACCAGGTGGCCAAAGAGAATTTCCGCTACGCCCCGGTGGCCGCCAGCGGGATCGGGCTGGTGACGGGATCGTCCAAACAGATGCCCGATCTCTTCGATTACCTGCTGCCGAACTCCGTGGAAGACTCCCTGCAGGCCCAGATCCCCAAGGTGGAATACGGGCCTGGCGAGTTCCTGCCCAGCGGGAAAGTGGCCTTCGACATCGTGCGCCAGCCGAAGTCCAGCCAATGCTACTACTGCCATACCAATACCGATGTGGACCTCACCGGCGCGGCGCGCTGGAAGGGNNCGCGGCTACGAGGGCGGCGCCACGGCATCCCTCACCTGCGAGGGCTGCCATGCGGAAGGCAATGCCATGGGCGCGCCGCATGCCGATCATGAAGGCATTCCTCCGGTCCATTTCGCCAGGATGACCTGCACGGCGTGCCACTCCGGCCCGCTGCCGGAACCGAGCACGCGCCAGTTCAAGAACGGCATGTCTCACGGGCTGGGTGAATTCAACGTCAACAAATCGTCGCAGACGCTGCCGCATCTTTCGTACCCCGTGTTCGCCCGCCAGGCCGACGGCAAACTCGCGCCCAACCGGCTGGTCTGGCCGGCTTTCTGGGGCAGGCTGCAAAACGGCGCGGTGTCGCCGATCCATCCCGATCAAGTGAAAAAGGCCATCGAAAAGGGCAAACTGAGCGCGCCGCTTACCGCCGACGGAAGCTGGTTGAACGTCGACGAGCATTGGGTGGAGCAGGTGCTGCGCGCGCTGGATGAAGAGGCGCCGACGCAGGGCCCCGCGGTCTACATTGCCGGCGGAAAGTTGCACCGGCTGGATGGCGGCAGACTCCGCAGCGAAGACAACGCGCAGGCGCAGCCGTACCTCTGGCCCATCGCCCACGATGTGCGTCCCGCGACGCAAGCCCTGGGCGCAAAAGGGTGCCAGGAATGCCACTCCACCGATTCGGCGATCTTCTTCGGAAAGGTGGCTGTCGATTCGCCGCTGGCTTCCGAACGGAAAGTGGCCTGGACCATGAGCCGCTTCGAGAAGAACCTGGACGTGGACTATCAGGCCCGGCTGGCGGGAACCTGGAAGTACCGAATCTGGCTCAAAGTCATCGGGCTGGCGGCGGCCGGATTGCTGCTGCTATTCCTGCTGGCATACGTGCTGCGGGCCGTGGAACGCCTGTCGGCCACCACCGTCGGGAGGTCCCGCTAAATGTATCGAACCGCGGTGTTGTGGGTGTTCCTTGCGGTGGTGGCAATTGTTGCGGTAGATCTGGTGCTGCGTCTGGTGCTCCGCCGCCAAGCGCCAGACGTTGGCGAGCGGCCGGCCGGATCCGGTCTGTTCGGCTGGCTGCGCGTGGCAGTGAACGTCCTCGGGTTCGCGGCCCTCATCCTGGCGGCGTCCACCAGTCTCTCCGCCCTTCTGACAACCACCGAAGGCCAGTTGACCGGCGACCGGCTCATCTGGCATGTGGGCAGCGCACCGGCGTTTGCCCTGGCGGCCGTGGCCATCGCGCTCTTCTGGGCCCATCGAAATCGCTTCTCGGCAGCCGACTGGAGCCGGCTCACTTCGCCGGGCGACTGGGCCATCCCGCTGCGCAAGCTGTTCTTCTGGATTGCCGTGGCGCTCGCCATACCCACCCTGGTCTCGATTCTGGCCGCCATGTTTCCGCTCTTCGGAACGGACGATCAGCAGACCCTGGTCGAAATTCATCGCTACTGCGCACTGCCTCTGGCGGCCGCGGGATTGCTGTTCGCGTATTTCGCGCTGGTGACATGGCGGGAACGGAGCCAGGATTGAACCAACGCCGCCGCGCTGCGTTGGTATTTCTCGCCATCGTGGCGATTGCGGCGGCGTTTCGATTTCCGCAGCTTGCCGCGCGGCCCATGCACGCCGATGAAGCGGTCCACGCGAGCAAGCTCGGAGACCTGTTGGAACAGGGCCGCTACGAGTACTCCACCGTGGATTATCACGGCCCCACGCTATACTACCTGGCCATAGTGGCGGCGCGCGCGCAAGGTATTACGCACTATGCCGACCTGAATGAGGTCACACTGCGCGCCGTCCCCGCCTTGTTCGGCGTCCTGCTGGTGGCGGCGCACTTCCTGCTGATTCCGTATCTGGGGTTGCCGGCCGCGGCGTCGGCGGCGTTGTTCACCGCGGTCTCGCCCGCCATGGTGTACTACAGCCGCTACTTCATCCATGAGACGCTGCTGGTGTTCTTCACGTTTTGCTTCATCCTGGCGCTGTTGGGGTACTTCCGGCGGCCGGGCGCGGCGTGGGCCATGACTGCCGGCGCGATGTTCGGGCTGATGTACGCCACCAAAGAGACCTGGATTCTGGCGGTTGCCTGCATGGCTGGCGGCGTGCTGTGTCAGCGCGCGGCGCCCAGACTCCGAACTCCCGATGTCGCTCGACGATTTCGGGTGGTCCTGTTTAGGCAGCGGGCTCGTGCAGCGAGGACAGGCGGGCAGGCGAGCACCGCCCGCCCCACCTCCGGGCTCATCCCAAATTCCACGACGTCAGGAGTTCGGAGACTCGCCGCGACCCTCCGCAGGCGCGGGATACGGCACTTGATATTGGGGGCAGCGACGGCAGCCGCGGTGGCCATGCTGCTGATGTCTTCGTTCCTGACCCATCCGCAAGGCATCGCCGATTCCGTCCTGGCCTTCCGCTCTTACTTCGTCAAAGGTTCCGGCGTCAACACGCCCCACGTTCATCCCTGGTACTTCTACATCAACCTCCTGCTCTACTTTCACCATGCCGGCGCACCGGTCTTTTCCGAAGCGCTCATCGCCGGGCTGGCGGTGGTGGGGTGCGCCGTGTCGCGGGGCACGGTTGCGCGCTTCCTGGCGATCTACACCGTGCTGCTGGTAGCGATCACCTGCGCGCTCCCTTACAAGATCCCGTGGAACATACTGGGATTCTGGCATGGCGCCATCCTGCTGGCGGGCATCGGAACGGCTTGGATGTGGCAGCACGCGCCCAAGCCGGTGGTCGTGGCGCTGGTGGGAATCGGGGTGGCGCATCTTGGATGGCAGGCGCGCGCCGCCAGTTTTCAATATGGCGCCAACCCGGGCAATCCCTGGGTCTACGCCCATACCGGCCCGGATGTCTCCGTCATCGTCAAGCAAATGGAGGCCCTGGCGGCGGTCAGTCCGGCCGGCCACGCCCTGAAAGTGCAGATTGTCTCGAAGGATAATCTGTGGCCGCTACCATGGTACCTTCGCCGTTACTCCGGAGCCGGCTGGTGGAATGGCGTCTCCGATACGGCCCCCCTCGCGCCGGTGATTCTGGCCACGCCCGACATGGAACCCGCGCTGCTGCACCGGATCTACGAAGTTCCGCCGCCGGGCCAGCGCGAGATGTACGTCAACATGTTCGACCGCCCCGTGGATCTCCGCCCGGGCCTGGAAATTCGCGGCTACGTCGCGAAATCGCTGTGGGACGAACTGCCATGATTCACCCGTCCGACATCGGCGCGCGCCGCTTCGCGCACCAGGCCATGGCCACCGAGTTCGAGATTTTCTGCGTACACCCGGACGGCGATTACGCCCAACAGGCCTGCTGGGCGGCCTTCGATCTGCTGGATCGCCTGGAAAGCGANNTCGCTCGGAACGGGACTCGAACGGCTGCAACTTTCCCCGCGAGATTGCCTGGTGACAAAGGGCACGGCGGTGCGGCTCGACCTGGGCGGCATCGGCAAAGGCTACGCCGTGGACCGCATGGCGGAAGTGCTCGACGAGTGGGATATTCGCCAGGCCCTGATTCACGGCGGGCACAGCTCGGTGCTGGCCGTGGATGCCCCGCCGGGGCTCGACGGTTGGCCGTTGACCATGGGCGGGCGGACTGTCGACGCCCGGCGCCGCGCCTTCAGCGCCTCGGGAATCCGCAGCCAGGGCGACCATATACTGGACCCGCGTACCGGCCAGGCGGTGGCGGGACGCGTGGCAGCGTGGGTATCCTTGGAACTGGATGGCAGCCCATCGCCCTCCGCCGTAGCGGAGGCCTATTCCACGGCGTTCATGATCCTCCCGGCCGGCGAAGTGGACGCCATCCGCGCCAGGCATCCGGGAATGGAAGCCTGGTTATTGGAAGCAACTGTTGTGGGAGGCCGGTTGCCGTTCGTCCCGACGCGGGCGTAGCCGTAAGGTTAATCCTTGAACAGGAAGCGGTTCTGCCAGAGTGCTCACCGAGACGCCGCGCTGCCAGACATAGGCCCGTTCGCTCATGATCGCCATGCAAAACCTTCCGGAACTCCTGACGTCGTGGAATTTGCAGTGAGCCTGCAGGTGGGGCAGGCGGTGCTCGCCTTCGCTCGATTCTATTCGAGCAGAGGGCCCAAATTCAGCGCGGGCGGGCAGGCGAGCACCGCCTGCCCCACCTGCGAAGCTCTCGCCAGCGAAAGGAGTGGCTCAGCCCATTTTCCCCGCCAGGCAGAAATTGCAAGGCGACATCAGGAGTTCTGAACGCGCTGCTCCAGCCGCAAGGGGGGCGGTGGCCCTGGCCTGAACTCGGGCAAAGCCGACGAACGAATCTCGCCCGTTTCTCCCGGATCATCACCAGCGTCGTCGCCTTCCGCCACTGGCCGCGACAACGGGTGCTTAAACAGTTTCGGGATNNCGCGAGGGAGCGGTCGTTCAGAGACGTGCCTCCCGAAACCGTTTAAGCACCCCGCGACAACCCAACGACTGCGGCAACGGTGTTATTATACGAAGCTAGAGAATTTCTGTTTCCAGGCAGGGGGAGAAGACCGTGCGAACTGCCAGGCGGCTAAAGCCCACAACCCTGAAAGCAGTCTTTCTGCGCCGATTGCCGTCACCGGAGGGAAAATGGAGCCATGAGCGGAATCCAGTTCGTCACCGATGAGAAGGGCCGCAAGGTCGGAGTGCTGATCGACCTGAAAAAACACGCGGCCATCTGGGAGGACTTCTGGGACGGCCTTGTTTCTGAATCGCGCCGGAAGGAAAAGGGCGTTCCTTACGAGCAATACCGCGCTACCCGCCTGAAACGCGCACGCCCGAGTGGCTAAGTACTCTCTCGAAATCAAGCGGTCGGCGCAAAAGGAATTGGATGCGCTCGACGATGCGCCGTTCGCCCGCATGGACCGAAAGATTCTGGCGCTGGCCGGCAATCCCCGGCCCGCCGGATGCAAGAGGCTGAAAGGCCACAGGGATCAGTGGCGCGTCCGGGTCGGTGACTGGCGCGCGGTGTACATCATCGACGACGCGGCGAGACTCGTCACTATCACGCGGATCGGCCACCGGCGCGAGGTTTACGAGTGAACACCGAAAATGCAAGCGTCTACTTTTTTGGCAATATGGAGAAAGCCACTCATGCGGGGAACCGAGAGCCTCGGAGGCGTGGCTATTGGAAGCAACACCTGTAACGAAGTGAGGAAGATTCTATGCATACAAAACTCAGACTCAATTTGACAGTGGCGCTGGCCGCCTTCGGCCTGGGCGCTGCCAGCCTATACGCCCAGGCGCCCAAACTGGTGCCGGCGCCCATCGAACTGCCCAAGCCGGGACTGGAAGGCACGCCCCCGAATTTCAACATCCCCAACCTGGAAAAGCCCTCCAACAAGCCCCGCCCGCCCTTTCTGGTGCCCGCCGACGTGACTAACGTCGCCAAGGGCAAGACCGTCACCAGCAGCGAGAAAGAACCGCTGGTGGGCGATCTCACCATGATCACCGACGGCGACACCGAACAGGTGGAAGGCAACGACGTGGAACTGGGCCCCGGCGTCCAGTGGGTCGCCATCGATCTGGCCTCGCCGCAGGAGATCTATGGCATCCTCTTCTGGCACTATTTTCAGCCGCGGGTCTACTACAGCGTCGTGGTTCAGACCGCCGACGATGCCGCCTTCACGCAGAACGTGCAGACGTGGTTCAACAATGACATCAACGACAAGGCCAAGCAGGGCGCCGGGAAGAATCTGAACTACATCGAGTCCTACGAGGGCAAACTGGTGGACGCCAAAGGCGTGAAGGCGCGCTTCGTACGTCTGTATAGTGCCGGCAACAACGCCAACAACCTGAATCACTACGTGGAAGTCGAAGTCTTCGGCAGGCCGGCCAAATAGGAACCCGCCTGCATTGTTTATAGTAACTTACGTGGTTGGAAAGACCGTCGTGGACGGTATGTGACGGGCCTTTTTCGAGCATTCCGCTAGCGCCAGCCCCCGCAATGGCAGTAGGCTGATAACAGTTCCAGAATTTAAGAGGCTATTCGTCTATGTCGACTCGAACGCTCTCCATTTGTCTCTCACTGGCCGCCTTGATAGCGGTCACCTTTATGATCAGCCCGGTCGCCTTCGCGCAAGGCGGTGGGCGCGGAATGCAACAGCCGGCGCCGCCAGCCGGACCCTGGATGGATAAGACGCTGCCGCCGGACCAGCGCGCGGATATGGTCATCGCACAGATGACCCTGGATGAAAAGATTCAACTGGTCCACGGCGGCCAGGCGGGACGCGGGGCGCCCAGCCCTTCGAACGGGGGCGCGGGATGGATTCCCGGAATCCCGCGGCTGGGGATTCCAGACCTCAATATGGCGGATTCGGCGGTGGGCGTCACGCGCGGCGGAACTACCAGCCGCTACTCCACGCTATTGCCGTCCACCCTCGGCTTGGCGGCCAGTTGGGACCCCAAGGCCGGACGTCTCTACGGCGCCGTGATTGGGCGCGAACTCCGCGACCAAGGCTACAACATGTCGATCGGCGGCGGCGTGAACATCACCCGCGAGCCGCGTAACGGCCGCAATTTCGAGTACAACGGCGAAGACCCCATCCTGGCCGGGAAGATGGTGGGCCAGCTCATGAGGGGCGTCCAGGATCAGCAGATCATGGGCGACATCAAACATTACGCGCTCAACGACCAGGAGACCGGCCGCAATATCGGCAATGCCATTCTGGACAAGCGCTCCATGCGGGAATCGGACCTGCTGGCGTTCGAGATCGGGCTGCGCGATTCGCAGGCCGCGGGGGTGATGTGCTCATACAATAAAATCAACGGCGATTGGGCCTGCGAGAACGACTACACGTTGAACCAGGTGCTGAAGAAAGCCTTTGAATTCAAGGGTTGGGTGATGTCCGATTGGGGCGGGACGCACAGCACGAATAAAGCGGCTCTGGCCGGTCTCGACCAGGAAATGCCGGGCAGCGGTTTCTTCGGCGACAACCTCAAGAAGGCCGTCGAAAGCGGCGAAATCCCGGTAGCCCGGGTCAACGACATGGTGCACCGGATTCTGCGCAGCATGTTCGCCGTGGGCGTGATCGACAATCCGCCGCGCCGCCAGGTAGTGAATATTTTCAAGGGGCTGGAAGATGCCCAGGCGCTGGCCGAAGAGAGCATCGTTCTGCTGAAGAATAACGCCAACCAATTGCCGTTGAGCGCCTCGGTGAAGTCGATCGCCATCATCGGATCGCATGCCGATGTGGGCATCGTTTCGGGCGGCGGTTCGGCGCAAGTGGATCCTCCCGGCGGCAACGCCGTTCCGCCACCTCCGCCTCCGGCAGGTACGCCAGCAGGCAGGGGCGGCGGCATGGGTGGCCGCGGCGCGGTCTACTTCCCCGATTCTCCGCTCAAAGCGATTCACGCCCATGCTCCCAACGCCAAGGTCGCCTTCGACGCCGGAACCGATCCGGCCGCGGCTGCCAGCCTGGCGAAGAGTTCCGATGTGGCCATCGTGTTCGTCAACCAGCCGATGAGCGAAGGTCGCGATGCGGCCACGCTCACGCTGCCGGAGAAACAGGATGACCTGGTGGCTGCCGTAGCGGCGGCCAATCCGCACACCATCGTGGTGCTGGAAACCGGCGGGCCGGTGACCATGCCCTGGGTCGACAAGGTAAGCGGCGTCGTGGAGGCGTTCTTCCCCGGAATTCGCGGGGCCGAAGCCATCGCCAACATTCTTTTCGGCGAGGTAAACCCCTC
>PLRZ01000643.1:0-8325 GCA_003164075.1 Bryobacterales bacterium | reverse complement strand
TACAAGTGGTACGACGCCGAAAACAAGGAGCCGCTGTTCGCCTTCGGCTATGGGCTTTCCTACACCACTTATGCCTATTCCGGGCTGAAAGTGACGCCTTCGGGCAGCGGCCTGACGGTTTCGTTCTCCGTGAAGAACACGGGCAAGCGCGGCGGCCAGGAGATTGCACAGGTCTACGCGTCGCTGCCGTCGAGCACCGGTGAGCCACCCAAACGGCTGATTGGCTGGGACAGAGTGGAATTGGCCCCCGGCCAAAGCAAGACCGTGACGGTGAACGTCGAGCCGTTGTTCCTGTCGATATTTAACGAGCAGAAAGATGGCTGGCAGGTAGTCGCCGGCGACTACAAGGTAATGGTAGGCGGTTCTTCGAAGGCGTTGCCGCTGACCGACACCGTGAAGGTAGCTGGAAACTGACAGGGAGCGCAGGCGGCACCGCCTGCGCCACCGAGACAAGTCATGTGTGTTAGCAGTTGTGGTGGGGCAGGCGGTGCTCGCCTGCCCGCTTCAGAAGCTGTTCCCCGCCTTTTCCCCCACTCCTTGCATCCGGGCAGTTCGAAATAACTGCTCGACACGTACTCCGCCGTGAATGAAGTCCCGGTGTGCCATCGCGCGGTGTTCACACCGATCCCGAGGGCCAGCGCTGAGCCGGCGATCAGCGGGTTGCGCCGGGCCGTCAAAACTTCAGGCTCAGGTCAATTCCCCCAACTATCCGAAATCCCCGGCCGACATCAGGAGTTCTGACTGTACTCCGATCTCGCCCTCCACCGCATGGGGCAGGCGCTCGGCGACGAGTGGCGGACCGCGCCGCTCTGGGGTTTGGGCGACCGCATCTTTCTGCTGCATGACGGCGGACCAGGGACCTTGTGCAGGCTATCCAACTACACGACAGTCCAGGGTCGGAGGCGCACCAGGTGGTGATCAATTCTCAGAACCTGACGCCGGCCCGGAAACAGGATCTGCTGCGTTTCCTGCGATCGCTGTAAATGACTAACGCTCCCTTACGGTACCGTTAGGAAGCGTATTCCGCGCCAGTGCCACGAAATCCCCAGATCGGTTACGCTCCCTTGGGCGAGTGCTACGAATCCGCGAAACGTAATACACTAAGCAGTAGCGAACAGTCTCGAAATCGCTCCATGCATATCCCCGACGGATACCTCAGTCCGGCCACCTGCGCCGTGGCCTACGCCGCGTCGGTACCCTTTTGGCGCATCGCGCTGAAGCGCGTGAAGAAGGCCATGAACGCGCGGCAGGTGCCGCTGTTGTCGCTCTTCGCGGCCCTCTCGTTTGTCATCATGATGTTCAACCTGCCGCTGCCCGGCGGCACCACCGGCCACGCCACCGGAATCGGCCTGGCCACGGTCGTCATCGGCCCCTGGGCGGCCATGCTGGCGGTCTCGGTCGCGCTCATTGTGCAGGCGCTGTTCTTCGGCGATGGCGGCGTGACGGCCATCGGAGCCAACTGCTTCAATATGGCGATCGCCGGATCGCTGGTGGCTTATGCCGTTTACCGGCTGGTGGCCGGACGGTCGGCGCTGGCATCGGCCCGGCGGGTGGTGGCCGCCGGCATCGCGGGCTATCTCGCCATCAACGTTTCGGCGCTGCTCGCGGCGGTCGAATTCGGCATTCAGCCGATGCTCTATAAGGATGCCGCCGGCGCTCCGCTCTATTGCCCCTATCCTCTGAACATCGCCATTCCCGCCATGATGATCGGCCATTTGACCATCGCCGGACTCGCGGAACTCGTCGTGTCGGCGGGCGTGGTCGCCTTCCTGCAGCGGTCCGACTTGTCCCTGCTGCGCACCACGGCCGGCAACATTCGCGATACCGGGCAAGCGCTTCCGCAAGCCTCCAAGAGACCGCTTCGACCCCTATGGGCCGGCCTCGCGATTCTCCTCGTTTTGACGCCGCTGGGTATCCTGGCCGCCGGTTCCGCCTGGGGCGAATGGATGGCCTCGGACTATGCCAATCCCGCCGTCCGCCGCGAAATCGCGTTGGCATCGTTGCATCACGCCGCACCCCAGCGCGCCCCACAGGGAATGCAAAAGTTGTCGTCCATTTGGACCGCGCCCTTCGCCCGCTACGCCCCTCCCTATATTCGCGGAGCCGCATTCGGATATCTGCTCTCCGCAATGTTTGGCGCCGGCCTGATCGTGGTCGTTGTCCTCCTGGTCGGCCGCTCATGAGCGACATTCATCCCCGCCGCCGCGGCGGATTTATCGAACACACCCTCGAAGGACTGCGCTCCGCCATGGAGCGGGCCATCTACGCGGAAGCCTCCGCCTCGCGCACCGGCGTGCTGCAGCGGCTCGATCCCAGGGTGAAAGTCGCGGGAATCCTGGCTCTGATCGTCTCGGTGGCGCTGGCGGCCAAGCTTTGGTTGATCGCCGCGGTCCTGATGCTCGCCATCGTGCTGGCCGCGGTATCCGCCATTCCCATCGGCGTGCTGGCCAGCCGCGCCTGGCTCGGCGCCCTGATCTTCAGCGGCGTCATCGCCGTGCCGGCGCTCTTCCTCACGCCCGGAACTCCGTTCCACGGCATGCCCATCACGCTGCAGGGCCTGCGGACGGCCAGTTTCCTGATGCTGCGGACCGGGACCGCGACTACTCTGATGCTGGTTCTGGCGTACACCACGCCGTGGACGCACATCCTGAAAGCGCTGCGCATTTTCCGCGTTCCGGTGGTGTTTGTCGTGATCCTCGGGATGACGTGTCGCTACATTCTGCTGATGCTGGAGACCGCCCACGAGATGTTCGAATCGCGCCAGAGCCGCACCGTGAACCGCATGACACCCGCCGAAAGCCGCCGCCTGGCGGTCTCCAGTTCCGGAGTGCTGCTCCACAAGACCCTCCACATGAGCGGCGAAGTCTACCTGGCCATGCAAGCGCGCGGCTTCCGCGGCGAGGTGTATCTGCTCGACGATTTCCGGATGCGGCCGCTCGATTGGTTTGCCTTGGGAGCCTTCGCGACCGTCGCGGCCGTCTCCATTCTGCTGGGGCGATAATGCTATTCGAACTGGACCGCCTCACCTACCGATACGAAGGCGTCACCGCGGTGGACGATCTCAGCCTCGCCATTGCGGAGGGAAGCCGCGGGGTACTGCTGGGCGCCAACGGGTCTGGCAAATCGACGCTCCTGCGCCTGCTCGACGGGCTGATTTTCGGGCAATCCGGCGCCATCTTGTTTCGCGGCGAAGAACTCTGCGAGGACCACCTGCTGGACGACGCTTTCGCCTTGCCTTTTCGACGCACCGTCGGCATGGTCTTCCAGAACCCCGACGTGCAACTCTTCAATCCCACGGTGTTTGACGAAGTGGCATTCGGCCCGTTGCAGCTTCGCTGGCCGAAGAATGAGATCCGCGACCGCGTGGGCGAAATCCTCGACCGTCTGCGGATCGGCCATCTGAAGAATCGCATCCCGCAGCGCTTGTCGGGCGGCGAAAAGAAGCGCGTCGCGCTGGCCAGTGTGCTGGTTCTCGATCCGGCGGTGCTCTTGCTCGATGAGCCCACCGCCGCGCTCGACCCACGCAGCCAGAGCGAGGTCATCGACCTGATGGTGGAATGGGGCGGCGGCTCGAAATCCGTAATCACCGCCACGCACGACCTCGGCCACTTGGAAGATATCGCCGACCGGTGTTATGTCCTGGACGGCGGCAAGTTAGTGGCCGAGGGCCGTCCCGCCGACATCTTAGTAAATACCGGCCTGCTGCGCCGCACCAACCTGATCCACGCCCACCGCCACGGGCTATTTCGGGGACAGGCTACATAACCTCGAAATACAAATCGGTGAGCGGAGCGGAGTTTCGAGGTTATGTAGCCTGTCCCCGAAATAGCCCCGGAATCACTTCTTTGTGTCGGCCGGCGGCGCAGCTTTCAGCTTGGCCAGCGATTCGTCCACGCGCTTCTTGAAATCGCCCGCGTCGTCGTGCGCGATTCCGCTGTAGTTCGACTGAATTTGCAGCTCGCAGCCGGACCCCTGAGTATTCAGTACCACGGAGTTGGTTCGCTTGCGGATGGCCCCGAGAATATTGTAGGAAGCGGTCATCTCGGCGTTGTCCGTCGAGATGATGCCGTAGTTCCCCGAGTTCCGGAGCGTGTCCTTGACCGCGGCCCACAGGTCGCTGCAAGGAACCGGATACGTCTCCTTGTGGGTTTTGCTAAATGCCGGCACGGCAAGAGTGAGCGACATCAAAGCGACAAGTACGGATTTCATCATGGCATGTTTCTCCTTCACCTTTTGTAGGGGCCGCGGATGCTGCGTGCAGCCCCTGATGTGAGGAGCAGGCAGTCCGGCAGACCTCCGAGGGTGTCGAGCAGCCATTTGCGCCTCATATATGGGTAGCGACGCCCGGAGGATAAATGACTCACCATGGCGGATAATAAGCTTGCCTGACGCTCCCTTACGGGGTGCCCTTTGGGCCCGGCTCCGATGCGCGTTCAGAGCCGCGACCGTAAGCGTTCTGGATGAGACGCGCACGGCCTGTGAAGCGGCGGGCATGGGCGCTTTCATCACCAAGCCGATTCGCGTGGACGAAATCGGTTCCATTCTCAAACGCTTCCGTGTTTAACTGTGTGTATCTGAACTCCTACTCTCAACTGCGACGCCGTGCGCTGGAATTCGTCTCGCGGTTCGCCGCCGCGGGCCCCGTCCTGGTGCTGGCGCCCGTGCGCGCGGCGGCCAACGAAGTGGCGCTCGAAGCCTGCGCCACCGCCCTGATGGGCGTCCGCCGCCTGGCGTTTCGAGAATTCGTGCTGGAACTGTCCGCCGGGGAGTTGAATCGCCGCGGACTCGTGCCGGTCGGTCGATTCGTGCGTGAAGCGCTGGCCGCGCGCGTCACGGCGCTCCAGCGGGGAGATCTCACTTACTTGCGGCCGGTCGCCGGCTTTCCCGGCTTCCCGCGGGCGCTCACCGCGACTTTCGAAGAACTCCGTCTCAACGCCGTGGACCCCGAGCGTCTGCGCGCTTGCGGCGAATCGGGGCCCGACCTCGCGCGCCTGCTGGAGGCCTACACGCGCGAGCTTTCCGAGCGCCGGTTTGCCGACCACGCCGCGCGCGTCCACCTGGCCCGCGACGCTTTCTCCGCCGCCTATAACAGTCTGCGCCAGACGGCCGTGGTGGCGCTCGATCTCGCTCCGCGCAGCCGCTTGGAGCGCGAATTGCTCGCCTCCGTGATGGGCGCGGCGCGCATCGCGCTCGATTTGCGCATCGCCCCGGATAGCGCCGAGCCCGCGAGTTCGCTGGAATCGTTGCAGCGCTATCTCTTCTCGGGCGACGCCGTGCCGGTGCGCGAAGAAGACGGCAGCGTGGTCATCCTTTCCACCTCCGGCGAAGCGCTGGAGTGCGTGGAGATCGCCCGCGCCATCCACGCGGCGGCCGCGGAAGGCGTGCCCTTCGACCAGATCGCTATCCTGCTGCGTTCTCCGGAGCGCCATCAGCCGCTCATTCTGGAAGCTCTGCGCCGCGCCGGAATTCCCGCGTCGTGCACCCTCGGCGCGCGGCGGCCCGATGTGGCCGGGCGCAGTCTTCTGGCTCTGCTGCACTGCGCCGACGAAGGCCTTTCCGCGTCGCGATTCGCCGAGTATCTCTCGTTGGGACAAATGCCCGAAGAGGAAGAGCCGGCCACGCCTGCGCTGTGGGAGCAGTTGCTCGTGGACGCCGCCGTGATCGGCGGGCTCTCGCGCTGGGAGACGCGCCTCGCCGGCCTGCGCGAGGAGTTCCATCGGCGCCACGCCGCGGAAGAGGATGCCGAGGCGCGCGAGCGCCTGGCGCTCCGCATCGCCGCTGTGGAGAATCTCACGCGTCTGGCATTGCCTGCGATCACGCGGTTGGCGGCGCTGCCGGTGCGTGCCCTGTGGGGCGAATGGATCGCGGCGCTCACCGAACTGGCCGAATTCGCTCTACGCGAGCCCGAGAGCGTGATCCAACTGCTGGAAGAGTTGGAGCCAATGTCGGAGATCGGGCCGGTGTCGTTGAGCGAAGTCCTGCTGGTATTGAGTCCGCGGCTGAATTCGCTAACGGCGGCGCCCAGGGAATCGCGATTCGGCAAGGTCTGGCTGGGCTCCGTGGAAGAGGCGCGCGGGATGGCGTTTCGCCGCGCGTTCGTCCCCGGCGTGAATGAAGGGCTGTTCCCGCGGCCGCCGGCGGAAGACCCGCTCCTGCTCGAAGCCCAGCGGCGCGAGTTGGGAATCGAACTGCGCGCCGAAGATACCGAACTGTTGGGCGTCGCCGTGGCCTGCGCTTCCGAGCGCCTGTACCTTTCGTTCTCGCGCCTGGATCTGCTCACCGGGCGCGAGCGTGTGCCGTCTTACTATGCCTTCGAGGCGCATCGCGCTGCCGGCGGCCGTGAAATGGGCGTGCGCGAGTTTGAATCGCGCGCGCGATCCGGTACCGAGACGCGCATCGGATGGCCCGCGCCGCCCGATGCCGCCGCTGCCATCGACGATGCCGAGTTCGATCTCGCCACGCTGGCCCCGCTCGCGCCCGGGTCCGGCCAATATTTGAAGAGTCTGCCCGGCCGCTCCGTGGAATCTCTGCGCGCCCGCTGGGCCCGTTGGCACAAGGCATGGAAAGCGGCCGACGGCCTGATTGTAGAGGAGATCGGCAGCGATGCACTCACGCCCTACCTGATGTCGCAGCGCCCCTGGTCGCCCTCGGCGATCCAGCAGTACGCGCGCTGCCCCTATCGCTTCGCTCTGCGCGGCATTCACGGACTGCGCGCCGCCGAAGCGCCGGTGGGGATCCAGCGCATGGACCCGGCCACGCGCGGCGAACTCTACCATGCGGTGCAATTCGAGCTGCTTCGCGGGGCCGATCCGCTCGAGCGGCTCGACGCCGTTCTGGCGCAGGTGGCCCAGCGCTTTGAGGCCGATCTGGCGCCCGCCATTCCGCAGATCTGGCACGCGGAGATCCAGGCCATCCGCGCCGACCTGCGTGGCTGGCTGCAACAAAGAGCGGCGCTCGAGCCGGACTGGACTCCGCAGTATTCCGAGCTCAGCTTCGGCCTGCGCGATCCCGCTGGCCGCGACCCGCGCAGTCGCAAAGACCCGGTGGAGATCGAGGGCGGCTTCCGCCTGCAGGGATCGATCGACCTGGTGGAGCGCCATGCCAGCGGCGTGTTGCGCGTGGTGGATCACAAGACCGGCCGCGTGCCCGACCCGCGGCCCGAATTGGTAGGTGGGGGCGAAGTGCTGCAACCGGCGCTCTATTCGCTGGCCGCCGAAAAGATTCTCGGCGAGCCGGTCGCCTTCGGACGGCTCTACTATTCCACCATCGCGCAGAACTACGCCACGGTCGACGTGCCGCTCAATGCTTGGGCACGCCAGCGCGCTTTGCAGGTACTCCGCCTGATCGACGAGGCCATGCGCAATGGCTTTCTGCCGGCCGCGCCGCGCAAAGACGGCTGCAAACGGTGCGAATATCTGCCGGTCTGCGGTCCTTATGAAGAGGAGCGCGTTGGCGAAAAATCGGCGCCCGAGTTGAAGGCGCTGAAGGAGCTGCGCACATGGCGATAGGTACCCTCATTCCGAGCCGCGACCGTATCTTACCGAGCCGCGACCGTATCTTACCGAGCCGCGACCGTATCTTACCGAGCCGCGACCGCAAGGGAGCGGACACCCCACCGGGCTCTGCAAATCCAGCCCCACGGCCCCGCCTGCCCCACGTGCCCAAGGAGCCCCACCCATGCCCGTAACCCGCGCGGCCCTCGACCAGAGCTGGGTAGTGGAAGCTTCCGCCGGCACCGGCAAGACCACCGCGCTGGTAAACCGCATCGTCGAAGCCATCGCCGCCGGAACCGCGGTGGAGACTATCGTGGCCGTCACATTCACTCACGCCGCCGCCGGCAACATGAAGCTCCGCGTCCGCCACCAACTCGAGCAGCGCCGCGCCGCCGAACTCGATCCGCATATCCGCGCACGCCTGGCCGACGCGGCGCGCTCCCTCGACCGCGCCTTTATCGGCACCATCCACGCTTTCTGCGCGCAATTGCTCCGCCGCCGTCCCGTGGAAGCCGGCGTCGACCCGGTATTTCAGGAGCTCGCGCAACCCGACGCCCTGCGCGTCTTCGGCGGCGTCTTCCGGCGTTGGATCGAGCATCGCCTCGCGTCGCCCTCGCCGGCGCTGGTTCGAGCCCTCGCTCGCCTTTCGTGGCGGGAGGAGCGCGATGGCGCGGAGCCGCTCGACGCGTTGCGCCTCGCCGCCTGGTCGTTGGCCGAGTGGCGCGATTTCAACGCACCCTGGGACAAGCGCGGCTTCGACCGCGACGTCCGCCTGGAAAGCCTCATCCATAAAGCCGAGGGCACGCTCGAACTGCGCAATCGTTGCTCGCGT
>PLRZ01000562.1 GCA_003164075.1 Bryobacterales bacterium | reverse complement strand
CCTTATCCGTGGGACGGGCTCGCAGCGATCCCAGCCTTCGCCGGTACCGGTCCGACCCTGCCGCCTTATCCCTGGGATGGGCTCATCTGACCCGCGTTCCTCAAGGATAGGTATTCGTCAAAGAGGCCGCCGGGATCCCACATTCGCGGAAGTGAGGTACCCGTCCGTCTTACAATTGGAATCGGATGGCTATTGAGAAGTTCGTGATCCAGGTGTGTGGGTGGTTGATCGGGATTCCGTTGGAAATCCTGGTCATTGTTGCCCTCCTTCGAGGCGGGTATCGGCGCTATCCGATCGTTTTCTTGTACGTGATTGTTAATTTCGTGACCACGTTGGCAGATATTCCGATCAGCACGCAGTCTTTGCTCACGCATGACTTAGCAGTGTTACGGCAGGCGGCCAGAGTTTACTGGGTGAACGAGTGGATCCTCCAGGCGCTCATCTTTGCCACCGTCCTCAGCCTGATCGATCTGGCGATTTCCACGTCCCGATGGCGCCGCTTGATGCGCGCTGGCTTGGCTGCCGGCGCTCTCCTGTTTGCGGGCACGTCATTCCTCATTCACTACCTTCCCCCGCCGGTCAAATACGGCATTTGGATGACCCCGTGGACAAGAGATCTAAGCGTCTGCGCCACCATTCTGGATCTGGCGCTGTGGATGATCCTGATCGCATCCCGAAAAAGCGACCGGCGCATCCTATTGATCAGCGGTGCGCTGGGGATGCAGTTCACGGGTGAAGCCATTGGGGAAGCGATTGTCAGCCTGTCGATGCCGCACATGGTGGAGGCTCTGGCACTGACCGGTTCGGTAGTGGCAGTGGCGGCAAACCTGGCGTGCCTGTACGTGTGGTGGCAGACCTTTCGTCTCCCGTTCGACCGCGAAGCTTCACTCGGCTACAAATGAAAAGAGCCGTGGAGGTTTTCCCCCACGGCTCACCCTGTGGCGCCTGCATCGACCGTACGACTCAAACAGCTACTGATCTTGTCTCGCGCCGGCTGTGGCGGTGCTGGCATCCACGTCGGCCGTGAACACCTTCACCTCCACGCGGCGGTTCTTGGCGCGCCCGGCGCGATCCTTGCCTTCGTCCACCGGCTTGTCCTCGCCCAGACCGATCATGTGGATGCGAAAGATCGGCACGTCGTGTTTGGCCACCAGGTAGGAGACCACAGCATCGGCGCGTTTCCGGCTTAGGGCTTCGTTGTAGGCCCGGTCACCGGTCTTGTCCGTGTAGCCTTCCACCGAAATGACAAAGCGCTTGTTGGCCTGCAAAGAGCCCGCGAGCTTGTCGAGATCTTCCTTAGCGGACGCGCTCAGCGTAGACTTATCGAAGTCGAAGGGAACGCTGGCCGAAGTTTGCATTTTGTAGTCGTCGATATTCGCAACCACTGTCCGCAGTTTGTTCAGATCCTTGTTGTTGGCATCAGCCAGATCGCCCGCCTGCTTGGCGCGATTCATGGCATCGGTAGCGTGCGCATCGGCCACGCCGGCATGCTGATCGGCGGCGGCAGCGTGTTGATCCGCGGCGGACGCTCGTTCCTGGGCGGCGTTAATGCCGCTCTGGGCCTTGTCGTCAACCTGCTTCAACTGGCCCTTGGTATCTTCGATCTGTTGACTGTTCTGGGTTGTCTGCGTGCCCACCTGGTCCACTTTGGCCTGGATGGGAGCGGTGGTGTTGCGCACGTAGTTTTTCGTCGCACAGCCGCCCGCGAGCAAAGAGCCCGCTAAGATGCACGTAGTCGCAAGGAAAACTCTCATAGTTTCAAAAACCTCGACACGACTATAGCAATCCGACAGCCGTTCCGTAAAAGCTTTTCTTTGAGCGACTACGCGCTTGCAGTCGATCCGCCGATGTAAGGATTACCTCGTCTGGAGAGTTTGGCGGCGACTTCCAGGCAAAATGTACTCAAACGCTCAAAACAGGTGTGGTTTGCGCCGGTGGGCGTTTGGTGGCTTTCCTGGCAGAGGGCGGACGGAGTCGAAAACCCGGAAGATCCCAGGCGACATTGTCATAAATCTGTCCTTCAGGATCCATATCGAGGGGCCAATACTTGGGTGTGCTCATAAGCGTTCAACCTTGATTCCGTGCGGGCGGGAATGCAACTCTATTTTAGCATTTTCCCGGCGCCTGCCAGGAGGCTTACAGGCTTATGAAAACAAATTGGTTACAAACGGAGCGCCCAGGCTGACGCGGGCTGGTCCGCTATTCCTTGACCTTTTCCGTCCAGTTGGTCATCACGGTGATGGGAGAAGCGGAGGGCCACTCCAACGGAAGATTCAACAGGAATCGCTGACCGTCCGGAGCGGCGTCATACAGATTCCAGGTGTTGGGAATGGGCCGCGTCTGGAACAAGGGCTGCGGCGGATCGCTCTTGAACTCGTCGCCTTCGGGATGCACGTTCACCGACATCATGCGGCCGCTATTGGTCATGTAGAAAAGTTCCTGGCCGTCGGCGCGCCAGCGCGGCAGACCGCCGCCAGCCTCCGCCGAGATGTCGTAGCGCCGCTTGGTTCCCCGCGTGATACCGTCAAAAGGTTGCACGTAGACTTGGTTCCGGCCGGTTTCGTCAGTCTGAAAGGCCAACCATCTTCCGTCCGGCGACAACGCGGCATAGCCTTCCGAATAGATGGTGTCGAGCACTGGGCCGGCATGCCGGTCGGCCACCGACATAGCCCATACATCCGAACGGCTGGCCTCGGTCAATACGCCGAACAACAGGAACTTGCCGTCGTGCGACCAATCGGTGGGATATTTCGCCTGCGCGCTCTTGAGAAGCGACTCCACCTTCGTGCCGGCGCTTGACGGACTGACTACGATGTCGTAGCTGCCATCCGCATTCGAGAAATAGGCAATGCGCGAACCGTCCGGCGACCACACCGGTGAACCTTTGTGGGCCGGACCACTGGTGAACTGGACGGCGTTGCCGGCCTGATCGACCATAAAGAGATCGGCCTCGGTCTTGTCCTTTTCCCGCTTCGCCACTACCGCCCGGGTTCCGTCCGGTGAAATGCGAGGCGGTCCCCAATTGCCGCCCTCGCTAACCAGCGCCAGTTGCTTGCCACTGCGGTCCATCCAGGAAAGCTGCCGGGTTGCCTCGGCAACGTTCTGGTAAACCAGAATGGCGTTCCCGGAAACCGATATGGGAGCGAGCGAAAGGCTCTGTACGGCGCCCACGTTGTCGGCCAGCGTGATTGGTTCGCCGGTCACTTGCAGTTGGCCGGCATTGAACCCAACACCCATCAAGGAACGGTCCCGCATGTACAGCAGGTAGCCGTGCTTGTCCGAGGCCGCGCCCGCCAACCCGGAATAGACGGCATTGGTCTGGGATTGGAACAGCATGGTGTAATTCGCGGAATCCAGGGAACCGGCGTAGACGCCCGTGGCCGCCGAGGAATCGGAGAGCACGAAGAACACAAAATGTTTGCCGTCAGGCAGGAATTGCGGCCAAAGATGCGCGTGTTCGAACCGGGCTGCATTCAACTTGAGAAGCGGCTGGGGTTTTCCGCCACTGGCGGGCACCTGGTAGAGCGTACCGCCTTGACCCGGCGCGAACAGGATGACGCCGGCGCGATTCCAGGCGCCGCCCCCCGCCAGAGGCTCGGCATCGCAGATCTTTTCCGCTCGTCCATCGCTCAGGCGAACTTTTTTTAGCGTCTTGTCGGCGAAGAAGGCGAGGTACTCGCTGTCCGGCGACCAGAAAGGCGCGAATCCGCCCTCGGTCCCCGGAATCACGTTGGGGTTCATGGCATCCAGAGCGCGCAGCCACAGCATGGGCTTACCTTCCGGCCCGTCCGATTGCACCACGACGTAGCGGCCGTCGGGCGACACGACCGGCATCCGGTAGCTGGCGTTGTCCGGCGCTGCCACCGGGAACTTGTACACCGGCACAGCCTTCGACGGACGCAGGTACTGGACCGCGATCCACGCCCCGGAAGCGATGAAGAGCACGGCAACCACCAGCAACAACCACAGCATCAGGCGCTGGCGCTTTTGGCTGATGGGCTTCGCCTGGATTTCGTCGGGGAACCTGACCGGCGTGAAGATTCGCGGCCGCTTCGGGCGGATGTCCGTTTCGTCGGCCGGGAAGCTTGTCTCTGCCGGTGTCGATTCCGGATCCAGGTTCGGCAGCGGCTGAGATCCGGCCATTCGAGGCAACGTACGCCCCGCCAGTTTCAGTTCGATGACGGCGTTCTGCACCCGTTGCCGCCGCCGCCCGGGATCTTTCTCGATGCATCCGGCGATCACGCCTTCCATAGCCGCATGGATCGGCAACTTGCCCATCAGGGCAGCCGGCGGCCTTTCCACGATGGCCCGGTCGAGCGCCGCCCCGTCACCCGAAAACGCGCGCCTGCCGCTGACCATTTCGTATAGCAAGGTTCCGAAAGAGAAAATATCGCTGCGCCAGTCGGGCGCGCCGCCGGAAACCTGCTCCGGCGAGCGGTATGGCAGGGCGTTCAAATCCGTATCTTCCAGGGGACGCACAAGGCGCGCCCCCGAAGCAGTGAGCAGGACGGCGTGGGGCGAGAGCTTTCCGTGGACAGCGCCCCGTTTATGAGCGCGATTTAAAGCCGCACCGATGTCGATGGCGAAACGAAGAGCTTCTTCAGCCGGTAGACCGCCTTGCGCCAGGCGGTTCGCCAGTGACTCGCCTTCAATGGTCTCGTTGCTGAGAAATTCCAGTTCTTTCGCGCTCACGTCAGTCACGTTGTTCCCATGCCGCAGCACCTGCCCAGCTCAAAGCCGTCCGAAACGCGGTCCTTGTAAACACAATCCTACTATCGGCGGAACGCGCCTACAATGTAGGTACTGGTTCATTGCAGTTCTGTATGTACCACTGGAGTCTAAGGTAAACTGCTGGTACGTGTTATGTTAACGAAAGGCTATTTTCGATGCGTGGATGGCTTTCGCCGGGTTTATTTTTCCTGGCGGATTAGCCCTTGACACCGGCTGCGGCACGGGTACAATCCTTTTGGTAGCATGAATTTGTCGATGGAACGGAAGTGGCGCAAAAATGCTTAGAGTCAGGAAATCCAAGCCGATTGCTTCGTCGGGGGAGCAGGGCTTCAACAGCAGCGATGTATCCCGAATTTGCGGTGTAAGCCTTCGGCAGTTGCAGTGGTGGGACGAACGGAATGTCGTCTCTCCGCGCCAGGACGGCCATAAGCGCGTCTATATGACTGAAGAGGTAGTGGAAATCTCCGTCATCGCGGAGTTGCGCCGGAAGGGCTTCTCGCTGCAAAAGATCCGCCGCGTACTACGCTTTCTGCAGAAGGACATGGGCAAGCGTCTCAGCGAGGCCCTGGCTTCCGCCGCGGACGTGCATCTGCTCACCGACGGCAAGAGCATCTATTTGGAAGAAGCTCCCAACCGGATCATCGACCTACTGAAAAACGCCCGCCAGCCGATGTTTCTGGTATGCGTCACCGATCAGGCCAAGCGTTTGACTGCGACCGCCGAACGCAAGCCGGCGCGGTCGGAAACCGGCGCCACCCCAACCCGGAAAGCTCGCGCGGTGTGAGGGCCCCCCCGTGCACCCCTTACGCGCCGCTGCACTATCCCTGGAAAAGCAGTGAGCTAAGGACATTCTTTGTCCGACCTGGGATCTCTCGCCATTGTCCCAGGCCACCAGACCCGGCGCTCTGGAAACTGCTCGTAAGCTATCGATCCTTCGTCAGCCCGCTCCCACAGTTTCAGACTCCCATGTGCCCCGCCTCGACGCGGCGCCCCGGCCCTCCGGAAACAGCTCAAAGGTTCTTGCATTCCTGGTCAGACCGGGGATGACTCCGGAGGTGGGACAGGCGGTGCTCGCCTGCCCTCTGTTCTGTTTGGGCACCCGGTCTGGTTCAGCGCGGGCCGGCCGGCAGGCGAGCACCGCCCAGCCCGATCCCGCAGTTTCAGACTCCCATGTGCCCCGCCTCGACGCGGCACCCCGGCTGAAAGCCGACCGCTGAGGTTTACTGCAGCCTGGGGCGCATGGCCTCGTTGGAGATGAGGCCGTCGAAGATCGCCAGCACCTGTTTGCGGTAAGCGTAGATGCGGTGCAGGTTTTCCACGAAGTTGGCTTCGAAGTCTCTTGCCCTCATCCACTTGTCCATCATCGTCCGAGGGACGTCGATGTCCTGACGCAGGGTCTCCACATCGTGCCCCCGCAGAAAGAGGCCATAAAAAAAGGCGGCTTCCCGTTGGGGCGCCAGGGGGTCGAATTCGTCTCTCGCCATCATAAAACGAAGCAGCGAATTGTCAGTATACCGACGGCCCCGACCCTAGGGCAAGTCCGAAATATGTCTCTCCGAAAAACCGGGCACAAGAGATCTGAAACCCCTATTCTTATGGGTCGCCGGCGAATTGATACCATAGCGCCATGCCCACTCTCATCGCCACACCCACGCGTGTGGAAGCCGCGGGGAACAAACCCAAATTGATTGACGAATATGTGGGACGTGTGAACTCCTCGCACGAGCAAGTCAGCATCGCCCACATGCGGAGCCCAGGGGGTTGGCTGGAGCCCGGCCAGAAGCCGGAGTTCGACGAGTTCACGGTGGTGCTGCGCGGCACCCTGCGGGTGGAACATAGCGGCGGGGCGATGGATGTCCGCGCCGGCCAGGCAATCCTGACACAGTCCGGAGAATGGGTACGATACAGTACACCGGGCGCGGAAGGCGCCGAATACATAGCGGTGTGCCTGCCCGCATTTTCCCCGGCGACCGTGCATCGCGATGCGTGAGGCGTCAACGGAGCCTACGTGCCCGTGGCAGCGGATGCCCCGCCGCGCGTACGGAATTCGTAACGCTCGATCTTCACCGCCGCACGGTTGCTCTCCGACCGTACGACCTTCCCGGTAGCCACGAACTGCAGCGGGCATGTGCCCCCGAGCAGTGCGGGCCAAGCCACGGAGAGTTCCACCGTGCGGCCCAAAGGCAAACGGTCCTCCGTGGTGAACAGGAGGCCGCCACTGCCGAAATTGAGGGTCTTGCCCGATCCGCTGGTCTTGTGCGACCTGGAATGGACGACCGTGTACTTGACGTCTTCCTTGACAGGAAAGCGACTGGTCTCTCGCCGATCGGTAATCTCTCCGAAACCTGCACTTCGTTCTTGAGTGCTTTCTTCCATGCTAACTCTATGATGCGGGTTGTTGCCCCGCGCCAACAATAGACTGATTGTTCTATACTGTCGCACAATCGACTGGTACTTTCACGGCAAAATCACCCATCACCGGTTGCAACCCGCACTCTGATATTCTGGCCTCATGGACCAGGAGCAACTTCGTACGTTGTTCGAGCAGGTCCGCGACGGTGCCATGGACATCGACGCGGCCATGGTGCGCATGCGCCACATGCCCTTCGAAGATCTCGGTTTTGCCAAGATCGACCACCATCGTGCCCTGCGCCATGGCATTCCGGAAGTCATTTTCGCCAAAGGGAAGACTCCGGAGCAAGTGGTCGCCATCGCCGGCAAGCTGCTCGAGAATGCCCGCAACGTACTGATCACCCGTGCCGACCGGGAATGCGCCGCGGCCGTGACCGCGGCGCTCCCGGGGGCGGAGTGCGCTCCACTTTCCGGCGCCATCCGCTTCTGGCGCGACCGTACGGTGCATGGCAAGGGCAGAATCGTGGTGGTCTGCGCGGGCACCAGCGACATGCCGGTGGCCGAAGAGGCGCAAATCACCGCCGAGGTGATGGGCAACGAAGTGGAAACCATCTACGATATCGGGGTAGCCGGCATTCATCGCCTGATGAGCAACCGCGAGAGGTTGACGGAAGCCCGCGTGATTGTGGTGTGCGCCGGCATGGAAGGCGCCCTTCCGAGCGCGGTGGGCGGATTGGTCTCATGCCCCGTGATCGCCGTCCCCACCAGCGTAGGATACGGCGCCAGTTTCCACGGTCTGGCCGCACTTTTGGGGATGCTGAACAGTTGCGCCAGCAATGTAACCGTAGTAAATATCGACAACGGATTCGGTGCGGGATACGTAGCGAGCATAATCAACAGGCTGTGAAGGCCTATTTCGGGGACAGGCTACATAACCTCGAAATACACGCGAATAATTTCGAGGTTATGTAGCCTGTCCCCGAAATAGCCGCAGGCGGTTGGCACACCAATACGCCGGTACGCCCGCGACAACCAGAATCGCTCCCAGTTCGAGAGCGTTGATAGGACCTACCGGCTCCGCTTCGTTGCGCAACGCGGCGAGGACCAACAGTGCCGCCGGCAGCAGCCCCACACCGACTGCGCCGGCAAGTCCGCCGGGGATGCGGTATGGACGCGGCAACTCGGGCTCGCGGATCCGTAGAGCCACCAGCGCGGCGAACTCCAGTAGCAGACTCAGGCCGGTGAGCAGCACGTCCAGCACGATCAGCTTCACGAAGCTCAATTGCAGACAGAGCATCCAGGCCGCCGCACAGGCCAGAATCGCGACCCAGGGAGCGCCGCTCGCGGCCCGCCGCCGCGAGAAAATGCGCGGCAGCAGCCCGTCGTCGGCCATCACGGCCGGCAGGCGCGAATACTGCATGGTCTGCGCGTTCAGCGTGCCCCAGGCGCCCAGTATGCCGCCGATGGTAAGGAGCACCGCCATCGCCTGACCCGCGCCCGCTCCGGGGATCACGGCCTTGGCCACGTCGGCCCACCCGCCGGTGGACCAGCGGTTCGCGTCGAGGCCGGTCATGGCCACCGCGGCAATGGGCAGCACGTATGTCACCGCGACCAACGCCACCGCTCCGGCCATGGCCAGCGGATAGGTGCGCTGCGGACGATCCACTTCGTTGGCCACGGTGGAGGCGTAGTCCCACCCCATGTAGTTCCAGAGCGCCACCGAAATTCCGCCCAGCAGGTCCACATTATGCAGCGGAATGGCCGCACCGGCGGGCGCGCCGCGGTGCAGGAAGCCGTAGACGGTGAGCACCGCGAAGGGAGCCAGCAGCACGATGCCCATCGCCAGGGAGCTATCGCCCACGGATTTCGCACCCATCAGGTTCCACGCCGCCGCCGCGGCCACCAGCGCGATTGCCAGGAGGGCGCCGCGCGGGCCGGCGGTCATCCACGGCGCCAGGTGGCCCAGATAGCTCACGAACAGGGTGGGGTAGATGGCCACGTCGAAGACGCTGCCCGCCAGCGACAACCAGGCCTCCTGAAATCCCCAGAAGCTTCCCATGCCGCGCTTCACCCAGACGTAGTAGCCGCCCTGATCGGGCAGCGCGCTCGAAAGCTCGCTCACCATCAGCGCCGTGGGGACGGCCCAGATGACCGGCGTGATCAGCAGAATCAGGATGGCGCCGGTGTATCCCGACTTGGAGACGATGTCTTCCAGCCCGAACGGTCCGCCGGCAACCAGGAAGTAGATGGCCGCGATCAGCGGCAGCAGGGTCATCTTGCGGGGGGCGGACATGTTCTATAGAGTACACGACGCCGAAGATTGCGCTGTCCGCAATGAACGCGGTTTGTGGGTGGGTGGGGCCCTGCGATGAAGCGGCAAGCGCAAAGAAAGAGGCGGAGTCGCAATGCCGAGGTTATCCAACCGCTGCATGCGGAGCGGCGGCGGCAACTGAGTAACCTGCGGAAAGAACTGGACCGTTTTGCGGCATCCCTCCCGCCACTCGATGACAGTGCGCCGCTGATTCGCGAGGACCGGGAGCGGTAGCGGATGTCATTCGCGGTTTCGCGCGTTCACCAGCATTTCACGGGGGGGCGGCCCGCTTCATTACAAGTGCTGACGCTGCGGCGTCGCTTTGAATACAAACTGCTCGCGCGGCGGCCGTCGCACAAAGGGCCCTTTAGGGAACGTCTCTACTCTCTGCCCCTGAGGATTGCGGCCATCAGGCGGGGGCTGCGCCGTCCGTGTATCACGGCGACAACCCACAGCGGTGTTTCATCGGGCGCGCAGGCAATCAGATATTCACGCACTACTACAAAGCGTAAGGGCCGTCCGGTGAGGTCCGGGCGTCTGTGGCCTTGGTTTGGAAATGGAACCAATGCGCGAATCCCGCTAAGGATTTCTTCCCGGACTCTGCGGGCGGCAAGCGGGTTATCTTTCGCGATGTATTCCCAGATCTCCGTGACGTCTCCGCGGTCATTGAGGCGAATGTTTCTTGATCAATTCGTCCTCGCGGCGGCGAAGGTTTTCAAAGAATTCCTCGCCATCGATGGATTTCACCCCGCCGCTTTTCAGGTCGTCGTAGCGCCCGTCGAGCATTTCGCGTGTACGGGCCAACTCGTCGAAATAACCGGCCACGGCATCCTCCACCAACTCATCGGGCCCGCGCCCGGTTTCCGTTACCCAACGGTCGAGCTTGGCCTGTAGATCGGGATTGTTGACGTGCACATCCATGCCCTTCAAGATACGGGAAAACCGGAAGTGAAGCAACACCGATGTGCCATCACGTCTTTCACCCCACGCACTCCCGCAGTGCACTCAGCGTGACCTCGGCAGTCTTCCGCCACGAGAACGCCGTCGCGCGACGCGGGCCCTCGACCTATCGCTGCAATATCAACTGTCTTTGTGGGATTGCACTTATCTAGCCCTCGCGGTCGAGCGCGATTGTCCGGTTCTCACTTGCAGACCTCCGGCTCTTCCGTGCAGGGGAGGGCAGACATCCCTCTAATTCGCCTGGTTCAATAACAGACCGCAAATTGCGGCCGGCGGGTTTCCTCAACGGGCCGATTCCCGCTGCTGGAGCCATCGGCGAAGAGACTCCTGCGTCTCACCGGACCGGCGCCCCGCCAGGAGGCTCGCCACGCTGATATCCTCATCCAGTTCCGGCCAGTGGATGCCCTCGCCACGCCCAATCAGCCGCCACTTGGCGCGCTCCNNCTTACGCTTACGCTCTGGGCGAGCGCTTCCTTCAGTTCAATTCCCGAAATACTCATCCCATAACCTCAACAAAAAGGCCGCGCTTTCCTCGACCAATCTCCGGATGCTCCAAGCTCTACCCGGTCGAAACCGCGGCTCTTCTCCAAGCGGACCGGTTCCAGCCAGAATTTCGCCGTTCCCTCCTTCCGCTCCACGTGCACATGGGGAGGCTCACCTCGATCCGCCGAGTAAAAGAAGAACCGGTATGGCCCCGCCCTAAGAACGGATGGCAACGATCCCAGTTTACACGGCCTGCGGCCAAATCGGTGCGGGCAGCCCTGCGACTGCAAGTGTGGGCGCCGACAGCAGAAACGGCTCGGGACGGAGCCGCTGGATTGCGCGCCGCGA
>PLRZ01000228.1 GCA_003164075.1 Bryobacterales bacterium | reverse complement strand
CTCAGGAGGTCTGAGACTCATCTCGGCGCTCCGGGACGCCTACTGCCGCTCTCGAAGAGGGTCGAGATGAGTCTCGACCCAGCAGGCAAGAGTGCCTGCGCCACAAAAACGGGCTCATCTCAAACTCCACGACATCAGGAGTTCGGAGTCTCGGCGCACAAGAGGCGCACGCCCCTCAGCTTCGTAACGGTACCGCCATATCCGAAATGGTATACTTCCCCCGGAGCTATCGATTCCTTATGCCAATTGCGATTGGAGTGCTGCTTGGATTACTGGCCTGGTTCGTGCTGCGCATCCTTCTGATGGGCGTCTATACGGTGGACCAGAACGAACGCGCCGTCAAGACCAGGTTCGGCCGCGCCGTCCGCGTGCCGGGCAATAAGACCACTTTGGACGATCCCATCGCGGAGGCTCTGCGGCCCGAAGAGAAGCCTCGCTACACTTACCCGCAGGTGCGCGTCATCCAACCTGGCGGGCCGTATTTCAAAATGCCCTGGGAGAAGATTCGCAAAGTCTCCATCGCCACTATGACCGTCAACATGGCGCTCGATCCGGAAACTCCCGGCGCCAACGACGGCGGCACGCGCCTGGAGGCCGTCACTAAAGATCAGCTCAATACCGGGCTCACCGGCCAGATCCGATATCGCGTGAGCGAAGCCAACCTGTACGCGTTCCTTTTCGGGATCAAGCGGCCGTTCGTCCACGTGGTGGCCTATTTCGTCTCAGTGCTGCGCCAGCGCATCGCCAATTTCGAGGCCAAACCGGAGCCTGCCGGGGCGAATGCGGGCGCGGACGCGGTGGTGCCGCTGGCCGGCAGCGAGATGACCGGGATCTCCATCAACGATCTCCGCAAGAACCTGCGCGACCTGAACGAGTACATGGATAACGAATGCCGGTCGGCCCCCGCGCGCTACGGCGTGATTCTGGACGCGTCGCTGATTACCGGCATCGACCCGCCGCCGGAAGTGGAATCGGCCCTGGCAGCCATCAACACGGCGCACAATCAGGTGTCCAGCGACATCAGCCTGGCGCAGGCGGCGGCAGACCAGCGAGTGGTCCAATCGCGGCGCGCCGTGGAGATTGAGACGCTGCGCGCGCAGGCGGAAGTGGAGCCGGTGAAGTCGCTGGCCGCCGAATTGGGAGAGTTACACCGTACCGGACCCAATATATTGGGCGCCTATTTGCGCAACGTGCGTCTGGCGCTCTATGACAAGGCGCAGCAGATCTACCTGGAGGCGGGAAAATGACGGACCAAGGCTGGATCAACCTTCTCTTAACCGCGGTGATTGTGTTTGTAGGCGCCTTCATCGCCGAGCCCGCGGCGCTGGCGCTGAGCCGTATCTTTGGCATCTACGCCATCGTTCAGGAGCGCACCGCGCGGGTTTACATGTTGTTCGGGAAAGTGGTCGGCATCCTGGATGAACCGGGGTGGTATTTTCTGCCCGGCCGGTTGGGACCGGCGGCGTTCGTCATCAACTTTCTGGGCAATTGCTACGTGCTCGATTTGCGGCTCGACCAGGAGTATCTGCGCAGCCAGCCGGTGAACTCCGAAGAGGGCGCACCCATGGGAATCGGCATCTGGTATGAGATGTGGATCAGCGACCCGGTGTCGTACCTGTTCAAGAACACCGACCCGCGCGGCTCCCTGCGCGCCAACGTGAGCAACGCCACGGTGCGATGTTTGAGCAATATGAAGCTGGCCGAGATGCTCGAAACGCGTCACAACATGAGCCAGACGGTGCGCGCCGAAGTAACCGGCAAATCGCAGGCGTGGGGGTATCAGCTTGGGTCGGTATACATCCGCAAGGTTCATTTCCGCGACGCCGGCATGATTAAGCAGATCGAGGAGAAGGTGGTCAACCGTCTGCGGCAGGTGACTTCCGCCATCAGGCAGGCGGGCGCCAACCAGGTGAGCGTGATCACGAGTTCCGCCGAACGGGAAGCCGCCATCGAGTTCGCCAAGGCCGCGGCCATCCGCCCGGCCACGCTGGGGCAGGCCCTGCGGGAGATCGCGAGCGAGCCGGCGGTGTCGGAAGCGCTCTTCGATGTGCTGGAGACGCAGCGGATTCTGGCCGGTAATGCGCGCTTCACGTTGTTGCCGGGGGGGCCGCACTCGCGTATTCTGGCGAACTTGCTGGCCGTGGAAGGCTCGGCGAAATCCCGGCCTGCCAGCGAGTCGTGACGGGGAGGGCCAAGCTAAAGCGGGATCCGGCGAATTCCGCGAGGCCGCGCCACGGGCCTTCAGTAAACTAGAATGACGGTGTGAAGCGAATTCTGCGCGCGGCGCAACTCACCCTGCTGGCATTGGCCGCTTTGTATGCCGGCGATTACGTCTCGGCGCGCTTCCGTCTTCCCGGCAACCGGCAGACTCTGGGGAGCGTGGATGTGCAGACGTTATGGGCCATCCGGCAGAAGGATGGGCGCATCGATTACGAGCTGGGCGGCACCGAAACGCAGACTTGTTTGCGGTCGCTATTCCCGCACCTGGGATATACGCCGTGCTGGTATCTGACGCGGCACAAGAAACAGTTGATTGAGGTGGGCATTCGCAGGCGCTTCGCCGCGGCGCAAGCCGGGACTAATGACTTACTATTCCGGGTTAGCCGCAATACTGTTCACTTTGTGCCAACATACCTGGAAACGCTTGATTCCTGGGGGGTGGGGCAGACTTCAGCCTTCCCCAGAGGGGACCCCGGGCTTCAGCCCGCCTCCCTCGAACGACGTGAAAGCCTGCAGCAGGCGGACTGAAGTCCGCCGCAGGCTGAAGCCTGCCCCACCGAAGCTCACCGGGATTTCCGCTAAGTGTATTGGGGTAAGCCGTGCAACGTCTCTTGTGGTTGGCGTTTGCCGCTTGCATGCCACAGAGTTTTACTTCAGCACTTCTTCGAAGAATACTTCCGCCCGTGCGTCGTGGGAGCTTTGTAGCTTATTCATGGCCTGCTTGCGCACGTCCATGTCTTTCGACGTCTTCACCAGTTGAATCAGAGCGGGAATGCCGGCGCCGTCGGGCATCGACCCGAGAGCGTCTACCGCGCGGCGGCGCACCGAAACGTCCGGGTCGCTCGCGATAGCGGCATTGATGGTGTCGAGCACCGCCTGTCCCGGTTTCCGGTTCAGCGCCGAAATGGCCTGCGCCCGCGTGCGGGCATTGCGATCGGTGCGCGCGGTCGCGATCAGCAGGTTCAAAGCTTCCGGCTCCTTATTGCGGGAAAGCCCGCTAATCGCGCTCTGCTTCACCGATTCGCTCCCGTCGTTGGCAATCGCATTCTTGAGCGTTTCGACACCGTGCAGTCCACGCTCGGAGCCCACCAGCGAAGCGACCCGCCGCCGGATCCACTCGGGCTGATTGGCCTCCAGGTACCGGTCGAGCACCGGGTCCGCCGCGGCATCGGCATGGGCCGCAATGGCGGTCAACGATCCGTTGGGAGCATCCAGCTCGCGCTGGGGCACGTAGGTTGCGAGCAGCGCCACGCTCTGCGCCGGCGCCACATCGGTGAGCCAGTGCACCGGAAGCCCGCCGGCATCGATCTCGCAATCCGGCGAGAGGCTCCGGAGCTTGCCCACCGTATTCCCTTCCACGCGGAACATGATCACGGCGTGGTCCGGTGGTTCCAGGTGAACGACGCCCGCCGTGGAGAATCCGTCCCGGACGTATTCGCAGCCCATCTCGGAGCCGCGAACCGCCGGGACATCGTAGGCGATCCAGGCCGGTTGCGGCTGCGCGGCGAGGAGCGTTTTGAATTCGCGCTCCAGGCCGGCGGCGGCGGACCGGGTGTCCACTTTGGCGTTGACCAGCAGTTTGGGCTGGGCCATCAGCGGCATCGCCGCCAGCAAAAAGAGCGCGGGTTTCATTTGTTGAGTAGCTCCGTGAGATACTCCGTGGCGGCCGGGCAGGACTTGGTCATATTGGAGAGCCGCTCCACGATGCGCAGCTTCATCTTGATGTCCTTTTCGGCCTTCGATACATCCACCAGCGCCTTGCAGTTGCTGCGCTGGCCGGAAAGGTGGTCGATGATGGTCTGCTTCACCTTTTCCTCCTGCTCGCCGCTATACAGGGCGACCAGAGTGGATGATGCCGTACCGGACTCCTGGGTAGCGATAATCTCGATGGCTTTCTGGCGAATCTTGGGCTCCTTATCGCTGCGAGCTACCTCGGTCAGCTTCTCGAGATTGCCGTTGCGCCGCATGACATCCAGGATGGCAATCTTGCCTTCGGTGGTAGTCTCGCTTTGGTAGATCTGCCACAGTTCCGGCTGGCCGTCCACCTCTCCGAGCCCTCTGATGGCGGAGCCGCGCAGGTTCCCATCCCTCTCGCTCTTGAGGACCTGGAGCAGGCGGTCCTTATCCCGGCTGCTCGAGAAGGTGTCCAAAACGGCGCGCTTCACGGCAGGGTCGTTGGTCGACGTGTAGATTTCGAGCAGGATCTGCGGGGTGTTGGGATTCCGCCTTTGGCTCATGAACTGGATGGCCCTCACCTGCAGGTCCGGATTGCCGCCGCGGGCGATCTTCTCCAGCATTTGTTGCGCCTGGGGGGTATTGTTCTGCGCGATCACGTACAGCGCCTGCCGCTTCAAGCTGGGCGAATGCGAGCCCTTCAGCAGGTTCTCCACCTGCGGCAACGCCTTCTCCGGATCCGACTGCATCAGGCCATTGAGCGCCAGCACCTTAATGGCTTCATCGGTTTCGCTGTCCGGAGAGACCGGGCCCTTGCTCTGCTTGACTTCCAGTTCGAGCGCCTTGGCATCGTCCAGCCAGCGGCTGCCGGAATACGTTTTGCGCAGCGTGTCGATAGCGGCCTGGGCATCGGCCGCGCGGCCCAGCTTGTTCAGCACGTAGGCCTTCCAGTAAAGCGCTCCCTCGGCGCGCACGCCGGCGTGCGCCACCACGTTGTTGAACTCCGAGAGCGCCTGGTCATATTGATGATCGTCGATGGCTCTCAGGCCATTCTGGTACATGGAGTCGTCGCTGCCCCGCGGCCCGGTGTAGACCGCGCGCGCCTGCATGGCCAGCGACTTGCCCAGAACGTCGAAATTGAAATTTTGGGCCATCTTGACGTTGGCCGTGGCAATCTTGTCCTCGGCCTCCTGAATCTTGGCCTGAATGTCAGGCCAATCCTTCTGGAAAGGCACGTCGATATTGATATTCAGGTTGTCCAATTGCACTCTGGCGTTGGCCAACTGGAGGTCCAGATCGACCGGAACTTGCGCCATGTCCAGAGCGTCCTGGGCCATCCGCATCGCGGCCATGGGCTCGATCGGCGGTATGGGAGGTATGGGCGCCTGGTCAAACACGTCGCCGGACACGCGGGCGGCCATGGGGGCCGGGGCCGGCGCCGGCGCCGGAGCGGNNACAAGCCGCCGATTGCGGTCAAAGTTCGATAAGTTTTCATGTGTTCTTCAATCCCCTTACAATTTCTGCCGGTCGACGGGCCGCCCCACGGACCCGGCCGGTTCCTGCTTTTGTTTCACGTTCGTTCCCAAAATTCGAATCTTGAAAAGAATACCGGCCGATTCCAGGCGGCGCTGCAAATTCTCCAAATCCCTGGGCGCCATCTGGGAAGGCTCGTGCGAAATATCCACCAGCACGCGCTCCAGTTCGTCCAACGTTCCGGCCATGGCAGTATTGCCGGTGTGCATGGCGGTCTGGCGATACAGGCGGTTCTCGCTCGCCAGGGCCGAGGCCCGCTCCTGCTCGGACGAAATATCCAGTTTGGCCGAAGGGTTGGCGTTACCGAGCTCGATCAATACCATCTGCGAGCGCTCCAGGAAATCTCCCACGGCCACCAGCAGGACGCGTTCGCCGCCCTGTTTATCGGCCATGGTTTCCACCGGCGCGGTCTTCGGATGGACCTTCGGGTACATACGGCCGGCGAGGAACGCCACCACCACCAGCGATGCGAACGCCGCCACGGCGCCGGCCCACCGCCACGAGCCTCCCAGGCTCCACCAGCGGCGGCGGGACGGCAAGCGGCCTTCGATGCGCCGCCAGACTTCGCCGCCGTACTCCTCGCCGCGCACCGGAACCGGTAGAGCATCCACCACGTTGAGCACGCGCTGCAGGGAGGCGTAATGCGCCCGGCAGGCGTCGCACCGGTCCAGGTGCTCCTCGGCGGCGAAGGCGTCCGTCTCTTCGCTGTAATAATGCAGGATTAATTCTTCTTCGCTCAAATGGTTCATCGTCTGTTTCATGATCGGGCCGCGCTCACTACGGGCTCCAGGGCCCGCCGCAATTTCTGCACGGCGCGAAACACGCTGTGCTTGGCCGCGCCCGGCTGGCATCCCAGCACGCGGCTCACATCTTCGATACACATGCCCTCGAAATGGCGCAATACGAAGGCCGACCGCTCGGTGGCGCTAAGATCGCCCATGGCGGTGGTAAGCCGCTCGCGGACCTCGCCGCTCAACGTCAGGCGCTCCGGGTTGGGGTCCGGCGAAGGCACCGTCAGCACCGGATTTTCCAGATCCTCGCCGCCCTCGGGCCCGAGCGCCTGGTTTTGAGAGCGGCGTTTCCGCGACCGCACCAGGTCCAGCGAGCAATTGGCGGCGATGCGGTACAGCCAGGTGCCAAAACTTGCCCGTTCGTCGAATTTGCCGAGCTGTTTATAGGCGCGGAGCATGCTTTCCTGCACCACGTCCTCGGCGTCCTGTTCATTTCCAGTCATACGAAAAGCCAACCGAAAGACCGAGCGGCTGTGACGTTCCACCAGCGTTCGGAAGGCGTCAGAGTCGCCCGAACGCGCCCTGGTAACGTACGTTCCATCGTTCAGGTCCATCGGCTGTTCTTTAGACTGTAAGTTTTTGAACCGGTTAGCAGAGGGAGGTTCCGGCCCACTTTCAGACTACTAGAAGACGGCCATCTTCTCCTATTGTTCGCCGATTCCCCGGGGAGGGGGGGGGGACGAACGGTGGGCCGTGGGTGCAAGCCGACTGGGGAAGGTCGGTCACCGGAATACGCTCCCTAAAGGGGGTACCCTGGGCCCGGCCATAGGCGTTACAGTAAGCGCCCCTGTTTCCGGCGTCGCGAATCAGGGCCTCCTGGGTATACTGCCGCGCGGCGGAGTTTTGCCCTGCGGGCTCCTTCCGGGTGGCGCGTGACGCGAGCGCAGCTTCCCAGATCGGACTTCGGGGGAGTGTCAAGCAGAAGCGGATCGATCGCCGGTTCTTTCGGCTATCCGAGGGTTCCGGACGGCCTTCCAATTGGTACTTCCAGGTGTAGAGGAGCTTCCGCTGCAGTTTCAACTCGCGAGCCAGAGCCCCAATGTTCTCGCAGGTCTTCATCCGTTCGACGACCTGACGCTTGAACTCCACGGTGTGACGACGCCACTTTGCCTTCTTCGCCATTTGTTCGCTCTCCGTTCAATGCAGAGTGCGTCTATTCACCGTGTCTCATTTTAGGGGTTCAGTCCAGAACCGGCTGCCCCCGAAATGAGAGACACTGTCCAATAGCGAATTCCGATATGGGCCGCGCGAATCCAAGCAATGCGCACAGGAAGCGCCTCTTGAAGGCAAACGCACACCGCTGTTGTGTCTGCAAACGGCAAGGCGTCGGCCTTCATTTTCACCACATCGACGAGAACTCGTCGAACACCGTTGACGAAAACCTCGCTGTCCTGTGCGTAGAGGATCATGATCGTCATCACCGGCCCGGCACCTACGGGTTTCAGGTCAGTCACCTCGAATTAGGCCCTGAGCAGATCAGACAGCACAAGCAGTCCTGGGAGGCCTTTGTCATCGAGGCCCAGCAATCGAACCCTAGAGTCGTTGCCACGCTGGCCGCCTACGGAACGGTTGAGCTGATCCATTCGCTCCAGCTCATCATGCAGTGGCCCGATGAACGAATCGAATACAGGAGGTCGTACCATCTGCTCGATGGCACGCTCGACAAGCTGGCCGACGCGGTGTTGGAAGATGTCCAGCAGATCGGGCGAAACATGAGGCTGCTGGTGGTGAACGAGCCCCTCCCCGTAGAGCATTGCCCGTGCTGCGGAGCCGGTGTGGGTCGCACCGTCAAGCCTGCCGTCGTCATCCGTCACACAGACCCGGACTGGCCGGTGGATTCCAGTTGCGCGATTTACATCAACCCCGAGATACCTTTGATTACGGTTCTGCTCTCACTGCGAGAGAAACAACTGCTTCTGGCCAGCCTTCATCTGTGTCGCGGCAGATTCTTGCATTACCACAGTGAGGGTATCGACGAAAGGGTCGCAGTTCGGCCCACCATTAGCATACGCGCTCAGGCAACGCGGATCGTGAGAAAGTTTCTCAAAGACTGGTCACCAGCGAGGGTGTTCATAGGGACAGGGGACCCAGACGCGCCTGACCTGAGCGACGGCGTTAATCTGCCGGCCTTCTGGGAGGCGAGGCGCCGAAAATTGGACCTATAAATACGACACGCTCTTCCATGAAGGGATGAGCGCGTGATTCAGGCCGGCGACGGTACTTCGCTGCGTTGCCGTCCGGGACAGATAGCATTTCGGGGAGTCTCGGAATTTCTGTCGCGAACAGCCCTTGACGCCAGGAAACTGGGCACGAGCCCCACAAACGCCTTCGAGGAGATCACGGCGCCGCCCGCGCCCGCATCGCCCGGTTGCGTGTTGCCTAACCGGACACGTGAGGAGTTACGATTGATGCCGGTTGTTCCTTTTCGGCCCTCCGCTGCCCCGCGCGCGAACGTCACAGCCCCATCGACTTCTTAGCGGCCAGATGCTGTCCCGGCACACCGCCAACGCGGTGCTGAAACAGGCCGGAATCGCAAAACAGTTCCGGCCTGCACTTGTTAGCGGTGGGCTCGCTGCTCCAGAAGAGGCGTAAGAGTTCGAAACGTGTCCAAGGTGGGGAGCCAACTCGTGGAGGAATCTCATTCCGCGAATGCCTCTTGCAGCGTCTTCAAGGTGGCGGTGAGCGTCTTTGCCGAGACTACTCCCAATTTCTTCGCCAGCCGCGTTTTGTCGACGGCGCGAACCTGATCGAGCAGGATCAGACCCTTCCGGCCCCCATGAGTGACGCCGATCCGAAACGGCGCCTCGCGACCCGCCGTAGTCATCGGTGCGACGAGCACTGTGCGCAGATGATCGTGCATCTCGGCCGGGGACACCACCACACACGGGCGCGTCTTCCTGATTTCACTCCCGACAGTAGGATCAAGATTGACGAGCCAAATCTCTCCACGCGTCACCAGACCAACTCCGGATCCTCCGCATTACCAAATTCGCCCATCACGAGTTCGTCGTCGCCAGCCTCGGCGATTCTCCTGGCGGCCTCGGCCCAACCGGTGCGGGCCGGACTCGCGGGTCTGCGCAACACAAGCGCACCATCCTCGATCGTCATTTCGGCGCCCGCCTTGCTGTCCAGACCCAGTTGCGCAAGTACCGGTTTGGGGATGACTACTCCCTGGGAGTTGCCTATCTGTCGAATGCTTACGTGTATAGCCCGCATGGTGATAACAATGTTATTCCGGGGCGCTTGGCGTGTCAAGCAGCACTTGTCACTGTATTGCACGAGTCTCTACCGTAGGGTGGGCGAATACGCGCGACCTTTAGCGCACCTTTAGCGACCGATTCGTTCACCATGGCGAGAGATCCGGAGGTGGGGCAGGCGGTGCTCGCCTGCCCTCTATCCTGTTTAGGCAGCGGGATTGTGCAGCGAAGACGGGCGGGCAGGCGAGCACCGCCTGCCCCACCTCCGGGCTCATCCCAAATTCCACGACATCAGGAGTTCGGAGGACACCCGTTGGCTCCCAATCGCCTTAATTGACTGGACGCCGCTAAACCGCGATCCCTTCGAAGCTTCGCAGCTTCATAATCAAGGTCGTCCGCTTCATGCCCAGCAGTTCCGCCGCGGCTGTCTTATTTCCCCCGGTCTGCGACAGCGCCTGCTGCAGCATGGAGAGCTGAAAGCGCGTGACGGCCGTATCGAAATCCACCGCCGGCAACGCCGCGGAAGGAGCGCGGAAATCGATGGGAACCACCTTGGGCGCCACCGTCTCGGCCATACCCAGATCCCGCGGATAGAGAATGTCGCGCTCGCCGCTGAGGGCGATGGCCATCTCTACGGCATTCTCCAACTGCCGCACGTTGCCGGGCCAGGAACACGTCTTCAGGGAATCCGGAGTCTCCGGCGCCAGACGCCGCACAGGGATCCCCTCCCGGTGGCAAATCTTCTTGATGAGGTGGTACACCAATAGCGGAACATCGCCGTCGCGTTCGCGCAACGCCGGCAACTGCAGCGGCACCACGTTCAGCCGATAGTACAAATCCTCCCGGAAACGGCCCTGGCGGACGCGTTCCAGCAGGTTCACATTGGACGCCGCGATCACTCGTACGTCCACTTTGATTATTTCCGAGCTGCCCAAACGTTGAAACTCGCGGTCCTGCAGGACGCGCAGCAGCTTGGCCTGCATTTCGATGGGCATGTCGGCGATCTCATCCAGGAACAGCGTGCCCCTGTGGGCTTGTTCGAACCGGCCGATACGGGCATTCACCGCTCCCGTGAAGGCCCCCTTGGTGTGGCCGAACATCTCCGCTTCCAGCAGGTGTTCCGGAAGGGCCGTGCAATTAATGGCCACCAGATTCTGACTGGCGCGGGGACTGGCCATGTGGATGGCTCGCGCCACCAGTTCCTTGCCCGTTCCCGATTCACCGGTGATCAGCACGGTGCAGCGGCGCGGTCCCACCAGGCGGATGGTGTCGGCCACGCGCTGGATGGCCGGACTTTCGCCCACCAGGATGTCGCGCCACGGTTCCCGCGCGGTGGAGAACCGCCGGCCGGCCTGGCAGCGCCGGTCCTCCACGGCGTGCTCCAGACACTCGCGTAACGATTCCAGGCTGTCCCTATAACCAAGGCAATTGTAGGCCCCCGAACGGTGCAGGCGGACGGCCTCGGCAGCCGTCATCCCGCAATCGTAAAATACCACCGGGAGAACCCCGTCGATATCGCGAATGGCTTCCAGAACGATCATCCGGTCGCCGTCCGGTATCGGTCCCACCACCAGCACGCAGTCCACATCCTGGCAGGCAAGAGCGGCTTGCGCACCGGCGAGCCCCGCGACTGAAATTACGTCGAATTCCGAAAGTACCTCTTGCCACTCGGTGGGAGCTTCGAGCGCGGTATCGTTGGCAATCCGCAGGATCTTAGAGGAGGGCATAGAAGTTCCAAAGTTAGTAGCGAGATTGAATTCGATTCTAGAGACGATTTGGCTAGTACCGGTTCGCTTGCCATGGTTAACATCCGCGAGCCCACCGTTCGTCGATATTGCGTTCGGCACCGGGAACGTGCCAGTCTGGTATCGGTGCGGAAAGCCGATACGCTATGAGCATCCGAATATACAATGATGGTTTGGCAGGGACGGCGGCATCCGAAACCAGCCGCGCCCAGGAACTGTCGCGCACTTCCACCACCGGCGGGACCTCTTCCGGGTCCACTGCCGACGGAGAAGATCAGGTCCGGATTTCCTCGCTCTCGGAGGCGCTGTCGGCTCAAGGGAGCCAGCGCGCCGCGCGTGTTCAGGACTTGGCGGCGGTGTACCAGAGCGGCCGGTATCAGGTGAATTCCATGGACGTAAGCCATGCCATCGTGAATAACGCCTTGCAGGCGGGAAGTACGGAGAGCGAGTAATGACGCCGGATATAGCCGCTGCCCATCTCGACCGTGCCCGTTCGGGTATCAGGCAGGCGCTGGCGCAGTGGAATCCGGCCGATCTTCCGGCAGTGGAAAGCTCCCGCGAACTGCTGGCGGCCGCGGTGGGCGATGTGCGGGTTTTCGAAAGCGCGGTACGCGCCGGCGACGTTCCCCACACGGCCCAGCTTCGCGACACGATTGTCGCCGTCAAAAAGGAAGTCATGCAGGCGACCAGGGTAGTGGACGCGTGCGTGGCTTTCCATCGGGGTCTACTGGCCCGCACCGGTGGCGCGCCTCCCACTTACGATGCGGATGGATGCATCGCCGGCGAATCGGCCGAATTGGAACCCGAAGTGCATGCCTGATGGATCATGTCCAATCTCCTGGCGGCGTTGACGAGTTCCGGAAATGCGCTGGATGTATTTCAGCAGGCGCTGGGCGTCATTCAGAACAACGTCAATAATTCTTCGACGCCCGGATATGCCACGCAAACCCTGAATCTGGAAGCCTTGCCGCTGGTGGTAACCGGAGGGCTGACCGGCGGGGTGGCGGCCCACGGCCTGCAGGATTCCCGCGACGATTACGCCGAGGAACAGGTCCAACTGCAGACCCAGACGTTGGGAAAATATACCGCGCAGGCAAACGCCACCGGCGCCATCGAAAGTTTCTTCGATGTCTCGGGAACCGGCGGTCTGCCGGCGGCGCTCAACAATCTGCTGAGCGCCTTTTCCGCCTGGAGCGCCACGCCGAACGACGCCACCGCCCAACAGACCGTGCTCAGCAGCGCCCAGAGCCTCGCCAGTTCGGTGAACGGGCTGGCCAATTCGCTCTCCAGCACTTCGCAGCAGTTGGACACCCAGATCGGCTCCACCGTCTCGCAGATCAATACCATCGCCGCCCAGATTCAGCAATACAACGAGCAGGTGGTGCAGCAGACCCAGCCGGACCCTGGAACGGAAGCCCAGTTATACTCCTCTTTGGATAACCTGTCGCAACTTACTAACTTCACCACTGTGACGCAGACGGATGGCACGGTCACGGTGATGTTGGGCGGTGGCACTCCGCTGGTGATCGGCGACCAGGTCAATGCGCTCCAAGTGGTGGATTCGGTGGACACCAACCCGCCGGCGGCCAATCCGTCATCGCCGCCCACCGCGCATATCGTGGATTCAGCCGGCGCCGACATCACCTCGCAAGTCGACAGCGGCCAACTGGGCGGGCTGCTGGACGTCCGCAATCGCGTCCTGGGCTCTTTGCTGGGAGACTCGCAGCAGGCCGGGTCGCTGAACCAATTCGCCAAGACGCTGGCCGATACGGTGAACCAGATTCTGGAATCGGGCACGGTGTCGTCCAGTGCCGGCGCGGCATCGGGCGTGGCATTGTTCACCTACGATTCCTCGGATGCCACTCACGCGGCGGCAAGCCTGGCCCTGAATCCGGCGATTACCGGCAGTCAACTGGCCCCGGTGGATTCTTCCGGTACGGCCAACGGCATCGCCAACCAACTCGCGGACCTGGGCAACGCCGGCAATACCGCGGGAAACATCGACGGGATGAACCTGGTCGAGTTTCTGGGGCAGATTGCCAGTTCGGTGGGCCAGGAGAACCAGACTGCCACCACCAACCAGACCACCCAACAGCAGGTAGCCAGCCAGGCCACCACGTTGAGGGACCAGGTCTCGGGGGTGAATCTGGACGAACAAGCTACCAGCGTGCTTCAGTTCCAGCGCGCCTACCAGGCCACCGCACAGGTGCTAACGGTGTTGAATGACGTGCTCGATACCACCATGAACATGATGACGGTGACAACGTGATGGAGCCTTAAGGAATTTCCATGTTTCCCAATATCAGCGGGACCACACAGCAATATCTGGCGGATCTGGCGAGGACCGAGACGCAGTTGCAGCAGGCGCAAGGGCAAATCAGCTCCGGTTACCGGCTGCAGCAACCGTCGGACGATCCCGCGGCCATCGCCGAAATTCTGCAGACCCAAACGGCCATCGCCAACAACCAGCAGATCCAGGCGAACCTGAGCAGCGTCACGACGGAAGTGAACACCGCCGATTCGGCTCTGCAGACCGCGGTCCAGGCGGTGGAAAACGCCATCTCCCTGGCGGCGGAGGGCGCCAGTTCCACGGCATCCGCGGACACGCGGACCAGCCTGGCGCAGCAGATCGCCGGCTTGCAGCAGACGCTTGTGGGAATCGCGCAGACCAGCGTGAACGGCCGCTATATCTTCAGCGGCGACCAGGATAGCCAGGCGCCTTACAAGCTGGATCCCACCCAGCCGGAAGGCGTGCAGCAACTGGTGACGAGTGCGGCCACGCGTGTCATTCAGAGCGTCGACGGCACGTCGTTCGCCGTAGCTAGGACCGCGCAGCAAATCTTCGACGCCCGCAATCCCGATGGGACGCCGGCCACCGGGAATGTCTTCGCGGCGATGCAGACGCTCGAGACGGCGCTGACCAATAACGACACGGCGGGGATCGCCACCGCGAGCGATTCTCTGAAGTCGGCCGACACCTACCTGAACGACCAGCTCGCATTCTACGGCGAGGTGGAAAATCGCGTGCAAGGCGCCACCGATCTGGCGCAGAAGTTTCAAGTCCAGCAGCAAACCGAATTGAGCGGCCTGCAAGATACCGACATCCCCACCACGGCTACGGAGATCGCCCAACTGCAGGTGCAGCAGCAGGCTTCCATGTCGGTGGAGGCCAATGTAGCCCAGATGAAAAACCTGTTCAGCTTTCTGGCCTGACGAAGGAGATTGCCATGATTCCGGATCCCGCTTACGATGTCTGCAATCCCGACCGCCTTCCGGCGGATCGCGTTCCATTCGTCGACGCCATCCATCAACAGTTCCTGCAATCCCTGGGGCTGGCGCTTACCAGGTACCTGTATACGCCTGTCAAAGCCAGTCCCACCGGAATCGACCAATTGCCGGTGGTGAGCTTCCTGGAAACGAGCGCCACGGACGCCTGCGTGATCGCGTTCGACCTGGCTCCCACGCGCGGCCAGGCGTGGATGGGCCTGAGCGCCCGATTGGTGTTTCGCATCCTGGACATTCTGCTGGGCGCGCCGGAAACAGCCGCTCTGGCGGCCCGCGGCACCATCACGGAGATCGAACGGCACGTGTTGCGCGAGTTCTTCCAGATTCTGATCGCCTCCCTCGATGCCGCCTGGACTCCCAGCGGCATCTCTCTGAGCATGAAATCCATGGGTACCGCGGAGGAAGTGCGTCAGACCGCGGACCTGGACGGTACGGCTCTGGTCTTGAATTGTAAGGTAACGATCGCGGAGAGCGAAAATACCTTTCGTGTTGCAGTGCCGGTACTGGCGGTGCGGCTGGCGGCCCTCGAAAACGAACAGAAGGCGGCCGCCGAGGTGGCCGGCGAAACTGCCGCGCGGACTGCCCGTCTGGACGCGGTGAGCGGGGCGACGGTGCAACTGGAAGCCGTCCTGGGTGGTTCCTCGATACGCCTGGGCGATCTGGCGGCCATGCAAGCGGGGCAGATTCTGGTACTCACCGAGCCCGCCGGCTCGCAACTGGAGTGTCTAGTCAACGGGAAGGCAAAATTTCGAGGGGAATGGATCGCCATTGGCGACCGGCACGGTTTGCAGGTGGATGCCGTGGTGGATCCGGCCAGTTGAGGGAGAGCAGTTGGCTTGTATTTTGAACTCGAGGGGCAGGCTTCAGCCCGTCCGGCCTCGAGATATTCGACCTTCAGCATAGGAGTACGGAAGAGGGCGGTAGGACAACTCGCGAAACTCACTTCAAATGGCAAGGACCGCTTGCTGGCGGGCTGCCTTCTGGGCCGGGCTCTGTAACGCCGCGCCTGATTCCACGGGACTTGATACCGAGCCGCGACCGCCAGGGAGCGGTCTTGCCGTTACGGAACTCGCATCTCGCGGTGCGGCAAGAGCGGGCTGAAGCCCGCCGCAGGCTGAAGCCTGCCCCACACTTTCAGAACTCCCGATGTCGTGGAATTTGCAGTGAGCCCGCAGGTGGGGCAGGCGGTGCTCGCCTGCCCTCGATCCTATTCGAGCCGCGGTCCCAAATTCAGCGCGGGCGGGCAGGCGGCGCCGCCTGCCCCACCTGCGAAGCTCTCGCCATCGAAAGGAATGGCTCAGGCTATTTTCCCCGCCAGGCAGAAATTGCGGGGCGACATCAGGAGTTCTGACTTTGTAACCCGGTAATAGTGGGCCCCTTTTAATCCTTATAAACGAAACAACTGGCCAAATGCACCAGCAGATCCACGCACAGCCCCAATTGCGGATCGGTGGAGCGTTCGGCGTATAGGTCGCGACAGGTTCTCATCTGGCAGGCAACGGACTTCAGGAGTTCCATCTGCTCGCTGTCGGGGTGGGTATCCGCGCCATTGAAAATGAACGTACTGCGATCCAATTCCGCCTGTAGTCTGGGCAGATCGCCACAAACCCAGGCCCGCAACAGCGTTTGTGCCTGACGGACGGCGAGAGAGGACGAACGGGTTTCCGTGAGCGGCATCACAACATGCTCATCGGTACAATCCGGGGAGTTTCTAGTTTTATTTGGCCCGTTTTTCGTAGAATTTTGCCCGTATGTCACCGATGTGTTCAAAGAGCCGGAAGATGATCTACGTCACACGCCTCAATCACACACCCATGGTTCTCAATAGCGATTTGATAGCGCAGATCGAGATGACTCCCGATACCGTCATCAGCCTTACCACGGGCGAGAAAATTATGGTCCTGGAGTCTTCCGACGAACTGGTCGAACGGGTGGTAAACTTCCGGCGGTCAATCGTGGCGGGTCCCGGTGTTGCCGGTCCGGCCGGAAGCAGGGTTGCACCGGGGGTGCAAAATGGCTGAATCCAAGGCGGGGAAAAAGGGAGTTTCGACCAGGCCGGATCTGGCCTCGCTCTTAGGCCTGGTGGTTGGCCTCGGCGGGATCCTGGGCGGCATGTTGCTGGAAAAAGGGGAGTTGCGTCACCTTTATCAAGTGTCCGCGGCGATCATCGTTTTTGGAGGCACCATTGGCGCGGTAATGGTCACCACTCCCATGAATGTCTTAGTGCGGGCCGCCCAGCACGTCATACTGGTATTTCTCGACCGCACCCAATCCCCCGCGAACACCATCGACGAAATCATCGAATACGCCACACAGGCCCGCAAACAGGGTATCGTATCGCTGGAACAGGCCGCCGGCAACGTTGCCGATCCGTTCCTGAAGAAGGCGCTGAATCTGGCGGTGGACGGCATCGAGATGAGCCAGATCCGCAGCATTATGGAACTCGACCTGTCGCTGGTGGAACACGAAGGCGAAGCCGAGGCCAAGGCATACGAAGCCGCCGGCGGTTATGCTCCCACCATCGGGATTATCGGCGCGGTCATCGGCTTGATCCACGTCATGCAGAACCTGGCGGATATCGAAGCGGTTGGAAAAGGCATCGCCGGCGCCTTTGTGGCCACGATCTACGGTGTCGGTTCCGCCAACTTGTTCTTCCTGCCGGCGGGCAGTAAGCTCCGGTCCCGCATGCAGGCCACGGTGCAAATCCGCGAACTGATGCTCGAAGGCGTGCTTTCCATTGTGGAAGGTCTGAACCCCAAGCTGATTCGCACCAAATTGGATGCCTACCTGCAGCAACACTCCGCGGGTAGCAAGAAGGCCGCGTCGGCCAAGCGCGGTCCCGCCGGCCAACCCGTTTCAGCGGAGGGCTAACCCGCATGTGTCGCAACGATCGGGGTACTTTGATGTGGCGCGGCGCGGCTTTGCGGCAGGCTTTTTACGGTCGGCTTTCAGCAGTCGGCGCTATAGATGGAACCACTGACTTGCGACGAAGCTATTGGCTATTAGCTGGTTTCCGTCGCGAAACTCGCTTCAAGTGGCAAGGAACGCTTGCTAACGCGCGCGGCTCGGAAAACGCTGCGATGATTTCACGGGACTTGTTACTGAGCCGCGACCGCCAGGGAGCGGTATTGCCGTTACGCGTCGGAGTTTCGCGACAGAAACCAGCTATTGGTTCGCCTGACGCGCCCGCGGCGCTATCCAAGGAGGCGAATGCTCCGAAAGCCGCCGTTGACGGAATCGTCCGCAGAGTCCCGCGCACCCTCCGCTATCGGGCGGCGCCCGATACACGGACCATGAGCCGGGGACGGCCTATGTGTGCAGTGAGAGAAGGCGGCTAGACTTTGGCCCGCAAAAAGAAACACGAGGGTCACGTCAACCACGAACGCTGGCTGGTGTCCTATGCGGACTTCATCACGCTGCTGTTCGCCTTCTTTGTAGTGATGTTCGCCTCCTCGCAAACCGATAAAGCCAAGGCGCGCGAGATTTCCGAATCGGTGACCGATGCCCTCGATAAGGGCGGAGTGCAAGCCATGGTCCACGAGGTGCTAGGCGGAACCGTCGACGAAAAGGGTTCTGGCAATGCCATGTTGAAAGGCCCCGGCGGCTCCGAACCGAAAAATGAGCCCAATGCACCGCCGCCGCCTACCTCTTTGGAACTCATGCCCAAACTGAAATACCTGAGCGAAGCGCTCCAGGCGGAGATCCAAGCCGGAAAACTGGAAATCAAACAGGAAGAGCGCGGCTTGGTGATCAGCCTGCAGCAGGCGGCGTTCTTCCCCTCCGGCGACGATACCATCGATCCCAAAACCTTTGACGCCATCAATAAGATAGCCACTCTGTTCCGCGACTCTCCGAATCCCATCCGGCTGGAAGGCCACACCGATTCGCAACCTATCCACACAGCCCGTTTTCACAACAATTGGGAACTTTCCGCCGCCCGCGGCATCGCCATGCTCGATCTGCTGAGCACCCGCTTCGGGATTCCTCACGAGCGTCTGGCCGTGGTGGGCTATGCCGATACCGTTCCCAAGGAATCCAACGACACGGAAGCAGGAAGAGCCAGAAACCGGCGGGTGGACATCGTAATTCTCAATCAAACCGTGGCGAAATCCGCTGTCCGAACCTCGCCCCCGCCCCAGACTCCCGCCGAGCCGAAAAAGAAGTAAATTCAGAACTCCTGATGTCGCCCCGCAATTTCAGACCGGCGGGGAAAATGGGCTGAGCCCTTCCTTTCGATGGCGAGAGCT
>PLRZ01000423.1:11188-11435 GCA_003164075.1 Bryobacterales bacterium | reverse complement strand
GGCCAGCGGCGCGGTGCAGGAATTCAGTAAGGTGGCCGCGGGCGGGTATGAGTGCACGGAGGGCGGGCAGTTACGGGGGAAGACGGTGTAGGGCGGATCCACCTGCTCCGGGAGTTGGCCGCGTGAAGTTAGACCTCCAAGGCTCAAAGAGGTGTGCCGAGCCAGATCGAAAAACCACCTTTACAGCGCATTCACAAAGTCGCCCACTGTGACTCCCGCCTGACGGATAATACTTTCAGAACTCCTG
>PLRZ01000423.1:7781-11098 GCA_003164075.1 Bryobacterales bacterium | reverse complement strand
CCGTGACGCGCCCATGCCCTTGGACCATTTGAACATGAGAGCCACTTTGCCTGGTAGTTAAGAATCCCAGTCGCTGCAACGCTCTCACGGCCTCCGGGCCTGAGAGTCCCGGGGTAGTTTCACGCCTGAACCAAGATCGGGTCGCTGACGAAGTGGAAGCGGATCCTGCGGGGAACTGCGCCTTCATCAAAGTGAACAGCCACCGCCTCCGTGATTTGCTCCTGCAAGTCGCGGAGGTCTTGCCCCTGGGTGGTGATGCCGCCTGCTCCGTTGGGATCGTCCCACCATGCCACGAGCCAGCCGGATTCCTCGTCGCGTTGTACTTGCAGGGTGATTTCTTCCATCGCTTAGAAACACTATTTCATACCCAGGCTTTGCCAGGCCGATATATCCCGTGATCGAGCCGGTCACGTGCGGCTGGCCAGGTGCCATGGTCTGAAGGCGCTCAGAGCAGGTTCGTGAATTGCGTCACCGTCATCCCGGATGCCCGGATCAAAGCACGCAACGTACCCGGGGCCAATTCACGGTGCTGAGGCCCGGACAGACTGCCTGGGTTTCCAGGCCTGATCAGGATGACGTGACTCCCATTCTGCCGGTCNNACCTCGACCTCCCGAACCGCGATGGTCAGTGGCGTCCCGTTCGCCGACCGCGCTTCGAGGCAACCTGCGATCGCTTCCCGGATGTTCTCCAGCGCCTCCGCTTCGGTTCGTCCTGCGAGATGCATCCGGGGATCGCCGGGCACTCGGCGACGATCACGCCGGTCTCATCCGGCTCCAACGTAACGAGAAGCTTCATACTTGGATCTTATAAGGGTTGGCGTCGTTCCGCAAATTTGGCGGCGTTGGGCTTCTCGCTTAGTTTGGCGGGAGTTGCCCTCCCAGATTGGCTTTATCGGAAACTGGCCAGCCCACGCGGGGAAGGCCGCTTGTGGGAACTTCGTTTGGATCGCTCCCGTGACACGCCGGCCCTGGCACTCGGTAAGGCGAGCGGGTTGCCGCAAGGCGCAGCAGCCTGGCACGTAGCGCGACACAAGAGAGTAAAATCAAAAAGAAGAAACGCCCGAGGTGACGCGATTCTTTGGGATTGTGATTCGAATGTACTTCAGAGACCACAGTCCCGCACATTTCCATGCCGAATATGGCGACTACGAAGCGCTTATTGCGATAGAGACCCTCGTTATCATCAGGGGGAGATCTCCCGAGGAGGGCTATGGCGCTGGTACTCGAATGGGCAGCCCTTCATCGCCAGGAACTGAGAGAGGACTGGGAAAGGGCTCGTGGTGGAACACCGTTGGAATCGATCGCCCCACTAGACTGAGGAGCGCACATGAGACTGGTTCGTATCCGGGAAGCGAAGCCGCTGCCCGACTATCGCGTACAGCTTACACTGACCGACGGTCGCATAGTCGAGAGAGATCTCGGACCAATGCTGGTGGGCCCGGTTTTCCAAGAAATCAGGAACGACGAGGCGCGATTTAGGGCGATGCGTGTCGAAGGGGGCACTCTGGTTTGGCCTACCGGCGCCGACTTGTGCCCCGATGTTCTGATCTGGGGCGGCTTACCGCCGGCTGATGCGGCTTCAGACGCTGCCTGAGCGAACATTGGTGTTACGGCCACAACTATACGCCAAGCCAGGCCAGGCAGGCTCTTCCGCAATACGCGGCAACGGCCCTGATGCACCGTTACGAAGCCCGCCTCCACCGGATGTACCAGCGCGCCCTGCACAACCTCCTCCTCCTGCGCGTCGCCGTATTACACCGTCGATTGCCGCAACGTTGGATCACGATCCCGGGCAACCCAAACCCAGCGCCGCTTGAATCACGCTCTGCACATCCGCCACGTCGACTACCCCGGCCTGGATCAGACTGTTCACCGCGGGCGCCACTCCGAGCGCTTCGTCGATGATGAGCTGGATATCCGAGACGCCGATATTCCCGTCTCGATTTACGTCGCAGGCGCTGACCTGCATGATCGCCGTCGGATCGATGGCATCCGCCGCGGTTGCCGAACTTCCGCCCGACACGATCGCCTGGTTGGTCACCGATGCCGCCGCGTTGCTGGCCACGTTCACCGTGACTGTGATCGCCGGGTAGCTGGACCCGGCATCCAGCACCGTGGTCGTCGTGCAGACGGGCAGCACCGTGCAATTCCAGGTAACGCCCCCGCTCATCGACACTAACGTCAGCCCGGCCGGCACTATCTCAGTCACCGTCACCGCTCCCGAGCTGGGCCCCGCGCCCACCGCGTTCCCGACCGTAATCGCGTAGGTAGCCCCGCTCTGCCCCTGGGTGAAGCCGCCCGCGTGCGATTCGGTGATGCTCAGGGCCGGAGCCTTCAGGTTCGTCAAGGAGAAGCTGGCCGCTGTGGTTACGCCCGTCGCAGTCGCGGTCACCGAATAGCTGCCCGGAATTGTGTTGGCGGTGACCGTGGCGGACGTGGCCACTCCGGAGCTGTTGGTTGTCGTCATGTAGGTCGCCGAGCCGTTGGCTAACATTCCACCGGCCCCGTTCGAGGGTCCCGTAAACGTCACCGGCGCATTCGGCGCCACGTTGCCGGCGGCATCTTTTACCAGAGCCTGTAAGGGGCCCGCAAACGCGGTGCCCACCGTGGCGCCCTGCCCGGAGCCGGTGGAGGCGAAGATTGCGGCCGGAGTTACGGGCGCCTGCGTCACCTGGAAGCTCTGATTGGCAGGTGCAGCCGCCGCGTAATTCGCATTGCCCGCCTGCGTTGCCTGAATCGTACAAGTGCCGACGGCGACCAAAGCTACTGTCGTGCCCGACACCGTACAAATGGCGGGAGTAGTCGAAGCGAAGCCGACCACCAACCCCGACGATGCCGTCGCGCCAACCGTGAATGGCGCCGCGCCGAACACCTGGCTAGACAACGTCCCGAAACTGATCGTCTGACTCGCTTGCGTCACCTGGAAACTCTGGCTAACCGGGTTCGCCGCCGCGTAGTTGGTATTGCCCGCCTGCGTTGCCTGAATCGTACAAGTGCCCACGGCGACCAAAGTTACCGTCGTACCCGACACCGTACAAATGGCCGGAGTAGTCGAAGCGAAGCCGACCGTCAACCCCGACGATGCCGTCGCGCCGACCGTGAACGGCACCGCGCCGAACACCTGGCTCGACAGCGTTCCGAAGGTGATCGTCTGACTCGCTTGTGTCACCTGAAAGCCCTGGCTAACCGGGGTCGCCGCCGCGTAGTTCGTATTGCCCGCCTGCGTTGCCTGAATCGAACAGGTGCCGACGGCGGCCAAAGTCACCGTCGTGCCCGACACCGTACAAATGGTCGGAGTAGTCGAAGCGAAGCCGACC
>PLRZ01000423.1:6032-7683 GCA_003164075.1 Bryobacterales bacterium | reverse complement strand
TGCCGTCGCGCCGACCGTGAACGGCACCGCGCCGAACACCTGGCTCGACAACGTTCCGAAACCGATCGTCTGACTCGCTTGCGTCACCTGGAAGCTCCGGCTAACCGGGGTCGCCGCCGCGTAGTTGGCATTGCCCGCCTGCGTTGCCTGAATCGAACAGGTGCCGGCGGCGACCAGCGTTACCGTCGTGCCCGACACCGTACAAATGGCCGGAGTAGTCGAAGCGAAGGCGACCACCAAGCCCGACGATGCCGTCGCGCCGACCGTGAACGGCGCCGCGCCGAACACCTGGCTCGACAGCGTCCCGAAGGTGATCGTCTGATTCGCTTGCGTCACCTGGAAGCTCTGGCTAACCGGGTTCGCCGCCGCGTAGTTCGCATTACCCGCCTGCGTTGCCTGAATCGAACAGGTGCCGACGGCGACCAGCGTTACCGTCGTGCCCGACACCATACAAACGGCGGGAGTAGTCGAAGCGAAGCCGACCACCAACCCCGACGATGCCGTCGCGCCGACCGTGAACGGCGCCGCGCCGAACACCTGGCTCGACAACGTTCCGAAACCGATCGTCTGACTCGCTTGTGTCACCTGAAAGCCCTGGCTAACCGGGGTCGCCGCCGCGTAGTTCGTATTGCCCGCCTGCGTTGCCTGAATCGTACAGGTGCCGACGGCGACCAAAGTTACCGTCGTCCCCGACACCGTACAAATGGCCGGAGTAGTCGAAGCGAAGGCGACCACCAACCCCGACGATGCCGTCGCGCCGACCGTGAACGGCGCCGCGCCAAACACCTGGCTCGACAGCGTTCCGAAAGTGATCGTCTGATTCGCCTGCGTCACCTGGAAACTCTGGCTAACCGGCGTCGCCGCCGCGTAGTTGGCATTGCCCGCCTGCGTTGCCTGAATCGAACAGGTGCCGACGGCGACCAGCGTTACCGTCGTGCCCGACACCGTACAAATGGCCGGAGTAGTCGAAGTGAAGCCCACTACCAACCCCGACGATGCCGTCGCGCCGACCGTGAACGGCGCCGCGCCGAACACCTGGCTCGACAACGTTCCGAAACCGATCGTCTGGGTCGTTGGCGAAATGGACGTGACGTCTTGGGCGCTGGCTCCAGCCACCCCCCCGCCGGCGACGCTCGCTTGGTTAGTAACCTGGCTGGCCACAGTTTGGCTCACGTTCACCGTCACCGTAATAGCGGGATAAGTCGAACCGGCACTCAGCGCGTCACTTCGCGTGCAGGTGTTTCCCGCAACGGGACAGTTCCAATTCGTGCCAGCCATCGATACCAACATCAACCCGTCGGGAATGCTCTCTGTCACCGTGACTGTTCCACTGGTCGGCGCCGTACCGCTATTGGTCACAGAGATCGAATACGTTGCCCCCATCTGTCCCGGCGTGAAGTTGCCACTGTGAGACTTGCCGATCGTCAGGCCAGACCCAACGACCCCGATCGAGAATGCCTGCGCCGCCGAGGCCTTGCCGGAAGCCGTATCCGTCGCAGTGACGCCGAAGGTGAAGGGACTGCCGGCAAACGAACTGGGTGTCCCGCCTATCGTTCCCGTGGAAGCGTTCAGCACCAGACCTGGTGGCAGCGCGCCCGACGATACGGACCACTGCCGCGTGGCCGGATTGCCGCCGACAGCCGCAATCGTC
>PLRZ01000423.1:0-6001 GCA_003164075.1 Bryobacterales bacterium | reverse complement strand
GTTGCAGAGCCTGCAATACCGTGGCCGCCTGCGGGTTGGCGCCCACCGGACAGACCGCTTGCCAGTTCACGCTCGCCTTCAACCGGTATAGCAGCCCTTGCGGCGGTCCGCTCGCCCCGCAACACCCCGTGGCCGGCCACGCAAACCAGTCGGTGGGCGAAGGAAAAGTGATGCGCAGCGGATGCTGCACCCCCAGCGGAACCTCACTATACCGGACCAACAGAGGCGCCACCGGGACACCCGCCGAATCCTGCGCTCCGTCGTCCAGCGTGTCGGGCGATGCCGCGAGGGTGTTGCTGTTGAGAACATAGTGCACGCCCGCACCCATGAACCACGTGTTGCTGCCCGCATCGTACATGCCCGAAACCGCGGTGTCCTGATAAGTCTCATACAGCGTACAGGGACCGGTCTGAGGCCCGTCGATGCTATCGACGCTGGATTGCAGAATCGAAATGTGGTGGTCGTCGCCGTCCTGCCCATACGAGGTCCCTTCGATCACCGCATTGGGCCACGCCGGGAGCGGCCACTGGTAGGTCCCAGCCAGGTCGATCTGGCCGTCGCCCGCCAGATTGACGTTGGTCAACGGCTGATTGGCCGGCACCCGCATCCACGGAATGCCGCCGGGAGACGGATAAAAGCCGTGCCCAAAATCGGGGTGGATCGGCTTCGTGAGGTAGCTTGCGGGAATCTGGTCCGACGGATTCGTATCCACCGGCAGCAGGTCGATCCGCTGGTTGTAAATCGAGTCCGGCGGAAACATCTGGCAACCGCCCAGACTGGTGTCGCTATAGACGCCGAAGTTCAGCGTGGCGGTGGCGCTGCCGGGGCTGGGCAAGGCGCTGTCGATGACCTGCACGGTGACGGCATACCCGCCCTGCCCGTTGACTTGCGTGGCGCTCACCACGCCCGTGGCTGGATTCAGGCTCATTCCTTCCGGAAGACTGGCGCCGGTGGACGACACCACCGACCACGTATAGGGCGGCGTCCCGCCGGTTGCCGTCAGCGCCGTGCTGTAGCTCTGATATTGCGTGGTCACGGGCACGCTGCCGGTAGCGATCGTGAGCGCCCCCCCGCTGGTGGTCTGGTAGTTGGCAGTGGCCGCCGGCGACGCGCCTCCCGCCACGCTTACGCGGCTCGTCGGCAAGGCCGCCGCATTGTTCGCAACGTTCATCGTCACGGTGATGGCCGGGTAGCTGGCGCCGGCCGCAAGGACATCGCGTCGCGTACAGGTGAGCGTGGCTAGAGTGCACGTCCATCCGGTCCCGCCCATTGCCGTAGCGGTAAGTCTCGCGGGTAAGGTGTGAGCCACCGTCACCATCCCGCTGGCCGGTCCCGCCGCCGCGCTGTTGCTCACCGTTGCCGAATACGTAGCGCCGGCTTGCCCTCGCGTAAAGTTGCCCGCAATGCTCAGCGCCGGCAACGGGACGATCGCCGTCACATCGCCGGCTATGGAGTTCACCGAGTTCGCCGAGCCGTCGCTCGATACCGCAGCTATATCCGTCACAGTGGAGGGGGCATTGCTTGCCACGTTCACCGTAAGCTTGAGAGCCGGAAAGCTGGCGCCGGCCGCCAGCGTGTCGCTTCGGGTGCACGGTCCCGCGGGCTGTGTGCAACTCCACCCCGGGCCACCGATCCCCGTGGCCGTCAGACTCGCCGGCAGCGTGTCGGTCACTGTCACGGCGCCGTTGGTCGCACCGGATCCGCTATTGGATGCGGTCAGAGTGTAGCCGGCGCCGTTTTGTCCTTCGGCAAAATCGCCGGTGTGGCTGGCGGAAACGGTCAGATTGGACGCCTGGCCCACCGCCAGGAGATTGGCTCCGTCGATGGCGTAAACCGTGCCATCGGCGCCGATCGCCGCGGGCATGTAAGTCTCGCCCACGCCGTCAGCGACGGCATTGCCGGGAGGGTCCAGCCAGGGTCGTGGGACGGCGCCCACTTCCTGCATGACCGTCGCACCGGTGGCCGGGTCGGTCATGGAGCCGTTGGGGTCGAGCACGGCAGTTTTGTTGTGGCCGTTCCTGAACAGCAGATAGGAGGAAGCGCCGGTGTAGGCAGCCGCTATGCTGGCCGGCGCCACCGAAGCCATGAAGTCCCGGCCGAATGCCCCGGGCGTCTTGGTTGCCGTCAGGTTCTGGTCGAAATGCAGCAGCCAGCCGCGGCCGTCATGAGAACCGGACGAGGATTCCAGAACCCCGTAGTAGACATCGCCATCCGGACCCACAATAGGGGAGGCGGGGGCCACCCTCGCGTCGGCGCCGGTTTCGGGGTCCTTCAGGCGCATACGCGCTATGGGCGCCAACGTGGTGCTGCTCACCGACACCAGGTAACCGGCCGTGTAACCCTGACCGGCCGGGTTCTCCGACACGCCGAAGTACAGCGTCAGGCCGTCGTTGCTCACGGCGGGCGCACAGTTCAAAGCCACCTCGACGACGGAAGCGTCGCCTTGCGCCGCGGCGGAAGCGCCGATCCACGATCCCGATCCGTCGGCGCCGATGCGCGCCAGCCCGCTTGCCAGGTTCGCCGGGTTCGATCCTATGACGTCGAATCCGAAGTAGATGTTGCCGTGCGCGTCGGCGGTGATGGGCGTCGAGATCATGACGGTGCTGTTGAAGGCCGCCGGGTTGGCGGCATAGACGGCATTGCCATAGAAAGCGATCTGGCCGGAGGGTCCGGTTACGGAATCGGGCTCGTCGCGATAATATACGGCGCCTCCGGCGCCCGCGTAATACAGCCGCTTGCCCTGGCTCAAAGCCGGGGCATACACGGGAAACCGGTTGTGGGGAGGCGGCGTAAAGCCGGTGGGGAGCGTATAGAGAATCGTCCCATCCGCGCCGGTGTGAGCTTCCAAGCGGTACGTGTTCGACGACGTGGTCCGCACGGGGACCAGTACCGTGTTTGCGGACGTTACCAGGGGTGAAACGTAGTGAAGACGGAAGGGGCCGGAAGCGTTCGGCGGCACGAGGTCTATGGGCGTAGTCCATTTGATGCGCTCCAGCCGCTGGGCGCCAATAGTGGAAAGGCCGGTGTGTTGAGGGTCGTGTCCGTAACTGCTCCAGGGAACAGTCTGCGCGCGGAGGCCGGCTGCCAGAGTCAGCCAAACCGCTATCGTCCAGCACACAGAATTTGGTCTCGACGGTCCTTTGGCCTTCATAGCTGTTCACCACGGTCGTGAGGCGCGGGCTACAGTTCTATCGGCTGTGGCGGAGTAAACCTTGAGTAGCGCCGGGCCCCAACGGAAGCACCCCGTCAGGGAGCGTTTACCGGTCACGGACCTTCCCCAGATCGGTTAAGCACTTAACCGGCCAATCCTCGGAGCGGGAGAAGTTGAGAGGCGGACCGGGCGGTTGAGCGCATTCAGAGGCACTCGCAAACCAGTGCCGTCAAACGAAAGCCTTTCTTTTCCAGTTGATTTTTCTCCAAATCGGGTCGACACTCGATCGGGATCTTCCGGCGCGCTCCCACCAGAATGAGGAAAGATTAGCCGGTTAATAGGCACCCGTGGAGACCGGCACTCCAGTTTGCCGGCTTCAGATGATAATGGGATACTAGTTACGACTCGAAGAACAGCCCATGAAACAACGACTCGTTTCGCGCGGCCGGGGCCCAGGTTGGAAGCCCGCCGCCATCGCGTGTCTCGCTGCAATCGCTGCCATTGCCGCTACCGCCGTTGCTCAGACCCAGGCCCAGGCCCAGAAACCCGGCGACCTGGGATTTACCGACACTCCCATGCTTCCGGGGCTGCCCTGGCATGTGCACGACCCCGCTCGTCCTCACCCCAAGGTGGTGACGCCGGGGGCCGTTCCCGGTGCGCCGCCCTCGGACGCCATCGTACTGTTCGACGGGAAGGACCTCTCGCAGTGGGTGCAACCCGGACGGGGAGCCGACCGCGGCAAACTGGTCGATCCGAAATGGCCGGTGCGCAATGGCTATTTCGAAGTCGGTCCGGAGACCGGCGAGTTGCAGTCGCGGGAGAAGTTCGGCGACGTTCAACTGCACGTGGAGTGGTCCGAGCCGCCCGACGTGAGTGGAACCAGCCAGGGTCGCGGCAACAGCGGGGTCCTGCTGATGGGGCTGTACGAAATCCAGGTGCTGGACGCGTATAACAATCCCACATACGCCGATGGGCAGGCGGCCGCGATCTATGGCCAATGGCCGCCGCTGGTGAATGCCGCACGGAAGCCGGGAGAGTGGCAGACCTACGACATCGTTTTCGAAGCTCCGCAGTTCGATGGGGCGAAACTGGTGAAGCCAGCCTACCAGACGGTATTTTGGAACGGCGTGATGGTGCACGTGCACAAGGAGCTGATGGGCCCCATGGTTTACCGCCAGGTGGCCAAGTACACGCCGCAACCCGCGGAGCTGCCGTTGTCCTTGCAGGACCATCACAACCCGGTGCGCTACCGCAATATCTGGGTGCGCCGCCTGGCGGGCTACGACCAGCCGGAGAAGTGAGCGGCCAGCACCCTCAGCTTCCACTCTGACTTTCCCTGACGATGAGGTGGTTCCGAGCCGTCTGCTGCTAGGTTAACGCTTGTGGGGCGGACCCCCATAAACGTTTACTTAAGGCGCATAGGACCGCTGAGGGCATCCACCTATTGTGGCGACCGAAGTTGGGTTTCCACCATCTTGCGGTCACAACCGGCTATGTAAACGCCTATGGGGCGGACCCCAGGGCGGACCCCCTGGTGGCCCCCCGAGGGTGTCCGCCCCACAACAAATGCAGCATCCCGTCCGCGGGAAAACGAGCGATCGCCTACAGCACGCCCTCGTGCTGAGCCAACTTGAGCGCTTCGATGGCCGCCCCGCGGGCGCCCGCAGTGTCGCCATTCGGCATCACGTGAATCGGAATCCCGGCCTGCTCCTCGCGCTGTCCGGGCATGGCGGCGCGCGTTTCCCCGATAAACCAGCGCTGGAAATCCTCGCCCGTCTCCAGTGCGCCGCCTCCGATGATCAACGCATCCGGATCGAACGTATTCACCATCTCGTCGAAGAATAGCCCCATGGCGTGCGCCTGCACCCGGAAGATGTCGCGGCACAACGCATCGCCCTTCTCCGCCATCCCGCGCACCAGTTTGGCCGCCTTGCCGATCTCCATCTGCTCGAACCGATGTCCCGGATAGCGAACCAGAAAATACGGCAGCAGCGTTTTGGCGATGGCGGTGAGCGAGCACAGCGACTCCAGATCTCCCGTGCGTCCACAATTGCAATCCGGCTTCAGACCTTCCGTGCCGGCGATGCTCTGGTAGGGAATCAGGACGTGCCCCAGTTCGCCCCCGAATCCCATCCTGCCCTTGACTACGTTGCCCTCTATGATGACGCCGCCGCCCAGGCCGGTGCCCACAATCGCCGAGATCGAAGTGTGCCGGCTGTCCTCGCCGAAAATGGAGAAATGTCCCCAAAGGGCGCCGGCGTTCCCATCGTTCAGGTACGTGACCGGCCGGCCGAGACGGACTTCGAGCTTCTGGCGGATGTCGAATCCGGCCCACTCGGGATGCACGAAGTTGGTAGAGCCGCGCGCACTCAGAACTCCCGTGGAACTCGCCGGCCCAGGCGTGTCCAGGCCGACGCCCACCACTTTTTCCAAGGGCACGCCCGCTTTGCCAGCGGCGATCTCCAGGCCCTTTTCGATCTGGGCGAGACAGACGTCCGGCCCTTGCGTGGACAGCGCCGGGTACTCGCACAATCCTTCGATGAGGAAGTGCCCCTGCGCGTCGATGATCGTATAGTTGACGGCGGTCCCGCCAAGGTCGACTCCCGCGATTACTTTCACAGTCAATTCTCCATTTCGTCAGGCAAACCCAATTGTGGCGCATCCGGTAGCCGGAAGCCAAGTCCGGTACAATGCAGGTTCTATGCCCGCGAACGGACCCTATCTCATTCTGATGACGGTGGCGGCGATTGCCCTGCTCCTGACCCTGATTCTGGCGCTGAAACTGCACGCCTTTCTGGCCCTGATGGTCGCCAGCATGGCCCTGGGACTGGCCGCCGGCCTGCCGCCCGA
>PLRZ01000467.1:3059-17503 GCA_003164075.1 Bryobacterales bacterium | reverse complement strand
GGACGGCGATGCGTGCGTTCTCCGCCATGCCCACCTTCACGTCCGGGCGCCCCGCGGCGCGAATCGCCTGCACTCCCATGCCATGTCCCAGGAGGGCATGGTGGCGCACCTGATTGACCTGCGCCGCGGACAGTCGCTTACCGGGGGCCTTTTCGCCGGTTCCATAGCCCTGATCGGTGAAACAGGAGAATTCGTTGATGGTGAAGAAGCGATGCACGCGGTCCGACAGCCGCCGCGCGACGAAGCCGGCATAATCGGCAAACGCTTTGGATGTCTCCGGCGATTGCCACCCGCCGACACGATCCTCCAGCGCCTGCGGCAGGTCCCAGTGGAAGAGCGTAACGAATGGCTGGATGCCGGCAGCGAGCAGATCGTCAACCACCCGTTCGTAGAACGCGATTCCCTTTTCATTGGGAGCGCCCGAGCCCGCCGGGAAGACACGCGGCCACGCCACCGAAAAACGGTACGCCTTGACACCCAGCGCCTGGAGCAGGCCGATATCTTCCTTGTACCTGTGATAATCGTCGACGGCGACATCGCCCGTGCCCCCGTCGGCGGTCTTGCCGGGGGTGTGCGAGAAGGTGTCCCAAACGGAAGGCTTGCGTCCATCTTCCGCCGCCGCACCTTCGATCTGGTATGCGGAGGTGGCCGTTCCCCAGAGAAAGCCGGCGGGGAAGCGATAATAGCCGTCCGGCGGGGCGCCGGCCGCGCTAGATGTCGATGCCCCTCCCGCCGCCAGCGCGGCAGCGGCTCCCACTCTTCCAAAATCGCGTCGTGAAATATGATTGGGCATGAAACTCCCTTAACTTGCAATTCTTACACGTGCTTCGTGTGCGGTGTGGGACGGTGAGATAATCGAGTCACAGAACTCCTGATGTCGTGGAATTTGCACTGGGCCCGCAGGTGCGGCAGGCGGTGCTCGCCTTCGCTCGATCCGATTCGAACAGCGNNAATGGCTCAGCCCATTTTCCCCACCAGGCAGAAAATGCGGGCGCCATCAGAAGTTCTGAATCAAGGGAAAACCACACCCGGCGAGTGAACCGACACTATGACCATAGACGAAAAGCTGGACCGCCTCACCGACCGCGTCGACGCCATCGCGCAATCCGTCGAACTCATCGCCCACGCGCAAATCAAGAACGACAAACGCATGGGGCAACTGATGGAGACCATGAACCGCCTGGAAGACAGAGCCCAATAACACCCGCATGTCACTCCTTTACGCTACGACGGGCTCACTGCTGGCGGAATTGGAGTATTCGGCCGGCGATGCAACCGGCTGCCTTGCTATCCGGACCACTACATGATGGACCGCGCCATCGTCGGCAAGGTGAATGCGGCCATCGTCCAACTTAGCGCCATCCAATTCCGTCCCCGTCGTATTACCCGCGTGGACTGCGATTTCGTATCTGGCGGAACGGTAGCGATATGTCATTTCAAAGCCGGGCCACTCGGCGGGCAGAACCGGATGCAATGTGAGCGTGTCGCCGCGCACCTGGAATCCCAGCACTTCCTCGATCCAGATTCGATACATCCAGCCGGCGGAACCGGTATACCAAGTCCACCCGCAACGGCCGATCAATCCGGGCGCGGACGAAACGTCGGCCGCCAACGCATACGGCTCGCCCCGATAGCGCGCCACATCCTCGGGGTTGCGGCTGAGCTCTACCGGATTCATCATCTTGAGCAGGTGGACCGCGCGGCCGCCATCGCCCAACCGCGCCCAACCCATCGCCAGCCACAACGAGCCGTGGGTGTATTGACCGCCGTTCTCGCGCAGACCGGGCGGGTAGCCCATGATGTAGCCGGGATGCGGCAGCGAATGGTCGAACGGCGGGGTGAACAATAGCACCAGCCGGTCGTTTTTGTCCACCAGATACTTTTCCGCCGACTCCATCGCCCGCCTGGCCCGGCCGGCATCCCCGGCCTGCGAGATCACGGCCCAACTCTGCGGCAGCGAGTCGACCTTCAACTCTTCACTGGCATGCGAGCCCAGGGCCACGCCATTATCGAAGAATCCGCGCAGGTACCATTCGCCATCCCAGCTCGATTGCTCCAGCGATGCCGCAATCCGTTCCGCCAGTCGATCCCATTCCGCGGCCAGCGCCGGTCCGGACTCCCGCGCTTCCATGATCCGCGCGAAGCCGTCCAGCACCGAGCAGAAGAACCAACCCAGCCAGACGCTTTCGCCGCGGCCTTCCAAGCCTACCCGATTCAGGCCGTCATTCCAATCGCCCGAGCCGATCAGCGGCAATCCATGAGATCCCATCCGCGAGGCGGCGTGGCCGATGGCGCGCTGGCAGTGATTCCATAGGGGCGCGGTCTGTTGGGACACGGCGGGAATGAAGAGCTTCTCTTGCTCCGAGGCTTCCAGTTGCGGGCCTTCCTGGAATGGCGTCTGCTCATCGAGGATCGCGGTATCGCCAGTCACTTCGACATAGCGCGCCACCACGTAGGGCAGCCACAGCATGTCATCGGAGCAGCGCGTGCGGACTCCCATCCCGGTGTCGGCATGCCACCAATGCTGCACGTCACCCTCGGCAAACTGGCGCGCCGACGCGGCCAGAATATGCGCGCGCACAATTCCAGGGGCGGCGTACAGCAGGGCCATGGAATCCTGCAACTGATCGCGAAATCCGAACGCGCCGCTGGATTGATAGAGCGCCGTGCGGCCCCAGAAACGGCAGCTCAGCGATTGATAGAGGAGCCAGCGGTTCAAGAGAAAATCGGCGGAAAGAAGCGGCGTATGGACCTGCAGCGTTCCCAGGACGGAGTCCCACCATTGGCGCGTCAGGTCCAGCGCGCGCTCCACCCGTTCACTCGTCCCGTAGCGCTCGATCAGGGCGCGAACGGACTCGATATTCTCCGCCTGCCCCAGCAGAAACGATACTTCCACGTGCCCGGCCGGCGGGATGGTGACCGCAACCTGCAGGGCGCCGGCGGGATCCAGACCCGCGCCCGTGCGGTTGTCGAGACGCGCACGTCCCAGCGCGGCGGGCAAGGAAAGGGAGCCGTTGCGGCCCAGGAATTGCGTGCGGTCGCCCGAATAGGAGGCCGCCCGGGGAGCGGCGGCGGCAAAACCAACTTGCCCGGCGTACGAACCGTTCCACGTCTGGCCCGCCAGCACGGCGCCGGACTGGCGGTCGTAAGAGGTGGAAACGTGCAACGCCTGATCTTCGCGGTTTGTGCCCAGAACCCACTCGCTGAAAAAGGTGACGGTGAGACGCCGCGGGCGTGACGAGTCGTTGCGCAGCCGCAAGCGCATCACCTTGACCGGGTCGCCGGAGCCATCTTCGTGGATGGGAACGAAAACCGTCAGTTCCTGCCCGATGGCGTGGCTGTTGTGCTCATAGACCGTGGCGCCCTGGCCGTGGCGGGCGCGATAAGCGTCGGTCTCCCGAATGGGCAAAGCGGTGGGCGTCCACAATGCGCCGCTGTCTTCATCGCGGAGGTAGATGGCTTCCGACTGCGGGTCGCTGGTGGAGTCGTTGTGCCACGGGGTAAGGCGGTTCGACTGGCTGTTGCCGGCCCAGGTGCACCCCAGGCCGCTTTCACTCACCAGGGCGCCAAAGGTGGCGTGGGCCATGACGTTCACCCACTGCGCCGGCGTCTGGCTGCCAGGCTTCAAATAGATGGCATACTCGCGTCCATCCTGCGTAAATCCGCCCAGGCCGTTGAAGTACGGCAATTCCAGGAAAGGCAGCGACGGAGACGGCTCCTCGGGTGCTCCCGCGGCCACAAATGGCGGTGGAGTGGTGGGCTCCACGCCGGCCACGAGCTGCTGTTGCAGCGGACCGCGGCTGCCGCTCAGCACCGCGCTCGATGCCGCCAGAATCAGCTCTCGATCCTGATTGGGCAAGGCGTCCCAATTGAGCAGGTAAACACCGCCCCGGTGGTCGGAGGCCCCGTCCGGGGAGTGCGCTTCGATTTGACGCAGAAGCTGCTGCTGCAAGGGGCGATCGTAGCTCAAACTCTCCTGGTTGAAGATAACGATATCGGCCCGGAACCCGCGCAGGCGCCAATAAGTTTGCCCCAGCAGCAGTTCGCGGATGAACGGCGTACTGCGGGATTCGGACACCGTGACGGTGAGTATCGGCAGGTCGCCCGAAATCCCGAACTGCCAGAGCGCCGCTTGTCCCAGCCGGTTGCGCGCCAGGCGATCCGCCGGCAGACGCAGCCGCGGATTGGAATAAATCAAGTGGCTGGCAAGATCCTGGAAACGATGGGCCGCGGCCGAACCGATGCCGAGGTAACGAAATTCCAATTGCGCGCGCGTCCAGGCCATGTCGAAGGCTCGCGACACCGAATCGGGCCGGCGGAACTTATCGATGAGGGCCAACAGCGCCTCGCGGGAAGCGGCGGCCATGGTTAGAAACGTGATTTCCACCAGGTCGCGAGGATCGACCGCCACGCGGCAACGCAGACTGAATATGGGATCGATGACCGTTCCCGCCGATCCGCTCAGGTCTTGCCACAGCCCCTCGGGAGATTCCGGCGTCTTGCCGCGCCCCAGGAACTGCGAGCGGTCCGTCTCGTACTGGATTTCAGCCGGAGCGCCGATCAAAACGTGGGCCGCCCAAATTGCCGGCTCCTCGGGGGAGCGCGGCCTGCGATGCGCCAGCAGGACGCCCGGTTCCGGGCATTCCGTCTCCACGAACATCTTGGAAAACGCGGGGGAAGATCTATCGGCGGCGTGCGGGGCCAGGGCCAGTTCGGCGTAACTGGTGAACTCCAGGTGCCGGTTTCGCAGCGAGCGATTGGTGATGCGCAGGCGCCGCATTTCCACGTCGTCTTCGGCAGAGATGCTGACTTCCAGAACGGTCTCGATACCGGCGTAGTTGCGATGGAAGTCCGCCCGGTCGGAGGAGAAGTGCGCGGATGACGTTCCCTGCCCTCCGCCCAACGGCTGTTGGGCCGCCGCCCAGATGGCATCCGACCGCAAATCGCGAATATAGAGGAAGCTGCCCCACGAATCGCGTGTGGTATCGGAGCGCCAGCGCGTCAGATCGAACTCGTTCCACCGGCTGTAGCCGCCGCCGGCGTTGGTCACCATCAGCGAATAGCGGCCGTTGCCTTGCAAGTGTACACGCGGAACCGCCGTGGTTTCGTCCCACACACGTTCCGCCGGTTCTTCGGCGCTGGCCGGGCGCACCACCGGGAAAGTCTGCTGCTTCTCGGTAAGCGGAAGCCGGGTTATCGGAATGCGCTCAAACAGGAGCGTTTCGACGGCGCGGATGCGCAGATCGCAATGGAAACGCCGCTGCATGATTCGGCCGTGCAGCACATTGTCCAGCGCCACCAGGCTCATGCCCTGGTGATGCGCCATATAGGCGTAAATCACCACTCCGAGCTCACCGTCCCGCCGGGATTGGCGGGTATAATCGATAGACTCGTAGAGGCCCATGGGACCTCCCAGCCCGGCCGCTTCCAGGCTTCTGAGATTCTCGGTGGCCGCGCCGGCATCCACCGAAAGCGCCAGCACGGTAGCGTAGGGCGCAACCACAAGCTCATCGTCCTGTTCCTGCTTCAGCGCCAGCGAGGGAACGCCGAAAGCCCGATATTGATAGACCTGGTTGGCATCGAGGGCGCTGTAAGCGGACTCGGAGACACCCCACGGAACGCGCTTCTCGCGTCCATATTCGATCTGCAGCTTGACGGCCTGCCGGCAGGCCCAATCGAGCAGCGAGTTGCCGAACGTTCGCGTGAACAGCAGCGGCATCAGGTACTCGAACATGGTGCCGGTCCAGGACAGCAAGGCGTCCTGGCCAGAGGAATAGAAATGCGGACGGCCCAGGGCGGACCAATGCGTGATGGGCACGTCGCCCTTGGCAATGGCCACCAGGCTCGCCAGGCGGCACTCACTGGCCAGCAAATCGTAATGGCTGGTGAACTCGCGCGGACCGCCTACCGGATAGCCGATTCCGAATAAACGCCGGCGCTTGTCGTACAGGAAGCTCATGTTGATGCCGGCGGAGAACTGCTTTGCCCGGCTCGCCAGCTTTCCAAAATCCAGGACCGTTTGCGCGGCGGCGGACTTGGCTTGGCGATATTCGGCGTCCAGTTGATCGAGCCAGGTCACGGTCTCGGAGCGCATTCCCGGAGCGCCGCGCGCCGCCAGCAGCGTATCGATGGGAGTGGCAACGCCCGCGGCCAGAGTGGCCAGCGATGGCACCACGTGCAAAGCCCTGTGGCGCAGTTTGACGACATCGTCTCCCAGCGCTCGCAGGAAGGAATCCGGCGGCTGAGTCAGCGTTTCCATCCACAGCAGATAACGGTCCAATATGGCGATCCAGGAATTCAGTTCGCCAGTCAGCCGCGCCAGCCAATAGGAACGTTCTTCGCCCGGCGTGTCGGGCCAACGGCCCACATCGCGAAGTTGCTGCATGGGGCTGACCGCCAGCCGCAGGCGCGCCACCAGTTCATGGCCTTCCGCTTTGCCGCGCAGGAGCCGGCGCAGCGCATTCACCGGCGCGGCGGTGGACGGATCGTGGCCGCACGTCTCCACCAGAACGGAAATGGAGTCCCATAAGCCCTTGAGGCACGACCGGTCGATCACAGGGTCGCGGACCACCTCCCGGCAACCCTGCTCGAGGACCCAAAGGCTGGCCGTCAGATTTCCGCTGTCGACGGTGGAAACATAACGCGGCGTTAGGGCCGCCAGCGTCCTGGTGTCATACCAGTTGAGCAGGTGGCCTTCGTAGCGCTCCAACCGCTCCATGGTTGACATGGTGTGGGAGCAGCGCGCCAGCAGGTCGTCGGTGGTGAGGTAGCCCAGATCGTGGGCGGCCAGCGCCGAGGTCAGCCACAGCCCGATATTGGTGGGCGAAGTGCGCGCCGCCACTTCCACGTGCAGACTCAACTGCGAATTGTCGGGCGGCAACCACTGGGTGCCGGGACCCACGAGGTCGTCGAAGTAGCGCCATGTCTTGCGGGCCAGGCGGCGCAGATAGTGCGTGTCCGAGCCGGTCAGCGATTGACGGTTGTCGGAGGTGTCCATGCGGCCTAGCCAGCGCATGACAGCCGGCGAGACCATCCACAAAAACAGGAACCCGGAGGTGGCCATGGTGGCATGCCGCAATCGCAAGGCAAATATGAGAAGCAGCGAGAGACTGCTGAGGATCCACATCTGGCGGCGCGCGGACGCGGAATGTCTATGGGTCGAAGCCCCGGCGCTTTCCGCTGTCTGCCATTCGAGCAGGTTGCGATGGCTGATGTGCCGCCGGTAGACCACGCGCGCGATGGCGTCCAGCGCCACCCAGGCTTGATGCGGCAGGAAAACCAGCATCACCCCGGCGCGGAGCATCTCGTCGGCAGCTCCCCGCCAGCCATAGACGGCGCCCTGCAGGATGCGCGCCACGCGATCGAGAAGCGGCGTAACCGCCGGGATGGCGATCGCGAGCCCTATGACCAGGCTCCAAACCCCGGGCGCGGGCGAGATCAACCAGGCGAGCAAGAGAAGCAGTACCGATGCTACCGACACCAGACTTCTACGCAGGTTGTCGAAAATGCGCCAGCGGCCGATGAGAGACAGCGGGTTCGGTTCGGTCCCGCCTTCCGCCGTGGGCACGCGCGGGAACATCCAGGGAGCAATCTGCCAATCGCCGCGGATCCAGCGGTGTTGCCGCTGGCTGTAGCTGGCATAGTCCAACGGCAGGCTTTCGAATAATTCGATTCCGGTGGCCAAGCCCACGCCGGCGTATGTGCCCTCGATCAGATCGTGACTCAGCAGCATCTCGCGGGGAAAGCGATCGCCCAGGATAGCCCGGAAGGCGTGGAGATCGTAGATGGCCTTGCCGTGGAAAATGCCTTCGCCAAACAGGTCCTGCTGGGCGTCGGAAACGGCCTGGCAGTACGGATCGGTCCCCGAGGTGTCCGCGAAAATGCGCGTGAAGCGCGTGGCCGTGGCGCCGGGCAGCGCGATGCCGACTCGCGGCTGGATGATGGTGTAGCCTCGCCGTCGAACTCCCGTCACCGGATCGGTTACCACGCGGTTCAGCGGGTGCGCTATGGTCTCCACCATGCGGCGAGCGGCTCCCGGGGGCAACTGGGTGTCGGAATCGAGCGTGATTACGGAACGGATGGCCAGCGGCAAGGAGCCTTCGCGCAGAATTTCTTTCGAGCCTTCTCCACTGAGGAAGGCGTTCAGGTCTTGAATCTTGCCGCGCTTCCGTTCGCGGCCGATCCACTTTTGTTCACTTTCGGACCACAGCCTGGTCCTGTGGAAGAGCAGAAATCGCCCGTGCGGATAGCGGGAATTCAGATCGACGATGCCGTCTTGCAAGACCCGCAGCAGCTCCGCATCGCCCGGCATGCTCTGTTGCTCCGCGTCGGTGAAATCGGAAAAGAGGCTGAAGAACAGGTTGGGTTCCTGGTTGGCGAGGAACCGGACTTCGAGCTTCTCCACCTCCCGGCGCGCCACTTCCGCGCTGGACAACATCATCGGGACCACCACCAGCGCGGCTTCCTCCGGCGGAACACCGTCGCGGAAGTCCATTTCCGGCAGCGCTTCGGGAGGCAACAGCGAAATGACCAGCGCATTGACAATCTGCACCGACAATTCGCTGAGAGGGAACAATGCCAGCGCACCGAGCGCGAACAGCATCAGTCTCTGGCGCATGCCGGCGTCCCATGCGAGAGCCAGCGAAATTGCCGTAAACGCCAGGGTGAGCCCCACCATGGCGATCAAATAGACCGGCGTTGCGTGGTGGCGGATGGCCCGCAGGAGACGCATTCGAACCGGTAGATGGGCGTGAGTTTCGGCCTCCAGCCGAAAGACGCCGTGGTCAATCAGAAAGTAGGCCACGTGCCGGGTGAGCGGATCGCTCTCCTGCGCGGCCAGCGCGATGGCGCGCCGGGCGACATCCAGCTCTCCCACTCCGCTATTCCGCGAAATCCGCTCCACGGTTTGGCGGCAGCGGTCGCGCGTGGCAAAATCGGTGCGCGGATAGACGGCTCCCGGATCGCCGCGCAACTCGGCCTCCACCAGGCTGACCGACTCGAACAGATCGGCAAAATCGATACGCGATAAGGCGCGCAAACTTCCGAAGGCGTTCGCCGTGGAGACCGACTCGCCGGCCTCTTCGCGATGCTGCGTGCGCACGATTTCCGTGAGCGGCTTGCCGAGTTGCTCCTCGATCCAGTGCTGCAGCGGAGCCAGGGCTTCCTCTTCGTCCTGCAGCTGTTCGGCCAGCGAGGTCAGAAAGTAGGGCTCGCGGGAAATCGACTCGGCTTCCATTCGATGGAGTATCCGGTCAAACACCTGGGTTCCGCGCCGGGAGCCGGCAGCCAGGCGGTTAGCCCAGAAATAGGCCGATTCCCGCAGTTCCTGGGCGCGGCTGATGCGCGCCGCCATGCGCGTAAGAGCTTCCACCAGCGCCACCCGCAAGAGCACCGGGACGCACCACAACTCCGCGATGGTAAGCGGCGCAACCTCCTGATACCGCCGCAGGCATTCCGTAATGTTGGCCTCATCCACGCAGTAGTCCGCGTGCGCGGCCAGCTCTCTGGCGAGTTCCAGGATGTAGGGATCCCCGGATTCTCCGGCCGGGAGGATGTGATGGTACCGGCGAGGCAGATGGCGCCGGATCTCGGCGATTTGCGTGCGGATCAGGTAGCCGTTGTCGAGCAGCCACTCCGCCGCCGCAGTCAGCACATGGTCCAGGCGCACCGCCTCGGCCAGCACGGAACGCGAAGCCTCGATTGTGAACTCATGGCTTTGGAGTTGCGGAAGGATTGTGGGTTTGCCGGTTCCGGCCTTTCCGCGTCTACCGGCGCAGACGCGCGCGAAATCGCCGTCCCCGATAACCTCCGCACTCTTAGGCACGGCCTCCCAGCCGGGAGGATCGGGCGAATCGGACAGGACGAAAACGGCCGGCGAACCTACTCGTTGAAACTGCTGAACCGTGGATTGGACCTCCGCGGGGACAGCCCGAACCATGATGAGGCATTCGTCCTCCAGGCGGAGAGCGCAATACTTGGCCCACACCTCTCGCGAGGGCGGTTCGGCGGCGGCCGTGGAATCGCAGCGATAGACTCGTTCCCCTTTGATTCCGGTGAGTGAATCGTATACTCCGCTCGATTCCGCTTCGTCGGAGCCATAAAAGGCGAGCACCGTGCGAAGCGGTTGAGGCTTCATCGCGGGCTTAGCCCCTTCACCACGCCTTCCCCCGGACCAGGCGAGTCAACAGGCCGATAAGGAAGAGAAGCCCAAACATGAGAACCACCGACGCAGAAGACGCAGAAACGGACGCTGGATTGGTCACTGTGAGCACCCCACCCAGCATGGTCATCAATGCAAACAGAATCATCCATCCAAACATGTTTGTTCTCCTGAGACAGTAAGCGTTTAGTTGCTGACCTGCATTTCGACTTGAGCATGTAGCGTGCCATTCGCGCCGGCATCGATTTAGTCTCCCTTTCGAGGGGGTTCATGTGGCGCAAGGGCTTTTACGGGATAGAGATACGCGGCTATCCGGCGCAGACTAGCGGGCTTTCAGTTCTGGTTCAGAAAGTACCGCGAGGCGCAATTCCTGCACTCGTTGCAGTAGACTCTTTCCGAAAGGTACGATTACGGACACTGCACGTAGGGGGCTTTTAGCCGGCTCTTTCGTGGCACGAATACAGGGCGACGGGGCGAAGAGCCGGCCTTGCCCGCCGCTTCGCGGCTCTGGCGCGCACCTCCGTTAACCCTGCATTCGTCGTGTGGCAGGGAGAGCGACAAAAGCAGCCGCAGTGGTGCAACGCGTGAACGCGCACATCCAAACGGGCCACTTCCACGACGCGGACGAAGTGCTCGAAAAAGCCCTTGATGCCCTCGAAGAAAGAGTCACCGCTCCGTCCAGAGGACAGGCTGCAAAATCAGACGACAGACGGACAGGCGCCGATCCGATCGCAGCTTTGCAGGCCTCGCCTTACCGGGACCTGGATATCGAACCGGCCGCGCGGCGCTCGATAAATTCCGTTGGAGCTTGCCGGCAAGTTACTCGCGTTTCTCGACTTATTCGTAAGATCCAGGAAGCTCTAACTGATTTCTGTCGCGAAACTCACTGCGGATGGGCAAGAAACCGCTTGCTGGCGCGCGGCTCGGAAACGTTGCGCCGATTCCAGGGGACTTGTTACCGAGCCGCGACCGCAAGGGAGCGGTCTTTCGAGGATGGACTCGAGTTCCGCGACATAGGGAAGTCAAAGAAGTCAAAACTCTGGTTGCAGCCCGTATAGCGGGAACTAACGTATACCTTTCCAGGCGATTCCCAGAGTGGTATGGCCGTAGGCGCCGGTGATCCTGAAGGGTACGATTCGCATCGACTTGTCTTTCTTGAATAGCGGGGTAATGGCTTTCAGCAGCAGCGCTTTAAAGCCCGTCGCAGCATCGGAAAGACTGCCCTCCGTGTCGAGCGTGCCCTGCAGATCGACGCGCTGGTTCAAGAGATTGTAAGTGCCGCGCACGGTCGCATGAGCTCCCGGGACCTCAAAGCTCGCATTGGAAATTGCGGAAATGCCGTTGCGAACCTGGATATTGCCGCGGAGCTGCGAAAGCACCGTCCGTGGATCTTCGTTCTGCGCTCCCTTCCGCTCGCCGCCCGCGCTTTCGCTGACACGGTCAATGCTGTGCTGAGTATCGGGGTTCGTGAAACGGCTGCCGTCCATGCCGAAGACCAGGTCCAGGCGAATCTTCTCGATGAATCCGCGCGGCCCGGGAGGCCACACGAATTTTCCATTCACCGTGACGTCTCCGCTCATCCCTGGCTGGTCTTTTGTGAACAGGAACAGCAGATCGTCCACGCGGCCGCTCGGCACCGTCAGGTTGAAGTCCGCGGTTTTGCCCTTTTCGCCGTCGTGTCCGGCGATTCCGCCGCGCACCTCGATCCGGGTGCCGCGAAAGCGCGCCACGGCGGGGTTCAGCGACACATCGCCGGTGGCGCCGTTCACGGTAGCGTCGAACGTCGTGGCGAGTTGGACTGTGTGGTCGCTGCCCTCCACGTGAAACGCGGTGACATCGATGCTGCCGTGGGTCCGGACTCGCGCCAGCGGGCCGGAAAACTCGCCGCGCGCATGGCCCATGCCGGAGATGCTTTGAAAAATGCCCAGATCGATATTGTCATAGGTGAACGAACCGGAGACGGGCGTGGCCCCAATGTCGTTGGGATTCAAGGGACCGAACTTGCCTTCCGACCGGATGACGCCCGGCGGCGCGGTGTTCGTGAGAGTCGCGCGGTAAGACATGGGCGTGCCGTTGCCGACCCCGGTAATGCCGAGGCGATCGATTTTGAGGACGTAAGGCTTTTGGCCGCGATCCTCCGGCAGAAATTCCAGCATCACGCCATCGGCCGTGATCTTTGAAATGGCGATCGATTTCCCCCCCGGACCGGAATCCAAGAGAACCTTGGTGGAGCCTTCATCGGCGGTTTTCGGCGGGATCATTATGTGCATACCTACAACGCGCACCCCGGAAAGGAGCTTGGGAGACGTGAGCATCCCGGCGATGCTGCCCTGGACTACCAGTTTTTCGACGGTAATGAGGGGTGGGGCTTCGGGGTGCTTGTGGCTGAGAAAGCGGATGCCCCCAGCGATGCAACCCGGAGGAAAGTACGTCCTGGAGAAAGTGTGGATCTGGACCGGCCGGCCGGAAGCTGCTTCCAGCGCTTGGGTAATGGCTTTCTCGGTAAACGGCCAATGGGTGGCGAACAGGACGATGGCGATGACGACGACCCCGACAAACACAGCGCCGAGGGTCCATAGCCATGTAGGCGGGCGCACAGGCCGCTTCGTGTCATGGAACCCCTCAATGAGCATGCAAGGCCATGAGCAATTCGAATACCAAAAGCTCGCGCAAGCCCTAAACATGCCGTCGGCGCCTGGCAGCGGCACGGCGCATGGTTCTGGAGCGCGTTATTCGCCAACATCAGAACTCCTGATGTCGTGGAATTTGCCGTGAGCCCGCAGGTGGGGCAGGCGGTGCTCGCCTTCGCTCGATCCCATTCGAGCAGCGGGCCTAAATTCAGTGCGGGCGGGCAGGCGANNGGGGCGACATCAGGAGTTCTGAGCCGCCACTCCGCCCCCGGCGCGGAAAAGCAGCCCGTCCCAGCCGTCCCACTATACTAGGATTATCGGGCCTTACAGCCTTTTGAAATCGGTATGAAGCGGCGGGGTTGGCATAGCACGGCGGCGTACGTCCTTCTGCTGGCGGCGGCATTTGTGGTCGCCTGGCTCGGAAGCTATCGCTTTTTCCGCGCGCAACTCGATAACGCCGCCTACGATCAGTTCTTCCGCTGGTACCAGCCCAAACCCTGGCAGCCGCAATCCGCCATCCTGGCGATTGACGAGGCCACCCTCGCCCGCTTCGGCGGCATGCGCATCCGCGAACCGCTGGCGCGAGCTTTACGCCTGGTCTCCGCGGCCCATCCCACCGCCGTGGCCATCGACGTGACGCTCACCGACCAGAGCGACGACCCGCGCGCCGACGAGGACCTGAGGGCAGCCTTCTGCCAGACGCCCCGCCTAGTCCTGTCGGCCCTGCTGATGGACGATCCGGTGCGCTGGGAGGATCCCAAACCCTTCGCCCCGTGCGCCGCCGCCATCGGCCATGTCCACGCCGAACCCGACGACAACGATTCCGTCACGCGCTCCATCTCTCTCGAAAAAATAGCCGGGCACGACCGGCGATGGGCCCTCGCTCTGGAAGCCTTCCGCCTCAGCCGCGGCGCTCCCATGCCGCTCGAACGGCAGGGCCGGTATGAAACCGGCGATGTGGAAGTCGGCGGCCTGGCGATTCCCGCCCGGCGTACCGACGATGGCCGCGTGATGCGGGTCCGCTACGTTCCGCCCGGTGTGACCATCCCCAAAGTATCGCTGGCGCATTTGCTAGACGATCCATCCCTGGCCAGCCGTTTCACCAACAAGGCCGTTTTCGTGGGCGTCACCGCCGAAACGCTGGTCCGCGACCGCCTTTTCACACCGTACGCTTTCGGACGCAGCACCACCGGGATCGAGATCAATGCCAGCGCCTTCGAGACCATCGCGCAGAGGCTGTTTATCACCGACGTGGGGGAGCAATGGGTGCTTCTCTTCAGCCTCGCACTGGTGGCGGCCGCGGGCCTGTCGTTCCGCTATATCCCCGGCTGGTGGGCTTACGCCGGCGGCGCCGCGGTGCTGTCAGCGGCACTGGTGGCGCCATATATATTCTTCGCCCACAGGAAAGTTTTCTCCCTGGCCACCCCCCTGGCCGCCGCCACGCTGGCCAACCTGACCGCAGCCATGTATTACCACCTGGTCATGCGCCGCAACTGGCGCCTGGAGCAATCCACCCGCGAGCGCTACCAGCAGGCCATGCATTTTGTGACCCATGAAATGCGCACGCCGCTCTCGGCCATCCAAGGTTCCAGCGAGTTGATCTCCAAGTACGCCCTCACCGAGGAGAAACGCAAGCAGGTGGCCGACCTGATTAA
>PLRZ01000467.1:1793-3037 GCA_003164075.1 Bryobacterales bacterium | reverse complement strand
TGAGTTACAATTGAGCGGCGACCGCGAACTCATGGAATACGCCTGCTACAATCTACTTACTAACGCCGTAAAATATTCGCCCCAGCGGACCGAAGTCACAGTTACTGCCCGCGGCGAGCAGGGTCAGGTCCGGATTGCGGTCCAGGACCAGGGGATCGGCATGGACCAAAAAGAAGTGAAACAGATCTTTCATAAGTTTTACCGGACAAAAAAGGCCGAAGAATCGGGGGAAGCGGGCACCGGAATCGGGTTATCGATCGTCCAACAGATCGTGGAACAGCACGGCGGACAGATTGATGTGGCGAGCCACCCGGGCGAAGGCTCCTGCTTCACTTTGGTGCTGCCCGCGGCTATCCCCGCGGCCATTCCCGCACAGGGGCCCAGTCCCGCGGAACGACATTGATGCAACGAGTCTTATTAGTGGAAGACGATCCGGCGCTTCAGTTCACCATTCAGACCGCGCTGGAAGCTAACGGGTACCAGGTGGAAGCAGTTTCCACCACGGGCGACGCCATCGACCGTCTGGCGGACGAAGCCTACCCGATTGTGGTCACCGATATCTATATCGACGAGCGCACCGGCCTCGACGTGCTGGATGCCGCCAAGCGCAGGGACCCGCTGTGCTCGGTGATTCTGATGACCGGGCGCGGCACCATTGAGACGGTGATGGCCGCTACCCGCGGCGGGGCGTTCGACTATATTGCCAAGCCCTTCGAACTGGACGTCCTTCTGGACGCCATCACGCGCGCCGAAATCGCCCGCGACGGGGCCGACGATGAGGCCGCGGAAGAGGATCTGCCGGAGACGGAGATGATTGGCATCTCGCCCGGAATGGTAGAGGTTTATAAGACCGTTTCCAAGACGGCCCCCACCGACGCCACGGTGATTATCGAAGGCGAGACCGGTACCGGTAAGGACCTGGTGGCGCGCATGATCCACCGCTTCAGCATGCGCAAAGACCAGGCCTTTGTACCCGTGGATTGCGGCTCCATCGCGCCCTCGCTGCTGGAAAGCGAACTGTTCGGCGCCATGCGCGGCGCCTTCACCGGCGCCGACCGCGACCGCGTGGGCGTCTTTGAAGCGGCCAACCGCGGCACCGTGTTTCTGGACGAAATCGGCGATATCGAGCAGAATTTCCAACTGGCGCTGCTGCGTTTTCTGGAAAGCCACGAGATCCGCCCGGTGGGCGCTTCCCGGTCGAAAACGGTGGACGTGCGCGTGCTCGCGGCCACCAATCGCGACCT
>PLRZ01000467.1:0-1743 GCA_003164075.1 Bryobacterales bacterium | reverse complement strand
CGGCTCACCATTCTGTCCGACCGTATCGACGGGGAAGCGGTGCATGACGCGCTGACCACCATGGAATCGCGCGAGAAGCCGGTGGAGACTCTGGCGGACGCGGAAGAGGATCAGATTCGCCGCGTGCTGTCGGCGACAGGCGGGAATAAGAGTAAGGCATCGCAGATTCTGGGAATCGAAAGAAAGACGCTGTATCGCAAGCTGGAGAGGATGAAGTTGTAGGACGCCTTCGGGCCCGTCCCGTGTGCTATTGTTCGTGTAATGGCGACGATTCAGGAAGCCACTCGGAACGCGATGGCCTTTGCGCTGGAATCTCTCGGCGCGGAGCGTACACAGGCCCTACAGCTTGAGGAGATCGAATCGGGTACGGAGGGCGGCTCGGAAGTTTGGCGGATCACGTTGAGCATGCCCGACGGGAACCCGCTGAATGCTTTGGCCGCCGTATTTAACCCCCGGCGTGAGTACAAGACGTTCGCCGTGGTCAAGGCTACCGGCGAAGTCCTGTCGATGAAGATTCGTGAACTGTCGAAAGCCTGATGCTGGATGCGCTCGGGTTGATTGAAAAGCATCGAGCAAAAGGTGTTCTCGTCGATACGAACCTGCTGGTCCTTTACCTGGTCGGAACCGTTAATAGACAGCGGATTCTGAATTTCAAACGCACCGGCGATTTCGCCACTGAAGATTACGATCTACTGGTGCGCCTGATCGATTGGTTCGGCAAGCTGATCGCGACGCCACACGTGCTCAGTCAGGTGAGCGACCTCACGGATCTGACCGGAAACGAGTTGGCAGAGGTCCGCGCGTTGTTCAAGCTGCTGGTCGAACAAATCGAGGAACGCTACGATGGGAGCCGATCGCTGGTTGGCGATCCCGCGTTTGAACGCTTTGGATTGACCCACGCTGCCGTTGCCACGGTCTGTTCCCGTGGCATTCTCGTACTCACAACCGATTCCCGGCTCCAGCTTGCGCTACAGGAACGTGACATCGATTCCCTGAATTTCAATCACGTTCGACCGCTCGCGTGGTGAGCGCCATCTGCCACTATTCGCTCGCCCCCCGGTACTCCAGCACCACCACCGTGATATCGTCCGACTGCGCCGCGCCTTCGGTAAACGCCGCCACCCCCGCCTGAATCGCGTCGTGAATCGCGCCGCAGGATTCCTTGGCATGCGCGTTCACAATGTCGCGCAATCGCTTCTTACCGAAGAATTCGTGATTTTGATTCTGCGCCTCGGTCACTCCATCGCTGTAAATCACCACGTGGTCACCAGGGACCAACTGCAGCGATTCCACCGTAAACTCCGCGCCTTCCAATAGCCCCACGGGCATGCCGGTGGCTTCCAGTTCGATCCGCTCGCCGCTGGCCCGAATCACCATCGGCGGGCATTGCGCCGCATTGACGTAGCTCAGCAGGCCATCGTCGTGCAACAGACTGTAGAACAACGTGGCGTACTTCTCGCCGCCGGTGCGGTCCAACAGGAACTGATTCAGCCGGGCCACACGCCGCGCCAGCGCCTCCGGAACACCCGTCGCCGTAATCAGCGCGCCTTGCAGCAGGGATGCCAGCAATGCCGACCCGACGCCTTTGCCCGACACGTCGGCCACCACAATACACCAGCAGCGAGGATCGACCGGTGTCACGTCGAAGTAGTCGCCACCCACCTCATGCGACGCCACGCTGCTGGCCGCGGCTCGCATCCATCCCTCGGACGGAAGTCTTCCGGGCAGCAGGCTCTGCTGGAT
>PLRZ01000612.1 GCA_003164075.1 Bryobacterales bacterium | reverse complement strand
CCGCTGCCGCTGCAACTGCACCTGGGCCATCCGGAACGCTCCATGGAGATGTATCTCACGCCGCATAGTTCCTCCGCCATGGCGATGTTCGGCTTCGTCTACCTGTGGTACCTGACGGTGGTTCTACTGCTCGAAGTATGGCTGGAGTTTCGCGCCGACATCGTGCGCTTCTCGCAAACCACCACCGGCCTGACGAAGGTGGTCTATCGCGCGCTCACGTTGGGGTCGCAGAACATCAGCCCGGCGGCCCGCATCATCGACGACAAGGTGGGCTACGCCGTCACCGTCATCGGTATCCCGTCGGCATTCCTGCTGCACGGCTACGTGGGCTTCATCTTCGGCTCCGTCAAGGCCAACCCGTGGTGGTCCACGCCGCTCATGCCCATCGTCTTCCTGTTCTCGGCCATGGTCTCCGGGATCGCCGCGGTCATGCTGCTCTACATCGTGGCCATGAAGGTGAAGAAGCGGGTCATCGACATGCGCTGCGTGGATACTATCGCGAAGTATCTGTTCTATACGTTCGTGATCGATTTCACGCTGGAGATGCTGGACCTGATCCACCGCACTTACGAGGCCGACGAATCGTTCCGCAGTCTGGACTTCATGGTGCATACCCGCCTGATGGTGTCGCAGATCATCCTGCAGATCTGCCTGGGCACGCTGGTTCCGCTGGCGCTGCTGGCGGCGAACCAGTTGTGGAGGTTCAGAGAGGCGGCGCGCCGCGCGATGTACACCGTAGCCTGCAGCCTCACGTTGATGGGCATCTTCGCCATGCGCTGGAACGTGGTGATCGGCGGGCAACTGTTCTCCAAGAGTTTCCTGGGGTACACCAGTTACAAAATGGATCTGGTGACGCGCGAGGGGCTGTTTTCGGCCATCGGGTTGATGCTGTTGCCGTTCGCCATCTTTTTCGTTCTGATCAAGTTCCTGCCGCCATGGCCGGAACGGGAAACCACCTAGGAAGACCGTGGCGCAGGCACTCTTTCTCCGATATCGCTTTGACACTGCGGTCTGGGACGTGGCGCAGACACTCTTGTCTGCCGCGCCGAGACTCATCTCGGCGCTTCCGGATGCCGCTCGCGAAGAGGGTCGAGATGAGTCTCGACCCAGCAGGCAGGTGTGCCTGCGCCACAAGAACCGGCTCAACCCAAATTCCACGACATCGGGAGTTCGGAGACTCCTCTCGGGACGCTTGTTTTTTGCGTTCCGCAGACTGAGTGTCGATTGAGAGTCCGCGCTACACGAAGGAGGTTGCCATGCCGCAACCGGACTGGGAAGAACTCGAGCGCCGGATCGCCCGCCTGGAGAAACTCGCAGGCGTGCAGGCGGCGCCCGCGCCATCCCAACGCGCCGCACCAACGCCGGAAACGTTGGCGCCGCCTTCCGTGAATCCCACCGCTCTGCTACCCGTGCTGGGCCGTGCGCTCCTCGGACTCGCCGGCGCCTACCTTTTGCGGGCGCTCACCGAATCCGCCGCCATTCCGCCGGCATCGGGAGTGGCCGCCGGTATTCTGTACGCCCTCTTCTGGCTGCTCTGGGCGACGCGCACTCCCCCGGAAGATCGCCTGGAAACTGCCCTGCACAGCCTGACTTCGGTGCTGGTTCTCTGCCCGCTCCTGTGGGAAGCCACTCTCCATTTCCACGCCATCTCCACCTGGACCGCGGCCGCGCTGCTGGTCTTTTTCGCCGTCTTCGGCCTGGCCGTGTCCTGGCGCAAGAACCTGTTGACGGTGGCAACCATCGTGACACTGTCAGGCATGGCGACGGCCGCCGGACTGCTCATCGCCACCCACGACGTGGTGCCCTTCACCCTGGTCTTTCTGGCCATCGCCGCCGCGGTAGAAATCTCATCCTGCCTGGAACACTGGCTCAGCGAGCGGTGGCTGGCGGCCCTGGCGGCAGACCTGGCGGTGCTGCTGGCCACGTGGCTGGTTACCCGCGAGCACGGATTGCCGGAGGGCTATGCCGCCATCCCCTACGGCTGGCTGCTGGGCGTGCAGGTGGCGCTGCTCGGAATCTATCTGGCCAGCACCATCGTGCGGACCCTGCTCCGCGGCCTTACGTTCACATGGTTCGAAACGGCCCAGTGCGCGGCGGCGTTCCTCATCAGTGTGGGCGGCGGCTTGCGGCTCTCCGGCGAAGCCCACACCATCGCCATCTTCGCCCTGGCCTGCGCCGCCGCCTGCTACGTGGTCTCGTTCGCGGTGCTCGACCGCGCTACCGTCCACGGCCGCAACTTCTATACCTATTCCACTTTCGGAATCCTATTGGTACTGGCCGGCAGCCGCATTCTGCTGGCCGGTGTAACGGCGTCCGTAGTCTGGTCCGCGCTGGCCCTGGCCTGCATCTGGGCCGGTACCCACTTCGGCCGTCTGACTTTGCAGGTGCACGGCGGACTCTACCTGCTGTTGGCACTGGCCGGCTCCGGCGCGCTGAAACAGGCTACGGCGTTCACATTGGGATCGGCCCACTGGTCCGGCGAAAACCCGGCGCCGGTGTGGGCCGGGTTGGTGGTGGCGGCGCTCTGTTACTTGTTGGCGGCGCGCGACCGCTGCGCCGCCCAGTCCGCCGGCGCGAAGGTGTTTCGGCTGGCGGTAGCGGCGACTTTTGCGTGGCTGCTGGCGGGTGCTTCGGCGGGCGCGCTCACCGCCGGCTATCACGAGGCTTTTGGAGCGGCGGACAGCCATCCTTACTGCGCCACGCTGCGAACCGGCGTCCTGGCGGGCCTGGCGCTGGCTTTGGCCTGGGCCGGCGCGCGGTGGGACCGGGCGGAACTTTCGCGCCTGATTTACCCCGCCATGATCCTGGGCGCCTACCGGCTGGCGATGGTGGACCTCGCCCAGGACCACAAGCCGGCGCTGTTTCTGTCGCTGTTGGTCTACGGCGGAGCGTTGATGGCGTTGCCCAGGCTGGCACGCGCGCGCGGCACGGCGCCGGCTGGTTAGAGCATGGTGTTGCCGCGACGAAGCTTCTGGCTGTTGGCGGCGCCATCCACGGAGACACGGACTCCTCCGAGCGCCCCTGACTGCTTCCCCGACGAGGCACCGCAGATACTAAGGAATCGCGCAAGAATAGCTTTACAGCAAGCATCGAGACTCCGAGCTCCCGATGTCACCGGCATTCCGGAACTGCCAAGGGATCGGACTGAGCCACCACCTGGCAAAAACAAATTTAGCCACGGATGGCCAATAACTCCCATTCCACGAATTTGGGATGAGCCCGGAGGGTGGGGCAGGCGGTGCTCGCCTGCCCCACCGGCCCTCGCTAAACAAGCCCGCTGCCTAAACAGGATAGAGGGCAGGCGAGCACCGCCTGCCCCACCGGGCAAGAAACGGTCCGGCCCATTTTTCTAAGCGCAGCGGCTCCCCCAACGCCCGCACTGACTCCTTCCTCACTCTTGACTCAGGGCCGGGGCCTTTGGTTAGCAGGAGTTTGCTACCTACTGTGCAGTTGCAATCCCGCTCCGCCGATCTCTATAAGTGAGTATGAAGCTCGCACCGTGCCTTTTGCCCGTTCTGCTTTCCGTCCGCGCCGTTCCCGCGGCCGCCGGCACGCTCACGGATTTCTTTCCGCCCGATACAAAGGTGGTATTCGGGGTCCGCGTGCATAATCTGGCGACATCCTGGGTGGCCCGGAGTTTCAAAGAGCAGGCCCAGGCGCAGGCTGCCGGTGTCGGCTGGCTGAAGGCATTTCCCCTCGAAGGCTTCGATTTCCTGCGCGATGTCGACGAAGTAGTCCTCGCGAGCAACGCCAAGGGTCGGAATCCCCCGGCGATCGTGGTCGTAACCGGCCGTTTCGACGTGGCCCGTCTGGCTGAGGGCGCCAAGCGGTATGGCGGTGTGCCCCTGCTGGGAGGCGAAAAGGATACCGATAGCGTGGTGGCCCTGCTGGACGGCGGCACGGCGCTCATTGGCGACCGGACCCTGGTGCGCGCGGCCATCGACCGGCGCGGCGGCACGACGGGAACCGACCCAACGCTCAACGACCGAATCGCCTCCCTGCGGCAGCGCTACGACGTTTGGGGACTGGGCGAGCAGCCGGAGGGCTTCGCGGCGCCCGTGCCGGAGGCCAAGGCG
>PLRZ01000714.1:5403-6230 GCA_003164075.1 Bryobacterales bacterium | reverse complement strand
TCCATCCAGGCGATGCGCGCGTGGTCCACATCCAGCGTGACGGCGTAACCGAACACCACCAGTTGCAGCAGCGGCGGGAGGAACAACAGCACCCGCATGCGCGGCTCCCGCAAGGCCTGGATGAATTCCTTCCGCAAAATCACTCGTAACCGTTCGCGCATCTCAGGCCACCTTCTGATTCATTTTTCGGACCGTCCGCCAGAATATGAGCGTGCCATACAGCACCAGGAAAGCCATCTCCACCCAGAGGACGCGGAAACCGACGCCCTTGAGGAATACGCCTTTCACGATGGTGACGTAGTAGCGGGCGGGGAAGAAGTAGCTCAGCCCCTGGATGAATTTGGGCATGGTATCCAGGGAAAACGTGAACCCGGAGAGCAGAAAGCCGGGCAGGAAGGTAACCAGGATGCCGAATTGGTAAGCCTGCACCTGCGTGCGGGCGCCGGCGGAGACCCAGATGCCCGTAAAAAGCGCGCACCACAGGAACAAGCAGGTGGAGACGGCCAGCACCAGGAAGCTGCCGCGGAACGGCACGGTGAAGATGGTAATGGCCACGGTGGTGGCGATGGCGGCATCCACGAAACCCACCAGGAAGTAAGCCATCATCTTACCCAGCACGATCTCGGCCGGCCGCAGCGGAGTGGAAAGGATCTGCTCCATGGTCCCCATCTCCCATTCGCGCGCCACGGTGAGCGAAGTCAATTGACCCGCCAGGATCACCATGATGACAGCCACCAGGCCGGGAACGATGAAGTTCTTGGACTCGAGCGAACTGTTGTACCAGACGCGCGTGCGCGCATCGATAGGCCCGGGTGGATGCATTCCCT
>PLRZ01000714.1:5100-5393 GCA_003164075.1 Bryobacterales bacterium | reverse complement strand
GGAATCGCCACGCCGATCAGAATGTGGCTGGTGTCGATGGCGTGTTCGATGGCGTGGTAGTCGTTGACAAAGCCGATCACCTGGAAATACCGCGAGCCCTGAAACTGGCGCGTCAGATCGCGGCTGGCGGTGGTGCCGTCCTGGTCGTAGACCAGGGTCTGAATGTGGTCTACGTCGAGCGAAAGGGCGTAGCCGTAGAGCAGCAGCATCATCATCGGCATGGCGAGGGCCATGGCCAGACTGCGCGAGTCGCGCGTGACATGATGCAGCTCTTTGATGAACATGGCGCGCAG
>PLRZ01000714.1:0-5017 GCA_003164075.1 Bryobacterales bacterium | reverse complement strand
CAGGAAGTGCGAGTCCAGACCGTGCTTCAGTTCCGCCGGAGTGCCCAGGGCGATCACCTTGCCGCGGTACATCAGCGCGATGCGGTGGCAGTATTCGGCTTCGTCCATGTAATGGGTGCTGACGAAGATGGTGTGGCCGGTTTCGGAAAGGTCGTGGATGAGGGCCCAGAATGCTCTCCGCGCGATGGGGTCCACGCCCGAGGTGGGCTCGTCCAGGAAGAGGATCGGCGGATCGTGCAGGATGGCGCAGCCCAGCGCCAGCCGCTGTTTCCAGCCGCCGGAGAGCGTTCGGGTCATGGCGGAACGGCGGTCGGTCAGGTTGGCCATTTCAAGCACGTATTGCTTGCGCTGGGCGCGCACGGCCTGCGGCACGCCGTACATGCCGGTGAAGAAATCGATGTTCTCTTCCACCGTAAGGTCGTCGTAGAGAGAGAACTTCTGCGACATGTAGCCGATGTTCTTGCGGATTTCCTCGGGCTGCGTAGCCACGTCGAGCCCGTTGACGGACGCCTGCCCCGAGGTGGGCGTCAGCAGGCCGCAGAGCATGCGGATGGTAGTGGACTTGCCCGCGCCGTTGGGTCCGAGGAAGCCGAAAATCTCGCCCTTGGGCACCTGGAGCGAGACGTGGTCCACGGCCACGAAGGAGCCGAAAGTCTTCACCAAGTCGTGGATTTCCACTGCCCAACCGTTGCCGTTCATGGCCGCGCCGCCTGTTCATCCACCATCTGAATCGTCTTGATAAATGCTCCTTCCAGGTTGACCGACCCGGTCTCCTGCTTCATCACGTCGGGCGCCGAACAGCGGATGAGTTTGCCCTTGTGCATCAGTCCCACGCGATTACAGCGTTCGGCCTCGTCGAGATATGCGGTAGTCATGAAAATGGTGATGCCGTCTTTGAGCAACTGGTACAGGATGGCCCAGAAATCGCGGCGCGAAACCGGGTCCACGCCGTTGGTCGGCTCGTCCAGAAAGAGAATTTGCGGATGGTGCAGCAGGGTGCACATGAGCGCCAGTTTCTGTTTCATGCCGCCGGAGAGCCGGCCGGCCTGGCGCGAGCGAAAGGGCTCCATGCGGGTCATGCGCAGCAGGTCGACGGTGAGGCGCTGGCGTTCCGCGCCCACGATGCCGAACAGGTCGGCGTAGAAATCCATGTTCTCCTGGACGGTGAGGTCGCCATACAGGCCGAAGCGCTGCGCCATGTAGCCGATCTGGTCTTTCACCGACTGCGACTGGGTGGCGACGTCGAAGCCGGCCACGCGGGCGCTGCCTTCGGTGGGGTCCATGAGGCCGCAGAGCATGCGCAGAGTGGTAGTCTTGCCGGCGCCGTCTGGACCTACCAGGCCGAAGATCTCCCCGCGCGGCACGCTGAGGTTGAGATGGTCGACGGCGGTGATGGGGCCGAAGCGCCGGGTCAGATCGTGTGTTTCGATGATGGCTTCCATGGGTTAGGTCTGTTTCGAAAAATGGCTTGCCTTGTTACCGGGCCGCGACCGTTAGGGAGCGTTCTTGCCAACTAATTCAGCACGATCTCGGCATCCGCCGGCATGTTGGATTTCAGTTCCCGGCTGGAATTATCCAGGTCGATTTTGATGCGGTACACCAGCTTCACGCGTTCCTGCTGGGTCTGAATCTGCTTGGGCGTGAACTCCGCCTCCGAGGAAATGAAACTCACGCGCCCGTCGTAGACTTTGCCCTTGTAGGAATCGGTGGTCACCTTCACTTTCGAGCCGAGTTTCACTTTGCCAAGGTCGGTCTCGTCCACGTAGCCGCGCAGCCAGGGATGTTCGATGTCGCCGATGGTGACCACGGTGGTGCCGGCCGAAAGGACCTCGCCCGGGTCGGCGGATTTCACCAGCACCACGCCATCCACGGGAGATGCCGCGATGGTATCGGCAAGTTGCGAATCGATGAGCGCAATGCTGGCGCGCGAGCGGGCGATTTCGGCGGCGCGGGTGGTCAGTTCCTGTTCCCGCCGTTTCATTTCGAGCGAGTTGGCCTGCGCCATTTTCAGAGCGCCGCGCATCCGCTCCAACTGCCCCACCTGCGCGTTGATCACCTCCACGCGCGGACCGGCCAGCACCAGCGCCTGCCGCTCTTTGGAGGAATTGAGCGCCGCCACGGCGGTCTCCCAGCGATTGCGGTATTGATCGAATTGCGCGGTGGAGATATCGTCGTCGCGGTGCAACACCTGCGCGCGGTCCCAATCCTTCCGGGAGCGCTCCACCTCCGACTGCGCCGAATCCACGGCGGCCTGGGCATCCAGTTTTTCCTGCGGGCGCGCGCCGTTTTTCAGCTCGGCCAGGCGCGCTACGTTGGACGCCACGTCGGCGGTGCGCTGTTCGATGTCCGCGGCGAGCGTGTCCTTTTCCCACTGGAGCGAGGTCTGCGCCTGCGCCAGTTGCGATTCGGCCGACTGCAGGCCGGCCACCTCGCGGTCGCGTTGGGCCACTAACTGGTCGCGGTCGAGCCGGGCGATTACCTGCCCTTTCTTGACTGTGTCGCCCTCATCGACGGTGCGCTCGATGAGCCGCCCGGCGGTTTTGAAGGCGATGTTGACTTCGGTGAGCTCGATATTGCCGGAGACCACGATGCGGTTGTCGGGGGTTTTATTGGCGCCGCGATAGATATAGACACCGGCCACGACGACGGCCACTACGATAAGGATGATGACGATTGGCTTTTTCATTTTTTGACTCCGGTTACTGCAACATGCTCCGCACCCGGCCCATGGCCTGCGCCAGATCCAGGCGCGCCAGATTGTAGCTGTAGAGCGCATCGGTCCGGTTATCGCGGGCGCGCTCCAGGCGCGTTTGCGCGTCGGTCACTTCCACGCCGACGGCCACCCCGGCGTCATACCGCCGGCGCGCCTGGGTGAGCTCGTTATTGGCCAAGTCCTGGCCCTCCTGGGCGACGGTGACTTCCTGCTCGGCGGACTGCAAACCGTCGAGCGCCAGCCTCACGTCCAGTTCGATCTGCTCTTTGAGATCGTTGGTGCGCACGGTCTCGGCGCGATATTGCGAGGCCGATTCCTCGCGCCGGGCGTCTCGCCGGCCGCCATCGAAGATCGGCACCTTCACCGAGATTCCCACGGTGCGCGTGGGCACCGAGTTGTTGAGGGCCGTGCCGTTGGACCCGTAGTCGCCGAAGGCCTGCAGCGATGGCAGCCGCTCCAGTTTGGTGGCGCTGGCGGAGAGCCGGGCGTTGGCTTCGCGGTCCTGCTGCGCCTTGAGGTCGGGGCGCTCTTTCAGGGCCTGCGCCTTGGCGGCATCCAGGGTGACGGCGTCCACGGGAAGGTACTGCAGCTTGTCGGTCAATTCCAACTCCGTGTCCAGCCGCAGACCGATGTCGCGGAGGAGTTGCAGATGGGCGCTGTGGCGGCCGTTTTGCGCCACCAGCAGGCGCTGGCGGTCGTTGGCCAGTTGCACTTTGGCGCGGGTGATTTCGATGCCCGTGCCGGTGCCGGCTTCCTTCTCGTTTTCCGACTGGTGGAGCAGCGCTTCGGAGAGCGTCACGTTAGCCAGCGCGGTCTCCACATCGGCGTCGCCCTTGACGGCGGCCAGATAGGCGCGCGCTACTTGGGACGCCACCTGTTCCTGGGTGGAGTTGGCGTCGGACCGGGCGGCGGTGACCCCTACCTTGGAGGCTTGATACTTGCGGATGGTGCTGAAATCGAAGACGGTTTGCGAGCCGCTGACGCGCGCATCCACGGTGGTGAAGGGCCCCACGAAACTGGGAAAACTGAAGCCCGGGATCGGTATGGAGCTGAAGATTTTGGAATTAAATCCCAGGGCCGCCAGATTCTCGGTGCGGCTCTGGTCGCTGAAGGCGGCATCCAGATTCGGCAGCAGCGCGGCCCGCTGTTCCAGGGAGCGGGCTTGCGCCTGCTTGAGCGCCTCGTCCGCAAGCTGGATACGGGCGCTGCCTTCGGGGGAGACGGCCACCTCGACGGCGCGCTTCAGGCTCAACTGCAGCGGTCCGGCGGCGATGGCCAGACGGACCGCGAGCAAGAGTAGATAGGTTTTTCTCATTTACTTTCCTCGGTGTTTTCACGCACTAGCGCGGGGGCGCGCAGCCCGCCGATCACGAACGCCATCAATTCGCGCAACAGCAGAGCGCCGTCGCAGGGGAGTCGATAGCCCGGAAGTTTCGATTGCAACGCAAACAACATGGTGTGAGACATCGCCCCCACCATGAATTGCAGGCGTAGCGCCAGTTCCGTCTCGCTCAACCCTGGCAAGGCGCGGCCGAACGCGGCCAGAAACCGATTCACCATGGGTTGGAAATGCTTCTCGACAATCAAGGGCATCAGGCCCTCACCGTACAGACGGCCCATCAATTTGGCAAAGTCGGGACTCCCTTTGATTCGCGCCAGCGGCGGCTCCAGAAATGCCTGCAGGAGCTTCTCCACGGGTACCGCGGCGGCCCCGGCGTCGGCTTCATAGCCGTCCAGCAGCGCCAGCCGTTCCGCATTGACGGGGCCGGCTTTGCGCATGACCAGATGGTCGAGCAATTCTTCTTTGCTGCCGAAATGGTAGTGGATGGCCGCCAAATTGACTCCGGCAGCGGCGATGATTTGGCGAAGGGATGTACCGGCATACCCTTGATCCGCGAATAAGCGTTCCGCAGTGTCGAGGATTTTGCCTTGCGTTTCAGTCATTCGATTGATTTAATCATACGTTTGAATTAATGGAAAGTCAAGAAAGATCCGATAAAGCTCCTCGGAACATAAATTGCACAGTAGTCTGCAAGAGCCGTCCGGCCCCCAGTAAGAAAGACGGCCTTCGGGGGGAAAAACTTTATGTGGAATCGAATTGCCGAATTGTGGTGCAGGAACATGCACACTGACGCTCTGTGGCCCATCCATGGAAGGTACCTCTGCAAGCGCTGTTTACGGGAACGCGCTGTGGAGTGGGAGGGCCGCGCGACTCCCGCGGAGTATGGCGAACTGCCGGCAGAGGATCCCCGTGTGGAAATTGACGCGCCCGTGTGGCTGGCCGGCCAGCGATAGCAGAGGCTC
>PLRZ01000068.1 GCA_003164075.1 Bryobacterales bacterium | reverse complement strand
GGTGGCTCAGTCTGATTCCCCGGCGGCTCCAGAATGCCGGGCGACATCAGGAGTCCTGAGTCTCGACCCAGCAGGCAGGAGTGCCGGCAGGAGTGCCTGCGCCACGAAAACGGGCTCATCCCAAATTCCACGACATCAGGAGTTCTGAACTTGCAGAAATTCGAAGAAACCGCTTGCTTGCGCGCGCGGCTCGGAACGGTCACATTGAAAGGCACGGACTTACCGAGCCGGGCCCAGGGCGCCCCGTAAGGAAGCGGGTTCGCCGCCGAATTGTGCGCCACGTCATGGCTCAAGTCATGCGAAACCAACCAAGCTGTCACGCGCTCGACTTGCCGGGATGCGCCAGCAGCGAGGCTTGCGCGATGCGGCTGTACTCCGGCGGAATCAGCAGCGTCAGGGCATCGGGGACCATGCGCACTTCGGCCGGCAGATGGCCCGCGGCCTCTCCATCGATCTGTACATAGATGCAGGAGCCCGCGGGACCGGACAGCGTCACGCGGTCCGACCGCAAAACGGTAGCGCCCTTCATCCCCGGCAGGAGGTTGAGCGCCATCCCGGCGAAGTACTTGACGTAGCGCAACGTGTTGCGCCCTTCCAGCAGCACCACCTCGAATTCGTCGTCCAGCAGGTTGACGCTGCGGGCGATTTCGAAATCGCCGCCATAGTTGCGGACCTTGGTGATCAATGCGAACGAGCACTCGCGGCGGTTTCCGCCGGCTTCCACGGTGAAATGCTCCAGGCGCTTGCCCAGCAGGCTCCATCCGGCCAGCCAGTAGGCCAGCTTGCCGATGCGCGCTTTGACCGCACCGTTGACGTGGTGGACGATGTGGGCATCCAGGCCGATGCCGGCCATCAGCATGAAGTGGCGTTGCACCCGCCCGCCGTCACAAGTCAGGCGGCCCACCGGAATGCGATGCGGGCGGCATTCTTCCAGACGCTCCGCCACGCGCTCCAGCCGGGAACCCAGTTTCATTTCCATGGCCAGCACGTTGGCCGTGCCCGCCGGCAGAATGGCCAGCGGAACGCGGCTGTGCACCATGCCCTCCACCACTTCGTTGATGGTGCCGTCGCCGCCGGCCGCGATAATCAACCCGGCGCCGCGGGCGATGTGGTCGCGGGCGATGGCGCCGGCGGCGCCGGGACCGGTGGTGGGCGCCACTGTGACGGTGTGGCCGTTCGACTCCAGAATCCGCACGGCCCGGTCCAGGAGGGCCATCCCGGCGTGTCCGAATTTGCCGGCCCGGGGATTATATATAAGGACAGTGTTGCGATATTCGGTAATGGTTTTTCTCCGCGGGTCTTGTTTAGATTATAGTTGAGAGTTCCATGAAAGATCCCAGGGTGGAAGCGGCGAAGCTGCGCAGGGAGTTGCGCCGGCATGAGCACTTGTACTATGTGCTCGATCAGCCCGAGATTACCGACGCCGAATACGACGCCCTGATGCGCCAGTTGCGCGACCTGGAAGAGCGCCACCCCGAGTTGGCCGCCGCCGATTCCCCCACCCAGCGTGTCGGAGGCAAGCCGCGGGAAGGCTTCGTCAAAGTTCCGCACAGTTCCGCCATGCTCAGCCTGGACAATGCCCTCAATGAGGCGGAACTGCGCGCTTTCGACGGCCGCGTGCGGGAACTCCTGGCCGGCGCCGATTATCGCTACGTCACCGAGCTCAAGATGGACGGTCTCTCTATGGCCGCGCACTATCGCCAGGGCCAGTTCACGCAAGCCATAACCCGCGGCGACGGCAGCGTGGGAGAAGACGTCACGGAGAATGCCCGCACCATCCGTTCCTTGCCGCTGAGCGTCGAAACCAGCCTGGCCGATCTGGAAACCCGCGGCGAAGTGGTCATGAGCAGGCGCGCCTTTGAGCGTCTCAACCTGGATCGCGATGAGAAATGCCTTTCGCGCTTCGCCAACCCGCGCAATGCCGCGGCCGGCTCTCTGCGCGTGCTGGAGCCGCAGATCACGGCCTCCCGCCGGCTGGAATACTACACCTATTTCCTGCTCACCGGCGGCCGCCCGGCCCTGGACAGCCACTGGGCATCGCTTGAGGAGTTGGTGCGCCTGGGCTTTAAAGTCAATTCGCACCGCCGCCTCTGCCACACGGTGGACGAAGTGTTGGCCTACTGCGCCGAATGGGAGGCGCGCCGCGAAGAACTGCCCTACGAGATCGACGGCGTGGTGGTGAAGGTGGACTCCGTGGAACAGCAGCGGCAACTGGGATACACCGCCAAAGCGCCCCGCTGGGCCATCGCCTACAAATATCCGGCCCGCCAGGCGAAGACCATGGTCCGCGGCATCGAAGTACAGGTGGGGCGCACGGGGGCGATTACTCCGGTGGCGGTCCTCGACCCCAAGGAAGTGGGCGGCGTGACGGTGGCCCGCGCGACGCTGCACAATGAGGATGAGATCGAGCGCCTGGGGCTGCAGATCGGCGACGAGGTGATCATTGAACGCAGCGGCGACGTGATTCCGAAGGTGGTGCGGGTCAGCGCGCAAGGCTCCATGCGGAAGCCGTTTCAGATGCCCGAAGCGTGTCCGGTTTGCGGCGGCGCGGTGGTGCGCGAAGAGGGCGAGGCCGCCAGCCGCTGCATCAACATCAACTGTCCGGCGCGGCTCAAGGAATCGATTCTGCATTTCGCTTCACGCGGCGTGATGAATATAGATGGCGTGGGCGACGTGCTGGTGGATCAACTGGTGGATCGCGGCCTGGCCCACAGTGTGGCCGATCTGTATACGCTCACCGCCGAGCAGTTGCTCACGCTGGAGCGCATGGGACCCAAATCGGCCGCCAACGTGATTCGCAACATCGAGAATTCCAAGAGGAACCCCCTGCCGCGGGTGATCGGCGCACTAGGCATCCGTTTCGTGGGGGAGCGTACGGCGGTGTTCCTGGCCGAGGCCTTCGGCGGTATGGACGCCATCGCCGCGGCGTCGGTGGACGAATTACAGCGCGCCGAAGAAGTGGGGCCGAAGGTGGCCGAGAGCCTTTTTCGTTTCTTTCACGAGCCTCACAACCAGGAACTGGTGGACCGCCTGCGCACCGCGGGGCTCCAGTTCACATACGAATCCAAGCGCCCCAAGAGCGGACCGCTCGACGGCCTCACGTTTGTGATCACCGGCACGCTGCCCACGCTCAGCCGCGACCAGGCCAAGGAACTGATCGAGAGCGCCGGGGGCAAGGTGAGCGGTTCAGTCAGCCGGAAAACCAGTTACGTACTGGTGGGCGAAGATGCCGGCAGTAAATTGACGAAAGCCGAGAGCCTGGGACTGCGGATCATCGACGAAGTCCGGTTCCTGGATATGCTGAGGGCTGGGTGAGAGGGCGATTTCGTCTTGGTTGGGCCGGCGCCGAAAGAAGCGTGCGTATTCCTGGTCAGTGGTCGGAATGTCGCCCTGCAATTTCTGCCGGCGGGGAAAATGGGCTGAGCC
>PLRZ01000123.1:6168-8450 GCA_003164075.1 Bryobacterales bacterium | reverse complement strand
CCCTTCGAGCCGCTGCAAGCGAGAGCTTCTCGGCTTTTTCGCAAAGATCCAGCAGCACCGCCCTTTCGTTCGGTGTTAATTTCCGCTCGTTCCCGTCCTCCAGGCGCAGCCGTAGATTATTCACGAACCCGAGTATGCGGAAACGCTGGGCGGCTAGCAGTCTCAGAGGCGCGCGCTTCTCGGTGGGTTCCAACTCGCACTGGCCGACGAGATACGACTGATCTTTGAGCGGGCGCTGGTGGAACATAGCGTCATGCAACTTAGCCCCGTGATTTTCAGTCAAGATTTCCGGGTGATGCGCCTTTTGAGAATCCCAGATCATGTCGAACTCGCGTTCGAACATCGAGCGATGCGTGTAGTGGCCGGAGAACTCCGCGCTGTTCCGTAACTTTTCGCGCGGGTTCAGCGAGGCCATGTATTCCCCGAGCGTTCGTTTCCCTGCAGCCTCTATTGCCGCCGCCAGCCCCTTGATGCTGGCCTTGACTTCACTTCGTTCTTTCTCGTTGTCTTTGCCTCCAGCGCGGTTCGAGAGAAAACCGCGGCGTTGGGCGAGATGATATAGCGCCAAGCCGAGCTCATGCGGTCCCAGAGCTTGGTCGAGAGCGCGCGCCCGCAGGAACCAAGGCAAAACCGTCGTCTGCGGGTAACAATGTTCAAGCTCGTTCTGCAATCGGCCCAGAACTTCCAGCCTGTCGCCAGTAGGGAGCAGACCGATCCGCTGTAGGAAGTGAAAAACCTTGTATAGCCGACGCTGGCGGCGTTGCGTTTGCCGGCGCGCTAGCCTTGCTTGCCGCCGCTTAGCCGCACGAGACTCCTCCTTGCCCTCCTCCAGGTTCCCTTCAACGCCGGCTGGAAAAATGCGGACTCCCATGAACTCGATGAGATCCAGATCGGTCCTGATGAGCGCAGTCCCCAGGGAATTGGACCCGAGGTCGATTCCAAGGACCAAGCCGGGACGGAAGGACGGCGGCGCAATTGCGGCCATTGACTTCTCCTGAGGATACAAGTATCCTAAAGCACAAGTCTATCAAAGCGGCGATTGCCCGGCTGTTTCAAAGTAAGTCGGTCTTTCTGTCCGACGCGAGGCAACGCTCCCTGAGCGACCTCAGAAAAAACGCCCCTCTGATTGGGCGTTTTTCATTTTGGGAACGCAAATTCGGTCCGGCGGTGCTCCGTGAAGGCACCCGGCGAGCGGGCGTCGTGAACCGCAAGCCGGTCCGTTGCGCAACGGCTGGTGCCGGAGCACCGGACAGGGCAGATTCCCTAAGCTCGCATCAGCACTAATTTGCGACAAGCCATCGGGGAGCCTTGAAGCGGAGGAGGCCCCTTAACCACCCACCTGTAGCCAAACTGTAACGCCCGTGACATCTCCGCACATCCGCCGGGTTTGTACAATAAAGACCTATGGCACGCTCGTGGACACTTTCCGGCACTCGTATCGCTATCGCCGTCGCATTGATCTCGTTTGTGGCGCTTCTCAGTTCGCAGCCCACCCCGCGGGAGCAGGTTGGACCGCTCGCGGGCGGGGCATTCTTACTCAATAGCGGCTGGGTCCTCGACCCCGTCGGCAAGCAGGTGCCGCTCGACACCCTCCCCATGTCCACCGCGCTCTCGCCCGATGGACATTATCTGCTGGTGCTCAATGGCGGATACCGGCCGCCGTCCATTACCGTGATCGAAGCGGCCACCGGCGCGGTGAAAAGCAGCGTGCCGGTGCCCGATGCCTGGCTGGGCCTCGCCTTCACCCCGCGCGGGGACCTCGTCTATGTGGGCGGCGGATCGAAGGCCTCGGTCTTCGAATTTACCTTCGCGAATGGCGCCCTCACGCCCGCGCGAACCTTCGCCGTGCCATCGCTGGATAAAGTCAGCGGGCACGACATGATCGGCGATGTGACGCTCTCGCCCGACGGCCGCCTGCTCTACGCCGCGGACCTGTATCACGATTCCGTGGTGGTCCTCAATCCGCAATCGGGAATGGTGATCCAGCGCGTCAAGACCGGCCGCCGGCCGTACCGTGTCCTCTTCCATCCCGACGGAAAATCGTTCTTCGTCACCAGTTGGGCCGACGGAACTCTGGGCCATTACGACGCCTCCACCGGCAACGAACTGGCGCGCGTGCCCCTGGGCGCGCATCCCACCGACATTTTGTGGCGCAATGGCGGCCCCACCGGCGCCGATGGCGACGCGCCCAAGTATACCGCGCGGCTCTTCGTGGCCGCGGCCAACACCAACAGCGTTTACTCCGTGGCCGTCAACTCGGCCAAGGACCTCAGCGTGGTGGA
>PLRZ01000123.1:0-6074 GCA_003164075.1 Bryobacterales bacterium | reverse complement strand
TCAACGGCAAGGGCGTGCGATCCTATCCCAATCCCAACGGTCCGAGCCCGAAAACCAAGGTCGAGCCGGTACATGGCGGAGTGCGCGAACCGGGATACGTGGCCTACCTGCAGACCGGGACGGCCTCGTGGATCGCCCCATTCACCGATCAGCAACTGGCAGACTGGACTAAGAAGGCGCTGTCGCTATCGGCGTATCGCGATTCCAAGCTGGATGTGGCCAGCAGCCTTCCGCCGCGGATCCAGCACGTGCTGTACATCGAGAAAGAGAATCGCACCTACGACCAGGTGCTGGGCGACATGAAAGAGGGCAACGGCGACGCGTCGCTGGTGCTGTTCGGCGAGAATGTCACACCCAATCTGCACAAGCTGGCGCGCGAATTCGTGCTGCTGGACAACTTCTACGTGAATGCCGACGTGAGCGCGGACGGCAACAATTGGTCCACCGCGGCCATCGCGCCGGACTGGGTGCAGAAATTGTGGCCTACGCAATACGCCGGCCGCCACAAATTGTACGATTTCGAAGAGCAGGACGTGGCCGCGCTGCCGCCGGCGGGCTACATCTGGACCAACGCCGCCATGGCCGGCCTTTCGGTGCGCAACTACGGCTTCATGGTGGAGAACACGGAGAAGGCGGCCGCTCCGGGCGGCGATCAGGTCGAGAAGATCAACGATCCGGTGCTGGCCAAAGTCACCAATCGGGCCTATCGCAGCTTCGACCTGAACTACATGGATGTGGATCGCGCCAAGACATTCCTGTCCGACCTGGCGGACTTCGAAAAGACCGGCAATATGCCGCGCCTGATGGTGATGCGGCTGCCCAACGATCATACCTCCGGCGTGTCTGCGGGACGCCTCTCCCCGCTGGCGCAGGCCGCGGACAACGACTTGGCGGTGGGCATGATTGTGGAGGCGATTTCGAAATCGAAATTCTGGGACAGTACGGTGATCTGCATTCTGGAAGACGATGCGCAGAACGGTCCGGACCATGTGGATTCGCACCGCTCCCCGGCCTGGTTGATTTCGCCGTACATCAAACGGCGCCAGGTGGACGGCCACATGTACAACACCACGTCGATGCTGAAGACCATCGAGCTGATTCTGGGTCTGCGGCCCATGACGCACTTCGACGCCGCGGCGCCGCCCATGACCGCGGCCTTCCAGCCGGCCCCGGACGCGACGCCCTACACCGCCGAGAAGCCGCGCGTACCGCTGGATGCCCGCAATCCGCCGCGCGCGCCGGGAATCGCCGACAACATGAAGTTCGACCGCGAAGATGAAAACGACGACAACGAGTTGAACGATCTGCTGTGGCGCGCCATTCGCAAAGACGCTCCCCCGCCGCCGGTGCGGAGTTACTTCGGGAAGTAGTTCACCGCCGCCTTATGCCGCTATCCGAGCGCATCGTGGTCGATCCTGAGGTACTGGCCGGCAAACCGGTGATTCGGGGGACGCGTCTGGCTGTCGAATTCGTGCTCGAACTCCTCGCTGCCGGCGAGCCTGAGGCCGAGATCCTTACAAACTATCCGGGGCTGACGCGGGAGGACATTCTCGCCTGCCTGTCCTACGCCGTGGGCTAGTTTCTGTCGCGAAACTCACGTCAAATACTGAAAACCGCTTGCTGGCGCGCGCGGCTCGGAAAACGCTGCGATGATTCCACGAGGCTTGTTACCGAGCCGGGCCCAGAGGGCACCCCGCCAGGGAGCGGTCTTGCCGTTGCCGAGTCGGAGTTTAGGGGCCGCGAAACAATAAGCTGACCAAATGTCTCGAACGTGCGCAGTCAAATGCGCATGCCGGGCGCGCGCGGGAGCAAGCGGCTCCTTAGCGACAGAAACTAGCCGGCGGAATTCAAATGCTGGCCGCTCGCCGAAGTTGACGCCGCTCTCTACTACACTAGATAGAGATGGCGCGAATATATTTGTGCTTCCTATGGCACATGCACCAGCCTTTCTATAAGGACCTGGTATCCGGCGAATACAAACTGCCCTGGACGCGCATGCATGCGCTCAAGGACTACTACGGTATGGTGCGCGTGCTGGAGGAGTTTCCCCAAGTCCGGCAGACCTTCAACCTGGTGCCTTCCATGATGGCCCAGGTGGCCGAGTACGCTTCCGGCGACGCCGTCGACCCGTTTCTGCAGTTGGCTCTCAAGCCGGCCGAAGAGTTGAGCGACGCCGATCGCGCCTTCCTGCTCCGCCATTCCTTCTATTCCGACCCGCAGCACATGATCTATCGCTACCAGCGCTACGGCGAATTGTTCGATGCCTGGCAGCGGCAGAAAGCGTCCGGTGGCCGGGTGCTGTTCGGCGCGCAGGATTTCCGCGATCTGCAAATGTGGTCGCAGCTTGCCTGGTTCGACGAAGAATTCCAGGCGCGCGACGCCGAGGTCCGCGAGTGGGTGGAACGGGACCGCGATTTTTCGCTGGCGGACCAGCGCCGCATGGGCGAAAAGCAGCGCGAAATCGTGGGGCAAGTGTTGCCGGTGTACCGCAAACTGGCCGGTACGGGCCAGATCGAAATCTCCACCACGCCGTATTACCACCCCATCCTGCCGCTGGTGTGCGATTCCGATATCGCCAGCGTGTCGCATCCCAACGTGCCGCTGCCGGCGCGCTTCCGCTATCCCGGCGACGCCCGCACCCAACTGGCCATGGCGCGCGAGTACTGCGGGAAAACCTTCGGCACTGAGCCGGTTGGCCTGTGGCCGTCGGAAGGCTCGGTCTCCGACGAGGTTTTCTCCATCGCCGCGGAGTTGGGTTTCGAATGGGCCGCCACCGATAGCGGCGTGCTCAACCGGACCCTGGGCCAAGCGGTCGGGGTCGACGGACTCTACCGGCCCTACCAGTGGCGCCAGGGCGGCCAAACCATGGGGGTCATCTTCCGCGACCATTTCATGAGCGACCTCATCGGCTTCGTCTACTCCCGCATGGATGCCGCAGCCGCGGCGGAAGATTTTCTGCGGCGCATCCGCGAAAATTGCGCGGGCATCGTCGGCGCGGGCCGGGATGCGCTGGTCCCCATCATCCTCGATGGCGAGAACGCGTGGGAGTATTACAACCACAACGGGCGGCCCTTTCTGCGCGAGTTGTACCGGCGGATTTCCGAAGACGGCAGCATGAACGCCGTGACGGTGAGCCAGGCCCTGCGGTTGATGGCGCCTCAACCGCTCGACCACATCTTCCCCGGCTCGTGGATCGGAGCCAATTTCGATGTGTGGATCGGCGCCGAAGAAGACAACCTGGCCTGGACACAACTGCTGCGGGCGAGGCAAACGTTCGATGCCGCCGGCGCGGTTCCCGAGGAACGGCGGCGCATGGCCATGGAGGAATTGCTGATCGCCGAGGGCAGCGACTGGTGCTGGTGGTATGGGCCGGAGCACGAGTCGGCCAATCGCCCGGAGTTCGACCAGCTCTATCGCAGCCACCTGGCGAACGTTTATCGCTTCCTCAATCTGGCGCCGCCGGAGGAGCTTTCGCGGCCCATCCTGCGCATGATCGTGCCGGAAGTCCACGTGGCGCCATCGGGTCCCATCTCTCCGGTGATCGACGGCGAAGTGACCTCCTACTTCGAATGGATCGGCGCCGGGGCGTATCGCGTGGATGAGCGCTCCGGATCGATGCACGGCAAGAAATTCGTGATCCGCGAACTGTTTTTCGGCAGCGATGGCGCGAACTTCTATGTGCGCACCGATTTCCATTCCGGGTACGAGGAGGAGATGGCCGGAATGGAGGCGCGGCTCACCCTGCAACCGCTCCACGACGCCCATACCAGTTACGTCACCGTGGATTTTGCCCATGGAGCAAAGCTGGTGGAAGCGCTCGATCCACCCGGAGAGGCGGCGTTACGGCGCGTTCTGGAAGTCCGCATTCCCCTGGCCGCCGTGGCAGTGGAGAAAGGCGCCGGACTGCGATTCCAGTTTTCCTTATGGCAGGGAGGGTTGCCCATCGACGCCGTGCCGCAGCAGGGTTGGATCGAGATGAAGACTACCGATCCGGTAGAACTGGCGGAATAGTTCGTTATATGAAGAGATCGACGGTGACCTTGAAAAGCGAGGCGAGCTTTTTCGCCTGCTGCTTACTGATGGAGCGCTTGCCACTGAGCACTTCCGAGACCCGCCCGCGTGTACCGAAAATCGGCAACAGTTCCCTGGCGGTTCGTCCGCTGGTCTCCATCAGGTAGGCGAGGCTTTCGTTGGGAGCCACCGATGGCGAGGGATTCCGCCGCTCATCGTAGGCTTGGACCAGGATGGCGAGGGTTTCCAGCAGCGCCGACTCTTCCGCGGACAAGTGTGCCTCCCCTTTGTCCATCAGGCGTTCCACGGCGGCGACCATCCGATCGTACTCTTCCTCGGTCTCAATGGCCTTGACGACAACGCGATTCGCCAGCCGGGTGTACTTCTTTGGGTCGACGGTCAGAGTTGCGTTCATGATCTCCACGCTCCTTTCACATATTCCCTATGCGTCATGATGCCGCGGATGAGCAGCACCTTTCGGCCGAAGTTGATCTCCGCAATGAGCCGGTACTTGTTGCCGCCAATGTCGAAAACCACAAACGGCGCTACGAAGTCCGCGGTGTTGAACGACTGTCTAACGTCTGCGAACTTCGCCCACGTCCCTTGCCTGGCGACTCTGTACCAGCGGTCCAAGGCCGTGCGGGCATCGGGATGCTCCTCGCAAAACATCCGGATCGCCTTGTGGCTTACAACGTGCATATGAGTCAGGCTTATGGTCCCATACTGGGACCGCTTTGTCAATGATCCGACAGCGGGTTCCGGCCACCGGAGACGGCTTCTTAGCTTGCCCTGAGGAATTCAGTTACCATATTAGCCGCGCGTATCGCGCCTGACTATCCGTGAATCGATTCCCTTTTCTCGACTGGATGCGCGGACTGGCTCTCATCGTCATGGTCCAGGTCCACGTCTTCAATTCTTTTGCGCGGATGGACGTTCGCGACGGCGGTGTTTATGCGCTCGCGGTATTCGTGGGAGGCATGGCGGGTCCGCTGTTTCTCTTCATGGCGGGCATGACGTTTGCCTTTCAGATGGACCGCCTGGAGCGCAAGGAAATCCGGCCCAGCGGCCGCTGGCTGGCTTGCCTTCGCCGCGCCGGCTACATTCTGGGGATCGCGTATCTCATCCGCATCGTGAATTGGGCCACCAGTTGGCCGCACGCGGGCTGGGCAGAGATCACGCGCGTCGACATCCTCAACAGCATGGGGCTCGCCATGGCGGCCTTCTCGGTAGCAGCCTTCGCAGCCGGCGGGTTCCGGATTCGCGGCGTGCTGTTGGTTGCCGTGGGCATCGCGGCGGTCTCACCGCTAGTCGCGAATCTGAATTGGGCGGCCGTTCCGCCGCTGATGCACGAATACCTCGCGCCCGGCTTCGGTCGCGGCCACTTCCCGTTCTTTCCCTGCGCGGCCTATGTGGGTTTCGGGATGACCGCCGGCGCCGCGGTGCGCCTCACCGAGACGGCTCGCATGGAGCGGCTGATGCAGTGGTCCGCGCTGATCGGCGGCGCTTGCATTCTCGCCGGCCAGTACGTTTCCAACCTGCCGTATGCGGTCTACCCCAAATCGAATTTCTGGACCGACAACCCCACCCTCATCTTCATGCGCGTGGGCATTTCGTTAGTGCTGCTCGCGGGGTGCTACACGTGGACTGAGTATTGCACCGGTCCCGGATGGAGTTGGATGCAGTGCTTGGGCAAGAACTCGTTGATGGTGTATTGGGTCCACCTGATGCTGGTTTACGGTTCGATCACGGTGGTCTTCCAGAAGTCCCTTTCGATCCCCGCGACAGTGCTGGCGACTGTCGCCACGATCGCTCTGATGGTGGCGCTCTCGGCACTATGGCAGTGGTGGAAGGCACGTGCACCACGGAGAGACGGAGACACTTACCAAGAGAATTTGAGGTGAGGAGGGCGCTTGCTCCGTGGGGCGGAGCCGGCTCTCCAGCGGTTCCGAGCATGCCCAGCGTTGAGAATGAGCGCCGCAGGCGCGTCAAAGTAGCAAAACCGCTCCCTGGCGGTCGCGGCTCGGCAACATGTCCCGTGGAATCATCGCGGCGTTTTCCGAGCC
>PLRZ01000642.1 GCA_003164075.1 Bryobacterales bacterium | reverse complement strand
CGGTTGCGCGCCGAGAATTCAATGATGCCGTCGATCATTTGGCGGCCGCCTTGATTTGTCTCTCGAAATCGACAACTTCGGAGATGAGTCTCCGAACTCCCGATCTCGTGGAATTCGGGATGAGCCCGGAGGTGGGGCAGGCGGTGCTCGCCTTCGCTCGATCCTGTTCGGCCGGTGCGCCGGGTTCAGCGTGGGCGGGCAGGAGTGCCTGCGCCACGCCGCTGGCCCGCGCCTTCTGAAGAGTGGCATGGACCAGGCTGGTGTTGCGCCCCGAGAATTCAACGATGCCGTCGATCATTTGCCTGCCGTCTTGAGCTGGCTCTCGGAATCGATCAGGAAGTTGCCCGATGTGACGATGCGGTCGCCTTCCTGCAATCCGCTGAGAATCTCGATGAGGCCGCCGGACTGTGCGCCGATGGTCACCGCGCGCGGTTCGAACCGGCCGTTGCCGCGGTCGAGGAACACCACCTGGCGGTCGCCGGAATTCAGCACGGCGGTTTCCGGCGCCACCAGTTTGCGCGCGCCGCCGGTCTGGAGTTCCACGTCGCCGTACATGTCGGGCTTGAGCGCGAAGCCCGGATTGTCGAACTGCAGGCGCACTTTGAGCGTGCGCGTGGTGGGGTCCACCTGCGGCAGAATGTAGCTGACGCGCCCGTGGAACACGCGCCCGGGAGAAGACACCAGCGTCAACGACGCCGCCTGATTGAGGCGCACGTTGGAGGCCTCATATTCGAACACGTCGGCGATCACCCACACGGTGGAAAGGTCGGCCACGGTGTAGAGCACGGTTTCGGGCGTGACGTGCTGTTTGGGATATGCGCTGCGCTCCATCACGAAGCCGGAGATGGGCGAATCCAAGGTGAGGTTTTTGACGGTTTCGCCGGTGCGTTCGATCTCGTCGATCTGGCGGTCCGGAATATCCCACAGCTCCAGGCGCTTGCGGGCCGCGGCCACCAGGTTGTCGGTGCTCTCCTTGATTTCGTGGAGCGGGTTCTCATGCATGGTGCGCTGCGCTTTGAGGGCCAGCAGGTACTCCTGCTGGGTGGCCAGCGCTTCGGGACTGTAGACCGTGAGCAGCGGGTCGCCTTCGTGGACGGCCTTACCGATGAAGTCGACGAAGACGTGGTCGATCCAGCCTTCGAGCTTGGGCTGCACCTTGGCGATGCGCGTTTCGTCGAGCGTGACGCGCGCCGCGGCGCGGATGGAATCGCGCATGGTCTCGTACTCCACCGTGCTGAACTCGACGCCGATGAGTTGCTGCTTCTCGGGCGTGATTTCCACGGTGCCGGGAGCCTGCGCTTCCGCCGGGGCGCCATTGGCGTATACCGGCTCCAGCTTCATTCCGCAATCGGGCGCGATCCCGGGCTTGTCCGACTTGTACTGCGGATGCATGGGATCCTGCCAGTACAGAATCTTGCGGGGAGTTCCGCCGCCGGCGGCTACCGGCGCCGGCTTGCCGTACCATCGTCCGTAGCCGTAGCCGCCGATGAAAGCCGCCGCAATCAGCACAACAATCGCTAGCTTTTTCATGGCTTGATCGCCCCGCCGGTCATCTCTTCCAAACGGGCCAGCGCCATGTGAAACTGCATCACCTCGTCGTGGAACATGAATTCGTTGTCCACCACGTTCATCAGGTTGGAAAACACGGAAAGAAAGTCGAGCGATCCCGTCTGGTAGGCGGCCAACGACGATTCCAGCGCCAGCCGGGCTTCGGGAAGCACCGAGTTCTCATAGAGTTCGGCTAGCTGGTGCGCCGTTTCCGCCACGGTATAGTCTTCGCGGAGGCGCGCTTCCACGGCCACGCTGGCGCCCTCATAGGCGTGGCGGGCCTCGGCGGCGGCGAATTCCCGTTCGCTAACCGCGGCGCGCCGGCTCCGCGGCGGCAACTTCACATCCACGCGGAATTGCCACATGGGCGGCATGGAGCCCTGGTTGAAATAGCCGCCGGAGAGTGTGTAGTCCGGATAATCGTCCTTGCGCGCCAGGTTGGCTGCCAGTTCGCGGCCCTCCACGTTCTTCTGTTCGCGCGCCAGGGTGGGGGCGGTGGTGCGCGCCTGCGCCAGCATCTGCGGCAGCGTTCCCGGCATGTCGCCCAGCGCGATATCCAGCGGGACTTCGATGGTCCCGCTCATGGGCCGGTCGAGCAGCGCGGCGATTTCGATTTGCCGGCTGCGCTGCTCCTGCTGGTAGCGCAGCAACTGTGCCTGGAAAATAGAGAACTGCGTCTGCGCTTTGAAGATATCCTGCTGGGCCGCGCGGCCGGCGGCGTAACGCGCTTCGGATACCCGCAGGATCCCTTGCAGCAGTTCCTGCGACCGCGTGGTGGCGGCGATTCCCTCAAGGGCGTGGTGCAGTTCGAAGTAGGCCTGCTTCAAGCGCGCGACCACGTTCAGCCGCACCGTGAGGTAGTCCTGGAATTCGGCGTCCGCCTGCCGGGCGGCGATCTCGGCGCGTAGTCTCTGTTTGCCGGGAAACGGCATGTCCTGCGAGATCATGACGCCGGCGTTGCTGGTGGCGTCGCGCCCGATGCCGTCCACCGGGTAGGGCGCGCCATTCGACGAGTAGCCCAGCGAGACGGTAGGCGGCGGCAGACTGCCGGCCTGGCTGGGCCGCTGGCGGGCGGCCTCGTACTTCTTCTGGGCGGCCAGAACCTCGCGATTGTTGTGTAGCGCTTCGTCCACCAGGGAAGAGAGCGGTTGCGCCGCGGCCAGAGCGGGCAAGGTCAAGAAACAAAGCCAATTTCGAAGAGTCATTTCCTTTTACCAATGCGGCTGGACAAAGGGCCGCGCGACAATTTGAGGGGACAAATGGGTAAAGAGAAATCTAGATACGCAGAGCGAGGGGAGCGTTCGATTCGCCGGAGGGAGTGCGCATGTTCACAAGTGGAGCGGGCGTCCGCCGGTCCGCGAGCACAGGCGGCGCGGGAATTTCGGCCAGAACGGCTACATGCGGGACGACGGGCGCGGGAGTCTCCGCTTTGACGAAATGCTGCAAGCCCTGCGTATGGCACGACGTCGAAGCGGGTTGCGGCTTGTGGCAACAGCTATGCGCCGGCTGATGGCCCGCCATGATCTCCGGGCAGGAGAGGCAGTTCCCCCAGAGCATCGCGAGCAACGCGAGGACCACCATTGCCGCACTGGAGAATTTCCGCACCAAGCTCTAATCTACCGCGTGGCGGATCAGCGCGCAACCGAGATTGCGATGTCGTTGACTCTAAAGGTTCGGATTGCGGAAAAGGCGATTGCCCGGCGCGTGCGACGGCTTGAGGGGCGGTTACGACCGGCTTTTCGCGCGTTAGTCCAGCATGACCCGGCAGCGACGGACCCGGCTACGCGGGACGCTGGAGGCCCGCCGGTTTCGTCGCCGGAACAGCGCCCGGTGGTGCGGTAGAGGCGTGCCATTGGGAGGTCCCGGATGGCAATAGGCGCGGACTTGGCAGCGAACAACCTCGCGTACCGGCCCGGAACGAGATCGGCTCGACGATACGCGAAGCCGCGTGAGGGAGCTTCGATTCGGGCTGTCGGTTTATGGGACGGACTGGCTGGCACCCAGGGCCTCCGGCCTGATACCGATTGCCACTTCTGTGAAATGATCGTGGTAGACCAGCTTGAGGCTCTCCCGCTTGGAAAAGCCTTCGTCCCAGGGGTAGTAAAACACGTACGCCTGATAGCCTGCCGGGTAGGAGTTCACGACGGGCGGACCATCGGGGATCTCTTCAATAGTCTCGTGGCCGGACATCTCACGGTAGCAATTCAGCGCCGCAACGTACCGCCAGTTAGTCGAGACCTTGGTCACGCCGTACTTGTGGTTGTAGTATGCCAAAACGGCGTAGACATTCTCCATGTCCGCATCGAACTGCCACTGCTCGAAGTAAGTCAGACGCAGGCAACCGATGTTATAACACGCAATGACGACCAGGATCGCAGTGAGCGTTCTTCCGGAGATCCGGCCAACGCGGGACGGCAGGGGCGCCGCGGCCAGTGAACCCGCCGCCGCCAGGAACAGCAGCACTACCCACATCGCCGTGCGATTGAACGGCAGGGGGATCTTGTACGCAAGAAGGAGGAACTCATGGCCGGCCAGCGCCATGAGCAGTGCCGCCCCGCAAATCGCCGCCAACGCCGTCGCCCGGCGCCCGCAAGCGTTCTCGATCGCCGGGTGTTCGAAGAACAGCACCGCCGCCCGCCATATGACGAAAACCGCAAGAGCCGGGTAAAGGAACGGGCCAAATCCAGCGAAATAATGGAGCAGACGCGGATTCACCAGATACTCGTTCGGCTCGAAAAGGCATGCACTCACCACACTTCGAAGCAACTTGGCGAGCGAATTGACTCCCCACGTGAATTGACCCTTGGGCCATGAGAGAACAACCGACCCTACCAGAAAGTAACCCACCGCCAGCCCCGGCAGCGTGAAGCCAGCGAGAATGCGCAGGTAATCGCGTCGATTGTCTCGGCTAATCCACAGAAACAGCGCCAACGCCGTAAGCGCGTCTGCGATCGCAAAGGAAAAATTGGCGCTCACGCACAGGGCCGCGCAAAGCGAAATTAATACGCAGGTGCGGCGCAGTTCCCCCGGCCGCGTCAGTGGATCCCGCGCTTGCTGGCGCCCCGCGAGCGCAATCATCCACAGCAGGAAGGCCGACGCCATGCCATATCCCCGCGCCGCAACAAGGTAATCCATCACGAACGGACTGTAGGTAAGGCACATGAACAGCGCCCACTGCAGGATGCGTCGCGGTGAGATGAGCCGCACCAGACAATAGACCGCGCCGATATACAACGCCGCGCCGACGAGCGCCGGCGCCCGCAGCGTGATGGCCGACCCGCCGAAGATCGACGTCACCAGCCGCATGAGCAGCGAATTCAACACGTGATTGTTGGCGTTGGCGCCCCAGTGTGCAGGATCGGCCGGCGACACCCACTGGAGGTAGGTATCGGCTTCGTCGATGGTCACGGACTGGATCGAGGCGCGCGCCACGGTCCAGAGGAAGGCGAAGACGGCCGAGCCAATAAGGAACGGAAAATGCTTGGGACTGTCCTTGCTAGCCATGCGGTTAAGTGTGTACGGCGATTGTACCATGCCCGCATCCACTGGATCCTCCGGCGGGCGCCGACATATGGCGCCGCATCGGCCGGCTCTCCCTCATCAATCCCTGCGCGATCGTTGCTTCCGAGGCCGGAAGTAGTCATTAACTGCTCAGACCTAGCTTAGCGATAAGTAAGCGGTCTGGCGCCACAGCCGCAGTGTCTTCTTCCGTACAGCAGGCGCGTCGACTGCCTGCGTGTCGGCTTCCACTACAGTCCGCAGCGGTAATGTAACCGGACCGACCGGCTGCCTCCTCCCCTCCTCTCAAGTGGGTGTGATACAAAATACAAGCGTTGATGAGGTTGGGGTTCTGGGTCATGAAGGTATTGACGTTAATGAAGTTTCTGTGCGCGATCTTATCACCGCTTTTCCTCTCGTTGTGCGCTTATGCCCAACCTGCTTTGACGCAACCCCCTGCTAGTAATGGAGAGGTGGCTTACTTCCGCTTCCTTCTCCTTGGGTTAGGCCATCTCAAGACGACAACAGGCATCCACAACTACGAAAGGCTGCTGGCAAAACAGTTCGACCTAAACCCACAGGAAGTGGCAGTCATCGACGCCGCTGGAGTTACCATGCGCGCCCTTTTGCAGCAAATCCACACGTCCTTGCCCGCCATAGAGTCCGGCCAAACCGGCGCCGTTACAGTTGCCCGCCTCACAACACAACGTGAGCAGATGATAACGACGCTGGCGAATCAGATTCTAAACTCTGTTCGGCCAATCACTGCAGCCCGGCTCCGTGTGCCGGGCCATCTTGTCGCTAATGCGACTAACGGAGGAAATTGAGAAATGTCGACCAGCTTCGATCATCGTATGTGGTGGGGCGTGTCCGCGCTCTCGGCGCTCACGCTAATATCGTCCACCGCGCGGGCCCAGTGCAGAGAGGACTCTGATCTCACCTCTTTCCGCGCCTGTCTCAGAGGCAGCGCCTCGTCTTGCACTCTGCCAACCGGCACACACACTGTATGTTCCTCAGTTGGAACGATAAACATCGTGAATTCTAGCTTGACGGCGATATCTGGCGGCGACAGCGATCCCGCTGACACGGTGCTCCAGCGCGGTGATGGAAGCCTACAAACCATCATGTCTCTTACCTCAGCGGCGCAGGGCCTGACTATAGAGTACCTGACCCTCGACGGTAACCGCTGGGCTTTCGGGTCTCCTCCAAGCGGCGGCACCCAGTATTCGACAGCCCCCAACATCAGCTGCCTTATCCAGAGTACCGGCTATTATGAACTCAACCTCGCCAGCGCCACCATTGCGACGGTCTGGTATGTGAACTTCATAAATGATCCGGTTGCGGGCTTAATTCTCGGAGGATCTACATATACGACCAGCCCGCCAGCTGCCTCTACGGTGGATTATTCCACTTTCGGCTCAATGGATGACTCTGCTCAAGCAGCGAGAGCAACCGCGATGATGGTCGAGGGAACGCACAGTGGGGCGTACTATAACCACATATACTACGCTGGCACTGCGGGTATCAACCTGAACGGGGGCAATAACCAGATCGCCTATGGTAACACCCTCTATAGCAACCGCTATGAGATGAGCGACGGTGGGCAGGGTGGCGATCTCTTCATCGCACCCGGTACGTATGCCGCTACGGTCGCCGCGAATGTGATCGATCAGAATTTCTGGTTTACCGACAGTAGCACCGGAACGGTAAACGGCTGTCCAGTTCCTGCGGACGAGCCACAGTTGCCCTACCCTATGGAGATCTATGGTTACGACAACTACTTTTACAACAACGAGGTCGACGCGGGGACCATTGGCATGACGCTCGGCCAAGCCACGGGAGACACTTATAACATTTACATTTCTGGAGCAAACCCTTTTGACGGCAGCGATGCCCCCCGGTACTTCAATGATAACTCCTGGACTGCACTGTTTTTCTTGGGCACTAGCTATTCCAACGGGGTGTCTGGCGTGACACTGGACCAAATACGCGTGTGCAACACCGGCTACAGCAGTGACCCGAGCACTCCGTATTACTACAGCGCGCCGTTTGGAATCGGTGGTATATCATTTAACTATACGTCCGGGACTGGATTCACCACGAGTGTGACGTTCGGTAGTAACTATCCGGGCAATATCTATAGCGGCAGCACGTACAGTTTCGCCGGGCCGCCGAGCAGCACCGGCTCGTGCCCCTCCCGTTAAGTCACTAGGCGATCAACCAGCGATAGGAGCATTGGTATGGCGCGCCGGGGGGCGGATCTCTGGCGCGTCCAATTGCGGGCTCGGGCGGGCCGCGCCTAATCTAGAGCTTGTCCCGTTTCCCATGAGTTTCAGCGTCAAGGCGACTTTGCAGTGTAAAGTACTTCTTATTGGCGGCAGAGTTTCGCTCGTGGTTGCACCGTTTCGCTCCTGGTTTCACCGGGAGGGTCGATTGCCGCACTCTTTTTCCCTACTTGCTGACGCACCTCTCCCAGGCTCGCCAATCCGATCTCTATGTTTGTCTTTGATGTCGCCCCGCTTAGCTGGCTCGTGCCACCTTTTGCACCGCGGCGCGCGGCAGTCGCGCGATCACCCACAAGTTGTGCGCCAGCACGCTCCAGGCAACCTCGCGCTGCTGATTCCCATACCCTTTGCTCAACAATGGACTGCCCAGAAATCCATTCTTGAAGATCGCGATCCGCGCCTCGGTTTGCGACCGCCTCCGTTGCATCTCTACGAACTGCGGCTCCTTCATTCTCTTTTTCAGTTCGCTCGGTGCCTTCGGGCAGATCGCATTGTAGATCCCTTCTTTTTCCACCAACTCCCGATTCGCTTTGCTGTCGAATCCGCGGTCTCCGCCTACTTGCTGGATCGAGCCTCCCCCGCTGGTCTGCTTCAATCGCTCCAAGCTGCGGCCCAGCATCTTCGTGTCCGCTCTCGGATTCCCGCACACCAGTTCCCAATCCACGATCACACCGCTCTCGCTTTCCCCTAACAACAACTGGCTCCCAAATTCCACTTCCGCCCCCGCCTTGCCCCGCACGTACACCGCCGCGTGCCCCTCATACAAACTCAGAATCTTCTCTTCATTGCTCACCTGCCGCTCCCCGATGATCCGTTCGTGGGCCTGCTTCACGGCGTGCGGCAACCGTTCCAGAATCACCTCGATCCGCCCCAGGATCTGTCGCGCTTCGCCTTCCTTCAGATCCGTCTCCTGCCAATGCTGCTCCAACAGATCGTGGTGCCTTTGCGCATGTCCGGCGATCGCTTGGCTCAACTTCTTCATCTCCCGCAGCACCGCCTTGCGCGCCCGCTTGCCGTCCTTCTTCCGCCGCGCATGCGTCATCTTCATGCACAACTGATTCATTCGCTTAAGGAATTCCTCCGGCTCCTCCATCCGCACTTTCAGACCGCGCTTGCGGATCAGCATCGTCGCTTTCATCAACGTGCGCGCCGCATCTCGCAATAACACCCAGTCCACCGGAAAGTGAATGTGCAGTTTCACGCACGTGGTGTCCAGAAAAGTACGCCTCCAGACTCAACGCCTCGTTTAACTCCAGCGGTTGCCTGCCGCCTTCTTCCACTCCGCTCGCCGCCCCAGTCAGCATGTCGATCACCTTCCGCATCTCTTCGTCCGTCAGCCACTGGCTGTAGCGTTGCAGCGCGCTCTTGCCAGGAATCCGCACCGCGTCGATTCGATCCAACTTGCAAAACCGCTGCAGCAGCATCGACTCCGCTAACCGGCATCCGAAGTCCCGGAAGCTCTCTCCCGTCAAGGTCCGCGCCACATTGCAGCGCAACGCTTGCGAGGACAACCGTTGGTAACTGGCTTGCTCAACGACACTCAGACTCCGGAACGGTCGTTTCTCCGCATCTGCCCTGCGCTGCTCCTCCTCGTTCCGCCGTGCCAGCGACAGACGCTGAAACGTCTCCTCCACCCCGCCGGCTTCGAGAATCTCGTCGATTCGCTCCAACTGCTGCTTCCACTCCCGAAACTCGACTGGGCCCATGACGGTGGGGATGTAGCCCACCAGGTGCTCTTGTTCGGGAACCAATTCGGGGAGCGGGAGAACTCCAGGCTGGGTGGGCATTCCCCATCATAGACACGGAATTTGCCCTAATCAAACAAAATCGTACATTTATGTTTGCGCTGTTGACAGCGCTACGCCACCGCCCCGCTCGTGCTAGGAAAACACGGGACAGGCTCTAATCTACCGCGTGGCGAAGAGGCGCGCAGCCGAGATTAGGATGTCGTTGACTGTAAGTGTCCGATTTGATGAAGATATCTTGGTCAGCCCAATAGATCTTGCCGGGAGACTGGGGCAAACCCGCTTCGCGGCGTAAGGTTTGCGTCTCATGCACCTCAGAACGTGACCGTCGCGAGGCCTATCGGCGGCCAACCCGCAGGCGGGTCGCCCACCCACGCGGGGATGACACACTGCCGGCGATGGCGACAGGAAGACAGGCTTGAACGTAAGTGTCAGGGCAGGGAAGAACGGGTCAGCCTGGACTACGTGATGTTTCTGGCGAGCGGCATCACGCGAGCGGTCCTGGAATCGCTAGTTACGATCCAGGACCAATACGCCGAGTTCCGGATCGGCCGAGAATTCCGTCCGAATGGCCTCGCGGCGCAACACCATTTCGGCGTCCCTCGCCGGGTGCGTCCAGCGCCGGAGCCATGCGACTTTGGGAGGCGGCCCGATTGTTGTGGCAAGTTCGTAGAAGTCGCGGTCAGTGCTCACGATAACGAAATCCCTGGACTTGGCAACCTCCCAGATCTCACGATCCGGGCGTTCGGGCAAGTCAAGCTCAACAACGTGAGCCGACTCCGGATACAACTCTGCAAGCCGGACCACAAGTTTGCGCGAGAGGTTCTCGTCGAGCAGCAGTTTCACAGAGCCACACGCCTACCGAGTTTGGCGGCAAATTCATACACCGCCCGAAAGTCATCGCGCTCCAGCTCCGGGTAATCATCGAGGATTTCCTGTTCGGTCATACCGGCGGCGAGCCAATTCAACACGTCCCACACCGTGATGCGCAGTCCTCGTATACACGGTTGGCCAGAGCGTTTGCCGGGCTCGATCACGATGCGGGAAGTCATGCTTCGAGGATATCACCAAGCCACGGAGGCTCTCCGGACTATTACTCCCCACATGTCGGCTTTGGTCGGACATCCCCGCAACCGGATTCCTCCCGTGAAACGCCGTCCCACGAAAAGGGGCTCCGACCCCGCGGTAGTAACTGGTTTGGCACGGTGCGGGCACATTGCATATGGCCGCGGACGCGTGCGCATCGGGCGTATCGTCCCCCACTCGGGGAGAGGTAGTATTCCGTCGGTGCCAGCGTGAGCTTGATCCGCATGGCTTTATGGTCCGCTCAACGGGAGACTGACGCCGTTGACCCGCGCTGGATCCCTGTGGCTAACAGCCCGCTACCAACGGTGATCGGGTGCGTGATCGAACGGCTTTTTCATCGACAGGCCGCTGTTGCTGTGGGGATCGCTCCCTCTCAGAGATCTTCCGGACGCAGTCCCGTATCTTTGGCTATCTTGGCCAGCGCGATCGGTCCGATCTCCTCGTTGTCGTGGAAACAGAAAGTGAAATTCCGCCTGCGGGACGCCCGGAAAGCGGGCGATCGGCGGGAGGGTCCGGCAATCACAAAAAATGCCATGAAGTTCGACCGGCAGATCGTGGCCATCTCGCTCGTCTGCGGCGCCAGAGTCCTCTACTCGGATGATGACGGCGTAGCGAAGTTCGCGGCGGCCTGTGGCTCGGCGGTGAAACGCGTGACCGATCTGCCTGTTCCGGCTTCCCAACAGGCCCTTCAGTTCGCGCCGGAGATCGCGGAGCCTGCTTCTGCTCAACCGTCACCCACCGTCCGGACAGAAGCGCAGCCGGCCGAGGAGTCGCGGAAACCAATCGGTGAGAACGAGTAATCGGCGCTTTCGGGCAGTCGCCCCAGCTTCCGAGGTTTCTATCCGGCGCGACTTAGCCTCCCGGCGTCAGGCGCTTTGCCCGCTGGTGCCCACTTGAAAGGCCACTTTCTGGGCGAAGAAGTCCCCGCGGACGCATTCATCGATGGTATTCATTCTGGCCTGCAACCCATCGAAAAACTCGTGCAGTCCCGCTTGCAGGATGGGTTCCACCTGCGCATAATCCAGCTCCGACCGCAACAGTCCCAGGCGCTGCTCCGTGGGGCATGAGAAGGCCCCCAACCGCGTGCCCGTAATGGCGTGCAGCGAATTGTCGGCCAGCCCGATGCAATATCGCACGGCGCGCGGGAATTCGCCGTCGAGCAGCAGAAATTCCACCACCCGATCCGGCGAAATGCGCCCGAAACACTTACGGTACATTTCGAAACCGCTCACCGATTTCAACACCGCGCCCCATTGTATGTCGTCGTACGGCGTGCCCACGTCGCTCACCGAGGGCAGCAGGATGAAATACTTCACGTCCAAAATGCGCGTGGTCTTGTCGGCGCGTTCGAGCGATGTGCCCAGGCGGATGAAGTGCCAGGCCTCGTTGTGGCTCATGGTGGAGTGTTGGATGCCCTGGAACAGATGGCAGGCCATGCGCACATCCCGGCAGAACTGCGGCAGTCCCTCGGAAAGCGGCTTGCGGCTCTGCGTGGCGATCAGCAGGTACAGGCTGTTGATCTGTTCCCACATCTCCGACGAAATGGTCTCGCGCACCGAACGGGCG
>PLRZ01000439.1 GCA_003164075.1 Bryobacterales bacterium | reverse complement strand
GGCGCCGCGCTGCCGCCGGTGCTCTCGTACTGGCGCGAGTTCGGCGCGCGCTACGTAACCGCGCTCTGTACGCAACAGGAAGGCGCCGATGTGGCGGCGCCACCCGATGAGGAAGTGGAGCGCATCGCGCGGTCGGCGCCGCCCATGATGGGCGCGGAGTATCTCACCGGCGCGGTGCTGGGAACTTTGTGGCGGGAACTGGACGCGGCCTTCGCCCAGGAGTTGGCCGAATCGAAGCTCGCGGTGCAGGAATTTCTGAAGCGCCGCAACCCCGCATGGAACCTGGTGGGCCGCGTGCATTTCAACATCGCCGAGAACCGCAAAGATGCCGATGCGCCCTTTGCGTTTCTGGCCACCTACACCACGCGCCTTTCGGCGCAGGCCAAAGCGCAGCATTTGCCGCTGGGGCAGGCGCTCCACGAATACGCCGGCGCGGCCAACAAGCAGCGCCTGCTCTCTCTGCTGGTTCCGGTGCAGCGGGCCTCGGAAACGTGCCCCTGGCTCAAAGAAATGGTGGATGCCGGCGAGATCTTCCATCCGCTGCGCTGGACCCCGCGCGAGGCGCTCCAACTTCTGCGCGACGTTCCCCACCTGGAGACTGCCGGCGTAGTGGTTCGCATGCCGGCGGCGTGGCGCGGCAATCGTCCGCCGCGTCCGCGGGTAACGGGTAAGGTGGGAAGCAAGGCGCCGGCCGGCATCGGGAGCGACGCGCTGCTCGATTTCCGGATGGAAGTCACGCTCGATGGTGAGACGCTGACAGCCGCCGAAATCCACGACCTGCTCTCGAAGACCGACGGGCTCGCGTTGGTGCGCGGGCGGTGGATCGAGCTCGATCGCGAGCACCTGCAAAGCATGATTGAGCGCTTCCGCGACGTGGAGCGCACCGCCCGGGACAACGGTCTGGCATTCGGCGAAGCCATGCGATTGCTCTCCGGCGCCGATGTCGCCGGGGAAGACGCGGCGATTGCGGACCAGGCCGATTGGACGCAAGTGGTGGCCGGCCCCTGGCTGGCGGAGACGTTGCAGGGGCTGCGCAGTCCGCAGGGGTTGGCGCAGGTGGACCCCGGCGGCGAGTTGCAGGGCGTGCTGCGGCCATACCAGCAGGTGGGCGTGCGCTGGCTGTATCTGCTGGCGAAGCTCGGCCTGGGCGCTTGCCTGGCTGACGACATGGGTCTCGGCAAGACCATCCAGGTGCTGGCGCTGCTGCTGGTTCTGAAGCGCCAGAACGGCGCCGGCCGGCAACCCAGCCTGCTGGTGGCGCCGGCATCGCTGCTGGCCAACTGGGCGTCGGAAATGGAGCGCTTCGCGCCGGGGCTGAAGGCGCTCATCGCTCATCCGTCGGCCATGCCGGCGGGCGAGCTGAAGGCTTTCGATACCGCGCGGCTGGGGGACCTCGACCTGGTAATCACCAGCTACGGATCGCTGCTCCGCGTGCCCTGGATGGCCGAAGTAAACTGGCGGCTGGCAGTGCTGGATGAAGCCCAGGCCATCAAGAATCCGGGCGCCAAGCAGACTCGCGCCGTGAAGCAGCTCAAGGCGCGCGCCAGGCTGGCGCTCACTGGCACGCCGGTAGAGAACCGGCTGGGCGATCTCTGGTCGATTTTCGATTTCGTGAACCCCGGACTGTTGGGAACGGCCAAGGAATTCTCGCGTTTCTCGAAGCGCCTGGCCGAACGGCCGCACGGCGGGTACGGGCCGCTGCGCGAGCTGGTGCGGCCCTATATTCTGCGGCGTCTGAAAACCGACANNCCAACAACTTCACGACGCCGCCGGGATCCAACGGAAGGGGCTGGTGCTGGCCTTTCTGATGCGCTTCAAACAGATCTGCAACCATCCTTCGCAATGGCTGGGAGACGGCGCCTGGGGCGAAAGCGACAGCGGCAAATGGGCGCGCCTCCGCGACATCGCCGAGGTGATCGCCGCCAAGCAGGAGAAGATGCTGGTCTTCACCCAATTCCGCGAGGTGACCGCGCCGCTGGCCGCATTCCTCGCTTCGATTTTCGAACGGCCCGGGCTGGTGCTGCACGGCGAGACCGCGGTGAAAAAGCGCCAGGAGCTGGTCCGCCAGTTTCAGGAAGACGAATCCGTGGGCTTCTTCGTGCTTTCGCTCAAAGCCGGCGGCTCGGGACTGAACCTGACCGCCGCATCGCACGTAGTGCATTTCGACCGCTGGTGGAACCCCGCGGTGGAGAACCAGGCCACCGACCGCGCCTTCCGCATCGGCCAGACCAAGAACGTGCTGGTGCACAAATTCGTGTGCCGCGGTACTGTAGAGGAGAAAATCGACCTGCTTATCGAGTCCAAGCGCCAACTGTCGCAGGAGTTACTGGAAGGCGGCGCGGACTTACTGTTGACGGAAATGAAAGACGACGAACTGCTCAAGCTTGTAGCGCTGGATATCAAGAAGGCGTTGGCGGAGGAGTGATCGATGGGTTACTACGGTTGGGGTTTTCGGCCTTACGTTTCGGTCGCGGAGCGGCGGCGCAAGGCCATGCGCGAGATGGAGAAGCGCAAGAAACAGGGCCATTCGGTGTCGCCCGTCAGTATTGAAGGCCGCACCATCGTCAAGACGTTCTGGGGCCAGTCGTGGTGCCAGAACCTGGAGCGGTATAGCGATTATGCCAACCGCCTGCCGCGCGGCCGGACCTATGTGCGCAACGGTTCGGTGGTCGACCTGCAGATTAAGCCCGGGGTTATCGAGGCCTATGTCGCGGGGTCGGAGTTGTACCGGGTCACGCTGAAAGTATCGGCGGTGGCGAAAGAGAAGTGGAAAGCCATCTGCAATGACTGCGCCGGCGGCATCGATTCGCTGGTGGAGTTGCTGCAGGGCCGGTTGTCCAAAGGTGTGATGGAGCGGATCTGCCGGCAGAATCACGGCCTGTTTCCCATGCCGGCGGAACTCCGGCTATCGTGCAGTTGTCCCGACGGCGCCTACATGTGCAAGCACGTGGCGGCGGTGCTGTATGGCATTGGCGCGCGCTTCGATAATCAGCCCGAACTGTTGTTCCGCCTGCGTGGCGTGGATGAGACGGAATTGATCGTGAGCGCGGGCCAGGCGGCTCCTCTGGCGAAGCAGGGCCCGGCCGCCGGCAAACGGCTGGCGGACGAAGATCTCTCGGCGATTTTCGGTCTCGATATGGCGCCGGGCGAGGCTCCCGAGGGCAAGGTAAAAAAGGCTAGGCCGAAGGCGGCGGCGCCGGTGGAAGTGAAGAGTAAGAAGGGAAAGCCAGCCGCGGCGAAGAAGGGAAAGAAGCTGCCGGCGGGGGAGCGCAAGCCGCGGCGAAAGACGAAGGAATAGTGGTGTGGCCTAAGTCCTGCGCGTTTGCTGGTGGGAAGGGCATTTCGCGCCAAGAATGGCGATCACGCGGGGGGTGCTTAAACGGTTTCGGGANNAAATCCCGAAACTGTTTAAGTACCCTCACGCGGGCCAAGCCGCCGTCTCGGCCATTCTCCGGGTGGGCGACGATCCGCTGGGAGCTGGCTAGCGCACATCCGCGAGATGGGCGTGATGCGTCAAGTTGACCAGATGACCCCATTCGCCCAGCTTCCGGTTGGTGATTCGGACCGCAATGGTGATGCCGCGCTTCCAACATTTCGCCATCGCCGTTGTGCGGGATGTGAGCACTGTCGAGTGATTTTCGCCCCGGGCCGGTCCTTCGATCGCATACCCAGGCCGCTCGCCACTATTCTCTTCGCGTGCTGCCACACCATTACGGGCTATTCTGGAAATAGCATTTGCTCCCATTCATTCCAGATTCCGAACTTACAATGACCTTTGTTCGCGCCTCCGGTCCTGGCGGCCAGAACGTCAACAAAGTCTCCACCGCCGTCCAACTGCGCTTCGATGTCGGACAATCTCGCTCGCTTCCCGACGACGTACGGCAGCGCCTCCTCGCATTAGCCGGCAATCGCGCCACGCAAGACGGCGTGTTGATCATCACGTCCCGCGTGCACCGGACGCAGGAGGCCAATCGAGCCGAAGCCCGGGCGCGACTGAACGAACTGATCGCCCGCGCGCAAGTCGTGCCGAAAATCCGCCGCCCCAGTCGGCCCACGCTCGGCTCCAAGGTCCGTCGGCTCACGGCAAAATCGCAACGATCCTCCTCCAAGAAACTGCGCGGCCGGACAAACGACGACTGAGCTGGCTGATGCGTTCTCGCAATGCTTTTCTGAGAATGTCTGCGAAGGCCGCGGCAGATGCCCGGTTCCGGGATGCCCTTGCGGAGGCGAATGCCTCTCACCCACGCGCGGTGCTAGCGCGAGTTTCCTGGGAAACTCCCGCTAGGATTTGGCCATGCAGAGCTTGGGGCATGCAGAGCTAAAAACGTCCAGGGCACTTGAACACCTGGGTGTGGCGGAGTCTGCTAGTTGCCCACTCTGTTTCGGGCGCACAGGTGCACGATGCGCGCCTGGTCGCGGCCATGGTCGTCCACCAAATCACGCAGTTGCTCACCTTCAACACGCGGGACTTTGTGCGGTACCCGGGAATCACGCCCGTTCACCCGCGAACTGTGGAGCGCGGTCCCGAGTAGCCGTGACATCTCCGGTCTCCTTTCGTGCAGTTGCCCCAACTGGGCCGACATGTGCAAGCACGTCGCGGCGGTGCTGTATGGCATTGGCGCGCGCTTCGACAACCATCCCGAACTGCTCTTTCGTCTGCGTGGCGTGGATGAGACGGAATTGATCGTGAGCGCGGGTCAGGCGGCTCCTCTGGCGAAGCGGGGTCCGGCCGCCCGCAAACGACTGGCGGACGAAGATCTCTCGGCGATTTTCGGTCTCGATATGGCGCCGGGCGAGGCGCGGGAGGAGAAGGCAAAACGGAAGCCGACGGCGGGGGAGTGCCAGCCGCGGCGAACGACGAAGGAATAGTGGCGTGGCTTAAGACNNGAGATGGAAAAACGGATTCATTGAACGACATATGTTTCCGAACGGGACTTCCCGCGGGATGCGGTCCTAACCATAGCCCGTGGCGATCTTTAGTGGCCCACGCGCTCCGCTGGAGTAAGTTGTATCTTTCCGGTCTTCTGCTGAATCTGCAGCCAGATCGCATTGTACGTCGCTTCGGTAATGCGCTCCTTCAGCGCGAATTGGAACGCCCTGCGGTCGCCGGCCCCCTCGCGTTCAAACGTCGTAACCGTCAATTGAAACGGGCCCGAGCTGCTGATGTTATCGATATCGCCATAGCGCCAGGTGCGCGACCCGTCTTTGGCCGGGGTGGAATAGATCACCGCATTCGAGTCGAATATCAGAGTGCCCTCGGAGCCCGCGATGCGGCCCAGATGTTTCACCGGGAACGTCCACGCGGGCAGGCTCGCGTCCTGCTCCAGGGCCGCTACAAAGCGCTGGTCCAGCCGGTCCTTCAATAGAGCGTACAACTCCCCGGCCGGCGCCTTGCCGGTGAATCGATAGCTTCGGTCTCGGCCAAACAGTAACTTATCGCCCTTATAAGTCACCACTAAGACCTCATCGGGAGACAAAGTCAATTGCTGGATGTCCCGATACTTCCAACTCCAGACGTGTTTCTTCGGACCAGCGAAGCTTACGCCCTTCTCATCCACCGTCAGGACTCCGTTGCAGTGGTCCTGCCAATGCTCATGCCGCATCGTGAACTGCGCGGCCGACGCCACCGCGGCTCCAGCCAGAATCAGGCAACCTGCCGTTTTACCGAATGCCATTTCCAAACCTCGTAGAGAGCCGGATACACCACCAGCTCCAGTAAAAAAGAAGTGAAGATTCCACCGATCATCGGGGCCGCGATGCGCTTCATCACATCCGCCCCGGCGCCCACCGACCACATGATCGGCGCCAGCCCCACAAACATCGTCGCCACCGTCATGAACTTCGGACGGATGCGCTTCACGGCGCCCTCGACAATGGCTTCCCGCAGGTCGGCGAGCGTGTGCATCCTGCCGGCCAGCCGCCGCTCGTTATACGCCAGATCGAGATACAGCAGCATGAAGACGCCCGTCTCGGCGTCCACGCCCATCAGCGCGATCAGCCCCACCCATACTCCGATACTCATGTTGTAACCGAGCCCGTACAGCAACCAGATGGCGCCTACCGCCGAGAACGGCACGGCCATCAGGATCAGCACCGTTTTGGCAGTCGACTTAGTGTTCAGATACAGCAGCAGGAAAATCAGGAACAGCGTCAGCGGCAACACCACCTTGAGGCGCTCGCGCACCCGCTGCATGGCCTCGTATTGACCGCTCCACGCCAGCGTATAGCCGGGCGGCAGCGTCACCTGTTCCGCCACCACGCGCTTGGCCTCCGCCACGTAACTGCCCACATCGCGGCCGGCCACGTCGACGTACACGTACCCGTTCAGCATGCCGTTTTCATTGCGCAGCATCGAAGGGCCGGAGGTCAGCTTGAGCGTGGCGATCTCCGCCATGGGGATCTGCATCTTGCCATCCATCACCGGGACCAGCGCGCGGCCCAGGCGCTGCAGATCGCTGCGCGAGTCGCGGTAGTAGCGCACGTTGATGGGGTAGCGCTCGCGGCCTTCGATGGCGGTGCTCACGTTGTCGCCGCCGATGGCGTTCATCACCACCGTCTGCGCGTCGTCCACGCTGAGGCCGTAGCGCGCCAGTCGATCGCGCTTGAGGTCGAAATCCAGGAAGTAGCCGCCGCCCACGCGCTCGGCGAAAGCGCTGCGCGTGCCGGCCACCTGCGGCAATACGCGTTCGATCTGCGCGCCGATGCGCTCGATCTGCCCCAGGTCCGGCCCATACACCTTCACTCCTACCGGCGTGCGCACTCCGGTGGTCAGCATGTCGATGCGGTTCTTGATGGGCATGGTCCACGCGTTGGAGACGCCCGGAAGCCGCAGCGCTTCGTTCATCTTGTCAATCAGGCCTTCGGTGGAAATGTGGTCGGGCGTGATGCGGGCGCAGATGCGTTTGGTCCACCGCGGCCAGTTGTCGTACCAGGTGGGGACCTTCCGCCACTCGGACTTGGGCTTGAGCTCGACCACCGTCTCCATCATGGAGAAGGGCGCCGGGTCGGTGGACGTTTCGGCGCGGCCAGCCTTGCCCAGCACGCGCGCCACTTCCGGGAAGGTCATCAGAATGCGGTCTTGCACCTGCATCAGCTTCTGCGCCTCCGCCACCGAGATACCAGGCAGCGTGCTCGGCATGAACAGCACGACACCCTCATCGAGCGGCGGCATGAACTCCGAGCCCAGCCGCTGATAAACCGGCACGGTGAGCGCGATCACGGCCACCGCGCCGCCGATAACGGCCCACTTCCACCGCAAACTCCACGCCACCACCGGATGGTACAGCCGCATCAGCACGCGGCTGATGGGGTGCTTCTCTTCGGAGTGAATCGTCCCCACCAGCACGCCGTTGACGATGAAACTGAGCCAGCGCGGGCGAATGCCGAATCGGTCTTTGCGGAAGAACAGCAGGCGCAGAGCCGGGTCAAGCGTGATGGCCAGCACCGCGGCCACAATCATGGCGAAGTTCTTGGTATACGCCAGCGGCTTAAAAAGGCGGCCTTCCTGCGCCTCCAGCGTGAGCACCGGCAGGAACGATACGGCGATCACCAGCAGCGCGAAGAAGCTCGGGCCGCCCACTTCCTTCACAGCGTCGACAATTGCGCGCCGGTAATCGGCCGTGGTCCAACTCGGCGATGCGCCTTCGAGCTTCTTGTGAGTCTGCTCCACCACCACGATGGCGGCGTCCACCATGGCGCCCACCGCGATGGCGATTCCGCCCAGCGACATGATGTTGGAGCTCATCCCCATCAGCCGCATGGGCACGAAGGCGATCATCACCGCCACCGGAATGGTGAGGATCGGGATGACGGCGCTGGGCACGTGCCACAAGAAGATAAGGATCACGATGCCTACCACCAGCAACTCTTCCAGCAGCGTGTGCTTGAGGTTGTCGATGGAGGCGAGGATCAGCTCGGAGCGGTCGTAGACCGTCACCAGTTTCACGTCCTTCGGCAGGCCCGGCTGAATTTCTTTCAGCTTGGCCTTCACGCGCTCGATCACGCGCAGGGCGTTCTCGTTCTGGCGGATCACCACGATGCCGCTGACCACTTCGCCCTTGCCGTCGAGATCGGCGATGCCGCGGCGCATGTCGGGCCCCAGCGTCACGGTGCCCACATCGCGCACCAGGATGGGCACGCCTGTAGACGTGGTGGCCAGCGCGATGTTGGCCAGGTCGTCCGTGGAGCGCGCATAGCCGCGGCCGCGCACCATGTACTCGCGGCC
>PLRZ01000091.1 GCA_003164075.1 Bryobacterales bacterium | reverse complement strand
GCCCATTTTCCCCGCCAGCCGGAAACTGCGGGGCGACATCAGGAGTTCTGAATGTGACCTTTCCGAGCCGCGCGAGCAAGCAAGCGGTTTCTTCGAATTCCGCAAGTTTCTCAAAAATCCGCGCCGTGAACTCATGCCCTCGCCCGCAAATACCGGTTAGCGGGCTCCTCGATCCATCCATATACAACGGCCGACACGATCAGCACCGTCATTACATAAATTTCCGGGGCGAATGGGAAACTCCAGCCGACCGCCCACCAGAGCAACGGGATGTGCAGAATGTACATGGCGTAGCTCGCTTTGCCCATATAAACCACTACGCGCGTGGACAGCGCCTGGGCGATCCAGCCGCCGCCCAGCCCGAAGCCGATCAACAGGAGCGCGTTGAACGGGCGGATCGCGGTGTTGAGGTCAAGCGAGCCGGGCAGCAGTTGCGGGTAAGCGATCAACGTGGCCACGCCCAAAACCCCGGGCAGATACAACCACGGACCCGCCGGGCCCTTGCCTCTGGCGGTCAACAGATCGAAGATGTTGGAGGCCGCGATCCCGATCAGGAAATCCGCCAGGTGGATCACCGGCTTGAGATTGTCGGAGACCCCCGCCTTCCACAACGCGCGCGTAAGCACGCAGGCCAACACCGCCGCGCCCAGGCTCTTCCACCATCCCGCGCCGCGCAACGGCACGATCAATAATGGAAACATCAGGTAAAAAAACATCTCGCAGGACAGTGTCCACGCGGCCACGTTCCAGCCGACCGTGTAATGGCCCACGAACCAGCCCTGCACCAGCGCCAGGTGCATCGCCACCAGCCATCCTTTCGATGCCGGCGCGGTTTTGGCGGCCATGATGAACGGCGACACAATCAGCAGGCTCAGCAGGTAAACCGGATAGACTCGCGCCACGCGGCCCACGCCGTATTTCCACAGGTTGCGGCCGCTCCAGGCAGTGGTCCCGTAAGTGCGCGCCAACACGAATCCGGAGAGCACGAAAAACGTGGTCACCGCCAGATAGCCTCCGCGGAAAATCATGTACAAAGGGTGCGGCAGCATCTGCGCGAATGGTTCGAAGGCGTGGCCGGGCCCCACCAGATGATCGACGATGACCCATAGCGCCAGAAAAAAACGCAAGCCGGTCAACGCCGGCAAGTTTCTGGCGCGCGCCGGCCGCAAGGGCGCGGTCACTCTGCCTGCGACCGCGATTCGTAGAGCGCGGCGATGGCGCCCGCGGGATCCTGAATCACGTTGGGCGCTCCCATCAGCTTGCCTCCGCCCGCTTTGCAGCGTTCCATGGCCGCGTCCGGATCGGCCACTACGATGTAGATCATCCATGCCGCCGGCAGGCCGGCATTATCGCCGCGGGCATGACAGACGCCCGCCACGCTCCGGCCATCGCCGGCGTTCATGCAATAGTCCTGGTAGTCGCCCATGGTCACGGATGACGAGGTCCAGCCGGTCTGCCCCGCCACGGGCGCCGCATCATTCGCCATGGGTGCGCTCCACCACCACTTCGCACTTGGAAACCAACGTGGCGACGGCGGCCACGGCTGCCAGAATCGGCGCAGCGACTACTCCGATGGTGGCCACAGTCAGTGGAATCTCCATAAATGTGTGCCCGCTTTCATCTTTGATAATGATGCGGCGCACGTTGCCTTCGTGGATCAACTCGCGGATTTTGTCGGCGAGATCCTTACCGGCGACTTTGAATTGCTCGAATGCGCGTTCGAATTGCCCCATCATTGCAGTTTAGCGCGGTCCGGTGGAAAAACTGGGGCGGTTAAGTGCGTAAGGGTGCTTAAACAGTTTCGGGATNNCTCCCGAAACCGTTTAAGCACCCAGTGCGTAACCGATCTCAGAACTCCTGATGTCGCCCCGCAATTTCTGCCTGGCGGGGAACATGGGCTGAGCTTCGAAGGTGGGGCAGGCGGTGCTCGCCTGCCCGCCCGCGCTGAATTAGGCCCGCTGCTCGAATAGGATCGAGCGAAGGCGAGCACCGCCTGCTCCACCTGCGGGCTCACTGCAAATTCCACGGCATCAGGAGTTCTGGATCTGGGGAAGGTCCGTCACCGGTGAACGCTCCCTAACGGGGTGCCCACTGGGCCCGGCTCTGTAACTAATTGCACACACGCGGGCACTCGTTACAGAGCCGGGCCCAGAGGGCACCCCCCGCCAGGGATGCGAGTCTGACGGTGCAGGCGAAGACGGGATACTACGCGCGTCCGCGGTAGGCCGGCGAAGCGACGGGCCTACACCACTTCCAGAATCAGACACTTCAGATAGTGAGTTTCCGGCACGGTGAGCAGGATGGGGTGGTCCTGCGCCTGCGTGCGGCGCTCCAGCACGCGCAGCGTGCGATTGGCGTCGAGCGATGCCTGCGCGATCAACTCCAGGAACGTCGCCTCGCTCACGTGGTGCGAACAGGAGCACGTGACCAGGATGCCGCCGGGCCCGAGCAGGCGCAGCGCGCGCAGGTTGATCTCTTTGTAGCCGGTGATGGCGGGGTCCAGATTGCGGCGGCTCTTGGCGAAGGCCGGCGGATCGAGCACCACCAGCGAATATTGACGCCGCGCGGAAGAGTAGCCGGCCAGCAGGTTGAAGACGTCGGCTTCCTGAAAATGAATGTTGGCGATCTGGTTGGCCTCGGCGTTGGCGCGCGCGGTTGTCAGCGCGGGGCCGGAACTGTCGACCGCTTCCACGGCTTCACATTTGGCGGCCAGGTGCAAGGCGAAGCCGCCTGTCGAAGTGAAACAATCGAGCGCCTTGCCGCCGCGGGCATAATGTGCGGCGGCGCGATAATTCTCGCGCTGGTCGAGGAAGATGCCGGTCTTCTGGCCATGCAGCAGATCGGCATGCATGGTGAAATCATTGATGCGCAGGGCGACGGCGTCCGGAATTTCGCCTGCGAGGATGGTCGTCTCGAGCGGCAGTTGCTCTTTGGCGCGCACCGCGACATCGTTGCGCGCGACGATTCCGCGAGGCTGGAAGATTTCCGTCAGGCAGGACGCGATCTCGCTCTTGGCGGCGTCCATCCCCTGATCGAGCGTCTGTACCACCAGGTAGTCGCCGTAGCGATCGACCACCAGGGCGGGGAGCAGGTCCGCTTCGCCGTGGACCACGCGGTAAGCATCGTTGCCCAGGGGCACTACGGTGCGGCGATGATCCACCGCGGCTCGCAGGCGCTTCATGTAGAAATCGCGGCCGATCTCTTCCACTTGGTGCGAGAGCATGCGTATGGCGATCTGCGAGGTGGAGCTGTAATGCGCCGTGCCCAGCGGATGGCCGCGGAAATCGGCGACCTTGACGGCGGCTCCGGGCTGGGCGCCGTCAAGGTCGGTAACATCGCTGGTGAAGATCCACGGGTGACCGGAAGCGACGCGGTCGGTGGCTTTGCGGTTGACGCGGACTTCGTTCATCGCATGGCCTGCAGGCGGCGGTAAACGTCGTTGTTTTGCGACTCGGTGACCGGTTGCGCGGCATACGACATCAGCGCGATCTTATCGGAGAAGAAATAGCTCGAAAAATTCATGACAACGGCCAGGGTAAGGCCGATGTACATGCCGTTCCGGCCGCTGATGGCGCCGCCCCCGACAATCAGGACGGCGCTCAGCAGGGCCAGGAGCGCGGCGGTTTTAATGGTATTGACGCTCATAGTAACTCCTGATTAAAGCATGAATGGCCACGGATAAACACGGATGAACACGGATAAGAAAAGGCCTTCTTTTTATCCGCGTTCATCCGTGTTCATCCGTGGCTAATTCTTTTAGTCTTCCACCAGCTCAGGCTGGTCTACTTTCTCGAATTGCAATTCAGCGGCTCCCGGTTGGGCGTCCACTTCTATGGTCTCACCTTCCAGGAAGTCGCCGTTGAGAAGCCTCAGCGCCAGCGGGTCCTGCACCAGGCGTTGGATGGCGCGCCGCATGGGGCGTGCGCCGAACTGCGGGTCGTAGCCCTCGGCGATAATCGTGTCTTTAGCGGCCGGCGACACCGACAGCTTGAGTTTACGGTCTTTGAGCATCTTGCCGACGTTCCCCAACTGGATGTCGACGATCTTCGACAGGTGTTCGCGAGTCAACGTGTTGAACACAATAATGTCGTCGATGCGGTTCAGGAATTCGGGGCGGAACTCGTGCCGCAAGGCGTCCAGAAGACGCTTCCGCAAGCCGTCTCCGGTGGGGTCTTTGCCCAGCGCCGAGAAGCCGATGGTGTTCTTCTCCACCATCTGCGTGCCGACGTTCGAGGTCATCACGATCACGGTGTTCTTGAAGCTGACCGTGCGGCCTTGACCATCGGTCATGCGGCCATCGTCCAGCACCTGCAGCAGGGCGTTGAAAACGTCGGCGTGCGCTTTTTCGATTTCGTCGAAGAGGAGCACGGAGTAGGGCCGGCGGCGCACTTGTTCGGTGAGTTGGCCGCCCTCGTCGTAACCCACATAGCCGGGAGGCGAACCGATCATGCGGGCCACCGAGTGGCGCTCGCCGTACTCCGACATGTCGACGCGGATCATGGCCTTGTCGTCATCGAAAAGGTATTGCGCCAGGGCGCGCACCAGCTCGGTTTTGCCGACACCGGTGGGGCCGAGGAAAATGAAGCTGCCGATGGGCCGGTTGGGGTCGCTCAAACCGGCGCGGTTACGAAGGATGGCGTTGGAAACCAGGCGGACGGCTTCGTCCTGACCCACCACGCGGTCCTTGAGGCGCTCGGGCATGTTCACCAGCTTCTGGATTTCGCCCTCCATCATGCGGGCCAGCGGAATGCCGGTCCACTTGGAGACGATCTTGGCGATGTCGTCCTCGCCGATTTCCTTTTTCAGGAGCGCGGTTTCCTCCACCGCTTCCAGTTCGTGCTGCGCCGCCTCGATATCCTTTTGGATTTGCGAGAGCCGGCCGTAGCGGAGCTGCGCCACCTTTTCCCAATCGCCGGAGCGGTTGGCGTTCTCCTCTTCCTGGCGCAAGGCGTCCTGTTCTTCCTTGAGCTGGCTGACGCGGGCGATGGCGGCGCGCTCGTGGTTCCACTTATCCTTCAGCGGAGCCGCGCGCCCGCGGAGCGATTCGAGTTCGTTCTCCACGGCGCGCAAACGCTCGCGCGATCCGGCGTCGGGCTCCTTGGTGAGGGCCTGGCGCTCGATCTCCAGGTGCAGAACGCGGCGCTCCAGGATGTCGATTTCCTCGGGCATCGAGCCGATCTGCAGGCGCAGGGCGGAGCCGGCCTCGTCGATCAGGTCGATGGCCTTATCGGGAAGGAACCGGTCGGCAATGTAACGTTGCGAGAGCACGGCGGCGGCGACGATGGCGGAATCCTTAATGGTGACGCCGTGGTGGATCTCGAATTTCTGCTTGAGGCCGCGCAGAATGGCGATGGTGTCGTCCACGGTGGGCTCGCCGACCATGACGGTGCGGAATCGGCGGGCGAGGGCGGCATCTTTTTCGACGTGCTTCTTGTATTCGGTGAGGGTGGTGGCGCCGATGCAGCGCAGCTCGCCGCGCGCCAGGGCCGGCTTCAACAGGTTGGCGGCGTCGATAGCGCCCTCGGCGGAGCCGGCGCCCACGATGGTGTGCATCTCGTCGATGAAGCAGATGATCTCGCCGTTGGAATCGATAATTTCCTTGACCACGGCCTTGAGGCGGTCTTCGAACTCGCCGCGGAACTTGGTGCCGGCGATCATGGAGCCGAGGTCGATGGCCACCAGCTTCTTATTCTTGAGCTGATCGGGCACGTCGCCGCGCACGATGCGCTGCGCCAGACCTTCCACGATGGCGGTTTTGCCGACGCCGGGTTCGCCGATGAGCACGGGATTGTTCTTGGTGCGGCGGCTGAGCACCTGCATGACGCGGCGGATTTCGTCGTCGCGGCCGATCACCGGGTCGAGCTTGCCCTGGCGGGCGGATTCGGTGAGATCGTGGGCGTAGCGTTCGAGCGCCTGGTATTTGGACTCGGGATTCTGGTCGGTGATGCGCTGCGTGCCGCGGACCGAGACCAGCGCCTTGAGGATGGCGTCGTGGGTGGCGCCGGCGTGGTCGAGCAGTTGGCCGGCGGGGTCCTGGCGGTAGTCGGCGACGGCCAGCAGGAGGTGCTCGGTGGAGACGAACTCGTCTTTGAAGTGGGTGGCTTCGTCGAAGGCCTTCTCCAGGACCTGGTTCATGGGTTGCGAGAGATAGAGGCCGGGCTGAAGGCCGGACTGTTTGGGCAGATTGCCGAGCAGGCGGCGCGCTTCGGAGACGATGGCGTCGGGGTGCACGTTGCATTTTTCGAGCACGGGCCGGACGATGCCTTCCTTCTCCTCGGCGAGGGCGATCAGGAGGTGGAGCGGGAACAGAATCTGGTTCTCCTGCTTCTCGGCGATCGCTTGTGCCTGCTGGAGAGCTTCCTGAGCTTTCTGAGTGAGTTTATCCAATCGAAACATGGGATCCCCTATTAAAAAAAGCGGGCCGGGATTTCCCGGCCCTTCCACAAACGGGACAAGCGCCAGCCTGTCCTATGTACATTATGACGCGGTACCGCGCTTATGCTTTGACTTCGACTTTGACTTGACGCGGTTTAGCGGCTTCCTTCTTAGGAAGGGTGACGCTGAGCACGCCGTTCTTGAAGTCGGCTGCGATTTTTTCGGTATCGAAGCTGTTGGGCACGGCGAAACTGCGCATGAAGCTGCCATAGCTACGTTCGATGCGGTGGTAGCCCTTGCCGGTGTTCTCCTGTTCGAACTTGCGTTCGCCGGAGATGCTCAGGGTTTGATTCTCCACGCGGACGTCGATGTCCTTGAGGTCGACATCCGGCAAATCCGCTTTGAGGACGAGTTCGTTTTCGGTTTCGTAGATATCGACAGCGGGAGACCAGGGGCGGGTGGCCCGGGGCTCGTTGACCATACGGGTAAAAGCGTCTTCGAAGAGACGAACGCTAGCCAGGGGGTCGAAATGGGTGAGAGACATAATTTGCAAACTCCTCATTGAAAGATTTGAGGCCGTCTGGCGACCTCATCCAATTGCAATCATAGAATATGAGCGTTGACTTGTCAAGTATTTATGCGTGCTTTAAGCGCAGTATAGCTGCGTTCCTGCACTGGCTTGAAAGGACAGACCTCCTGATCTCGCACCGCAATTTCTGCCTGGCGGGGAAA
>PLRZ01000161.1 GCA_003164075.1 Bryobacterales bacterium | reverse complement strand
GGTGCGCTTCATGTAGTCGAGCGCCAGCACGTTGGGGTAGGTGCTGGAAGAGGTCTGCTCGAAGCAGCCGCCGGGCATGCGCAGGATGCTGTCCATGCCTTCGATCACCTGGCTCAACGGGCCCGGATACAGGCGCACGAAGACTTTGCTGGCGTCGGGGATGGAGGTGACGGGGAAGTCGACGGCGTGTTCGATGGCGTTCTCCAGGCGGCCATTGAAAACCACGCTCTGCTCGCGGCCGTTGGGGACCACTTCGATTTCGCGCACCAGGACATCGGCGCGGGTGACGCCGCCGGTCATGCGGGCGGCCAGAGTCAGCTTGAATTTGCCGATGCGGCGGGCTTCCAGGGTGAACTGCGAGGCGCCCACGCGTCCCGATTCCACGGCCACGGTTTTCTCGGGGGTGTCGGAGACCAGCGCGTACCAGTCCTCGGGTTGCAGGCGAAGGTGCACGTCGCCGTGGGAGCCGGAGTAGTTGTAGAGGGCCACGGGGATGGAGACGCGGTCGCCCTGGGTGAGGGTGACGGGCAGGTCGAGATCGGCGAAGAAGTCCTGGAAGACTTTGAGGCTCGACGTGCCGCTGCCCAGCGCGCCGTGGGTAGTGGAGGCCAGCAGGGCCATGTGCCAGGTGGTGATGGAATCGGCCATGGGGATGGCGATGGTAGCGGCGCCGTTCTTGTCGGTGATGATCTCGGGGTTGATGTAGAGCGACTCGGGGAACCAGGAGCGCACGTGAGGCGCCGCGGCAATACCATCCAGCTTTAGGATGGGGCTCTTCTGAAGGCTGCCATATTGTTCGAGCCGTGCGAATTCGCCGGGCGGTGGTGGCGGGGCGGCCGAGGGAATGCCGCCCACGATGCCACCGATCACGCCACCAGCCACGCCGCCGGCCAAGCCGAAGACCCGGCCGTCGCCGATGCCGCCGCCGCCGCCGGATCCCGTGGCAATCAACGCGGACGCCGCCGCCGTTACCGTGACACTCTCGGTTGTCGCGCCAACCTCCAGCCTCGCGGAAAGCACCGCGCGATCGCGAGCCTTGAGATCCAACTCGCACGAAGCAGTTCGAAATCCCGCGCTTGCGGCCTCAACCCGGTATGCGCCGGGCAGCACGCCCGAAAAATGGAACTGCCCGTCGGAATCGGCGTGCGCGGTCACCGTCTTTCCGGTGCTCGACCGGAGAGTGACGATAGCGCCGCCGACGGCAGCTCCCGTCGCATCCAGAACCGTTCCGGCAATCTCCGCGAGACCGTTGAACGGTCCGCGATCGTGTTCCATGCTGACCTCGATCGTGCCGCCGGGGACCGGATGCTGCAACACCGGGCCGGTGCGCACGTACAAGTTGGACGTCAAATCGTCGCCGTTGTCGAAGCGCTTGTCCGGACCGGCGCTACGCAATTGATACGCGTCGCGCGGCATCCACGCCGGGTGGTCCACGCGCAGACTGTTGCCCCAGGCGTCGCGCGCCAGAGGGTCGCCGGCCTCCACCATCCTGGTCATCGCTTGCGGCAGCGCTCCGGCGGCCGGATCCTGCTGGTACACGTAGCTGAGATGGTCCGCCAGTTTGCCGGCCTGCTCCCGGAAGCGCGCCTGGTAGCGGTTGGAGTATACGCCGTAGCGTGTCTGCGGCAGCGTGCGTCCGAATTCCCGGTCGAAACTGGTGGCGCCGGTCATCTCCGTGGCGGCGAACAGCGCGCGCCCGGCCAGATCGCGGCGGGCGTCCGCGGTGGTCACCAGTTCCGGCATGCCGATGGAGTGGATCTCGTACCGCGGCTTCATGACTTCCTGTTCCAGATAGAAGAAGACCTTGGCGAAACCGGGTTGCTTCTCCGCCAGCGCGAAGACGGCCTCATCCACCACTTGCAGGCCCAGCGCCGCGCGTACGCCTTCGCCGCGCGCATTGGTCACGCGGAAATGGACGCGGGCATCGTCGCCCGGCTTATAGACCGCGGCGTCGGCCGAAGCTTCGATCTTCAACTCGTCGGCCGGTTGCACGAAGGCCAGCCGATGGTCGGCCACCGGGCGCGCGTCGCGGCCAATCAGGTAGGCGTTGAAATCCACNNNNCGGTAGACGGCCCGCTCGGTGCGCAGCAGAATCTGGTCCGCGCCGCTGCGCGCGGTCAGTTGGCGGGTCTGCGAGGCTTGGTTTCCGGCCTGATCGTGCGCTTCAATTTCCAGGCTCTCGGCGCCGCTGCCCGCCCGCAGGCGAATCACGGCGACGCCGCCGGCATCGGTGGCCACATTCTCATCGGCGTTGCCCGCCCGATGCACCTTGATTTCCGTCGGCGCCGGCTGCCCATCGGGGTAAGAGGTCAAAATGAAAACCTGGTTCTCGAGATTGGGTACCAGCGTTCCGCCTTCCGGCACCGCGGTGATGAGGATGGGCGATTCGCTCACCGTGATCGGCTCGCCGCGCGATTCGGAGTGGCCGGCCGAATCCTTCACCGTGGCTTCTACCAGCACCTGCGCGGCGCCCTGGCTGAGCGGCCGTCCCGCGAAATATCGGGGTAGTTGCAGGTCGAAGCGCCAGGCTCCCTCGCCGTCCGTCTTGCCGCTTACCGAGCCGGCGTCGAACATAGTCACGTCCATGCCGGACGCCTTCACGGTCACTTCGCCGCCGTCCACTGCCTTCCCGAAGAAGTAATTGGCGCGGACCGTGCCGGTGACGCGATCACCGGGCCGGTAGCCGTGCTGCGACTTGCCCGTAAGTTCCAGCGCGACCTTGAATTTCGGCAACACATACCGGGCGACATTGAGCGCCAGCTCCGCGGTGGTCCGCGGTTCCATGGAGGTGCGCAGGTGGTACGTCCCCAGGTTGACTTCGTCCGCCAGGGTGAAGTCCGCCGAGGCGATCCCGAACTCGTCGGTTTGCGTGGCTTTCTTAAAGACCTTGTTGCCGCGCGAATCTTCCACTTCGAAAGTCAGCTGGCGATTGGCGGTGGCCTCATGAGTGGACCGGTCGAGCGCCAGGGCTCGCGCGTGGATGGTCTGGCCCGGCTGGTAGATAGGCTTCTCGGTGGTGAGAAGAATCTGCGCCTTGTCTTCCAGCCGCACCGTTTGTGTAAATTCGGTCGAGCCAGTGGCCGTGTCCACCGCATAGCGGAGCGGATAACTACCCACCAGCCCGGCTGGAAAACGGAACTGCGCTTCCGTGGTTCCCCGGCGGTTGAGCCGCCCGGTATAAAGAACCTGGGACTTCTGATTGGGAGTTACTAACTCGATCTGCACCGAGCCCGGACCGGCGATTACCTCATTCCCGGAATCCGTGACGATCACCCGCACCGCTGCCGGTCCGCCGGCCAGGTAAGATTGCTGGCCCAGCACGTGAACCACCGGAGTTCGCAGGATCTGCGAGAGCGATTCGATGCCTGCGACAGGCTCCTGCCGGGAATTGCCGTAAGTGAAGCGGTAACGCACACGGTGCCACATCAGGTCCTCAATGGGCAGGGCCGCCGTGAGCTTCACTTCTTCCTGCCACAGTCCTTGTCCCTGAGCGATGTCCAGGTGTTGCTCGGTGTGCCCCACGGATGCATCTTCGGGATCCAGAATGTCCACGGTAAGTTGTCCGCCGCCCGCGTGAGTGGCCTCATACGGGATATTTACTCGCAGAATGCCGTGCGAGTAAGTGGCGCTGGCGCTATGGTCATGCAACGGTTGGGCCTGGTAAGATCTGACGATCACGGCCGTGGTGGCGACCGCGAGGATACTCACGAGCAATGCCCTTTTCAGAGTCGGCACAAGGTTCTCCTGGCAGTGTGGCGCAGGCACTCCTGCCCGCATCATCGGCACTGACGGATCAGACTCCGGCAGCGTTCAAATAGTTCCTGGCAGCATTTGTGTGGCCACGTCCAATTGGTTATGTCGCGATGGGGGAATTACTTTCGCGGGTGTAGCTACCGGGCTACAGGTGGCTACGATTATACTGATTACGGTGGTGAAATAGCGGTGGGACTGCTGGAGTTTTTGCCGGCCGACCGGAAGGTGCTGCGGCGGCTGGCGTCGGAACCGGAGGAGTTCGCGGCGGAGTACGGAGTGCGGCTCCATGAGGTGGCGCAGGCGGTGGCCGAACAGAGCCTGGCGTTCATGAAGACGTTCCCCTATGAGACTCCGCCGGAATGGTTCGGGTACCTGGTGGTGGAGGGGGAAACGGCGCAACTGGTGGGCACTTGCAGCTTGAAGGGGCCGCCGGTGGATGGCGCGGTGGAGATCGCGTACTTCACGTTTCCCGGGTTTGAGGGACGCGGCATCGGGACGGAAATGGCGCGGTTTCTGGTGGAGCGGGCGGTGACGCTGCAGGACGTGACGCTGGTGACGGCGCACACGGCGGCGGAGCACAATGCGTCGACGCGCATTCTGGAGAAGATCGGAATGCGGCTGACGGGCGAGGCGGTGGAGGACGGGGTCGCGGTGTGGCGCTGGGCTATTTCGGGGACAGGCTACATAACCTCGAAATTGGGCCTGGATAATTTCGAGGTTATGTAGCCTGTCCCCGAAATAGGTTTGGGACCTCGCTTGCGCGGATGGAGCGGGCGGCCGATACTGGCCTCAATGCGTTTCAGGGAGTCGTCGGTGGCCGCGGGCCGGCCAGTGCGCGTCGACTCGCGAATGCGCGCGAGCAGGTCGGCGTCGTCCACGCCGTGGTCCAGGACGTCGCCCCAGGAGTGCGCCGACCAGCGGGCCTCCCAATCCGTACAGTCGACCAAGCCGGTGTCGTCGCGTCCAGTCAGGTGAGCGTGCGCGCTGGACCATCGCCAATCGGCGGCCCGGGCGGCCATGCCGGCGCGCACAGGATTGAGTTCCACGTAGCGCAGGGCTTCCCATTGGTGGGCCTCGTCGAGCGGGCATGAGTAGAAGCGGCTCTGCCAGAGGTGGCCGGTTTCCTGGCGGCGCATGTTGAGCCAGCGGGAATAATCGAGGTGCGCGCGGCCGAGCGCGTACGCCAACCCGGTATCGTCCTCGGGGACGGCCAACAGGTGGACGTGGTTGCCCATCAGGCAATAGCCGGTAATCCGCACGCCGTGCTGCGTCGCGTGGCGGTGCAGCAGGCTCCGGTAGAACTCGCGGTCGGAGTCGTCGAAGAAAACTGTCTGTTGATGATTCCCACGCTGGGTGACGTGATGCCAGCACCCTGGGACCACTACTCTCGCGATTCGGCCCATTCACAGGAATAGTAGGTTTGGCCGGCGGTTCTCTCAGGAATTTCGAGGTTATGTAGCCTGTCCCCGAAATTAAATGCGGTGGAAGGCTTTCAGGATTTCGCGGGTGGAGTAGTGCATCGCGATGGGACGGCCGTGCGGACAGCTCATGGGGCAATCGGTGGCGGCCAGGGCGCGGAGGAGCCATTCCATCTTGGCGGTGTCGAGCCGCACGTTGATCTTGATGGCGGCGCGGCAGGCGATGGAGGCGCAAATGTTGCGGCGCAGGTCGTCGAGTGACGCGCCGCGCAGTTCGCTTTCGGCGATCTCCAGAATCTCGTAGAGGATCTTTTCCAGGTCCGCCGCGCCCACGGTGGCGGGGGCGGCTTTCACGGCGATGGTGCGGTTGCCGAAGGGCTCGGTCTCGAAACCGGAGGCGTTCAACTCGTCGGCGATGCGCGCGTAATCGATCTGCTGTTCGGGGGTGAGTTGCAGAATCAGCGGCATCAGCAGGCGCTGCATCTCCACGCGGCCGGCGGCGCGCTGCTTCATCACTTGCTCGAAGAGGATGCGCTCGTGAGCGACGTGCTGGTCGATGATCCAGAGTCCGTCGCGGCCGGCGGCGATGATGAAACTCTCGTGGATCTGGCCGAGCGGGCGGAGATCGGAGAGCACCGAGAGCGAAATTTCGGGCGCGGGAATGGCATCGGCGGGGAATTCGCCGTGAGCGTCGAGGTGGCGCGAGAGTTTGCCGGAGGGCGGCGGACCGGGGGTGATTTCGAGGGGCGGCGCGCTGAAATCCAGGCGCGGCGCGGGTCCCGCCGGGGAGCGGAGAGTGAATGACGGAAGCGTGGGCTCGGCGGGCGGCGCGGTCGGATCGACAAGGCTCGGCGCGGCGGGCGCTTCGTTCTCCATCATCTGGCTGAATTCGGAATACGGAAGACGCGCGCCGGGCTGCGCGGCTTCCACCGTGTGCGGAGAGAAGGCCGGCGCGGGGCGCGATTCCATAAGGCGGTCGCGGAGCGTGTCGCGGACGAAATCGTGAATGAAGCTGCCGTGGCGGAAACGGACTTCGGTTTTCGACGGGTGCACGTTGACGTCGACCTCTTCGGCGTCGCATTCCAGGAAGAGGAGCGCGAACGGGTAGGAGGAGGCGGGCATGAGGTTGTGATAGGCCGAGGAGATGGCGTGCAGCAGCAGACGGTCGCGGATGAGGCGGCCGTTGACGAAGATGTAGATGGAGTTGCGGTTGCCCTTTTGCACCTGCGGGCGGGAGAAGAAGCCGGAGAGGCGGAAGAGGCGCGTAGGCGGGTCGTCATCTTCATTGGGCTCGCGGCGGTATTCGGCGAGGGCTTCGGAGGCGGGCACGTTGGGCGGCGGGAGGTAGATCTCTTTTTCGCGCGTGCCGATCTCCACGAGCTCGTCGAGCACCTGGCTGCCGAAAACCTGGTAGACGCGCTCTTTCATGGTGGCGACGGGGGTGACGTGGAGCAGTTCGGTGGGGCCGCTGGTGAGGAGGAAGGTCTTCTCGGGGTGCGCCAGGCTGTAGTGCGTGACCAGCGAGGCGATGTGCGCCAGTTCGGTGGGCTCGGTGCGCAGGAATTTGCGGCGGGCGGGGACGTTGTAAAAGAGATCGCGGACGGTGATGACGGTGCCGCCGCCGAGCGCGGCTTCTTCGCAGCGCAGCATCTTGCCGCCGGCGATTTCAATGCGCGTGCCGGTGGTCTCTTCGGCGGAGCGGGTTTCGAGCAGCAGCCGGGAGACGGACGCGATGGAGGGAAGCGCTTCGCCGCGAAATCCGAGGGTGGAGATGGAGAGCAGATCTTTGACATCGCGCAGCTTGCTGGTGGCGTGGCGCTCGAAGGCCAGCAGGGCGTCGTCGCGGAGCATGCCGCAGCCATCGTCGACGATGCGGATGAGGCGGCGGCCGCCGGATTCCACTTCCACGCGGATGTTGGCGGCGCCGGCGTCGAGGGAGTTTTCGAGGAGCTCCTTCACGACGGAGGCGGGCCGTTCGACCACTTCTCCAGCGGCGATTTTATTGGCGACCTGATCGGGGAGGATGCGAATGCGGCCCAAGTGGTAATGGTAGCAGCAGGCGGAGGTGAGCCTGCGGCACGGATGCCCGCGTCGAGGCGCGGTCCGCTCCCGATAAAGGTCCTTCATCTCCAGGCACTGGCGCGGAAGAAGACTTGGAGCCGTCAAAGCACTTAGCCGGTACGGAGTCAATGCTATCGGGAGTCCTTGGGAGAAATCGAATGGAGTGCATCGCGGTTGCCACGGCGGAGCAGACCGATTACAATCAGTCGTCATGCAAGGTAATCCGAAAGTTATCGCCGAGCTCAATGCCGCTTTGAAAGAGGAGTTGACGGCCATCAACCAGTACTTCCTCCACGCCGAAATGTGCGAGAACTGGAAATACGACAAGCTCGGCAGCTTCATCAAGAAGCAATCCATCGACGAAATGAAACATGCCGAGGCGCTCATCGAGCGTATCCTTTTCCTCGACGGTTCCCCCAGCTTGACTGAGCTATTGCGCCTCTCTGTCGGCAGCAATGTGAAGGAACAACTTGAGAGCGATCTCAAATTGGAGATCGATGCCGTCGGGATGTACAACAAGTCGATCAAGGTTGCGCGGGACGAAGGCGATAACGCATCGCGCGAACTCTTCGAGCGGCTGCTGAAAGATGAAGAGAGCCACGTCGATTGGTTGGAAGCGCAACTCCACCAGATCAAGGAAATCGGCTACGAGAGGTACTTAAGCCAGCAGATTCGAGAGGGAAAGTAGCGGGGGAGACCTTTTGGCTGTTGGCTCTTTTACGCCGGCCGCTTACGCAGGGCAGTAGCCAATAGCTGGTTTCGAGCAGCACCGCTCCCTTGCGGTCGCGGCTCGGTAACAGGTCCCGTGGAATCATCGCTGCGTTACCGAGCCGCGACCGCAAGGGAGCGGTTTCTTGAGTTTCGCGCCAGCCAATAGCGGCCTTCCGCTATTCCCTACCCATCCGCCGCCACCCGGAATCCATAGTCCGCATAGCGGAACTCCGGCGGTATGCTGCTCCGTGCCGCGCACCGCGAACACTTAATATGATGCCGCCATGCCCCGCCGCGCGACGCCCTGCGCGTGCCGTGCTCCGGACCGGCCGGATTCTCCTTCGGCGAGACGGCGTAATACCCCCGGTCGTACCAGTCCGCGCACCATTCGTGCACGTTCTCGCACATCTCGTGGAGCCCATAACCGTTCGCCGACCCTTGGGCTACCGGCTCCGGACCGTTGCGCCAGCGGCCCGCGTCGTAGGGGCGTGGCTCCGTCCCCCAGGGATACGCCTGCTGTTCCACCCCGCCGCGCGCCGCGAACTCCCATTCCGCTTCCGTGGGCAACCGCACCCGCAGGAGCCATTGTCCCGATAGCCAGTTGCAGAATGCCACGGCGTCGAACCAGTTCACCCCCGCCGCCGGCGCGGTCTCGTGCACGTACGGCAGCTTTTCCCGGCCGGTGGCCCTTCGGAACGCCTCCCAGTGAGCGTTGGTCACCGGGTACCGGCAGATGCGGAACGGCGCCAAAGTGACGCGATGGACCGGTTGCTCCTCATCTTTTCCGTCGGCCTGACCCATGAGGAACTCGCTTGCCGGAAGTTGAATCAGGTCGCCTACCACCAGGTGATTTGCGCTCATCTTCCCAAACCGAGAACTGTAGCTTTCGTTCGTTGCCGTCTACTCGATCCAGAATCACCCGCACGCGGTCGCCAATCGAAAACTCCCGCCGCGTCCGCCGGCCCACTACTTTGCGGATGTTCTCCTGATAAGTGTACTCATCGCCGGGCAGCGTGTCGATAGGAACCAGCCCTTCAATAAATAATTCCGCCAATTCCACGAACAGCCCATACTTGGCCGTGGAGATGACCAGGGCGTCGAAGTCCTGCCCCACCCGCTCGGCCATGAACTTCACCTTTTTCCACTCCACCAGTTCCCGCTCGGCGTCCGCCGCCCGCCGCTCGGAAAGCGAACAATCCTCGGCAATCGATTTCAGCTCGCCGTAGCCCAACCCCACATCGCGCCGGGTCAACAACCCGCGCAGCAGCCGGTGCACCACCAGATCGGGATATCGCCGGATGGGCGACGTAAAGTGCGTATACGTCCGCGCCGCCAGCGCGAAGTGGCCCTGATTGTCCACGCTGTACCGCGCCTGCCGCAGCGACCGCAGCATCAGATAGCTCA
>PLRZ01000386.1 GCA_003164075.1 Bryobacterales bacterium | reverse complement strand
ACACGAGCACTCGTCGACGGCCCCAAGAGCCGCCTGGAAAGGCGGCTGCAGGCAGGATTGCCTGCCCCACAACAAATGCAGAATCCCAGTTGTGGGAAAAGTATGCGGCGCTAGCCGCAAGGGAGCTCCTTTCAGAGCATCTCCATTCTGCATGACGCACTACACTAGTTTCTGTCGCGAAACTCAAGAAACCGCTCCCTGGCGGTCGCGGCTCGGCAACAGTCGCGCCTGATTCCACAGGACTTGTTACTGAGCCGCGACCGCCAGGGAGCGGTTTCTTGAGTTTCGCGACAGAAACTAACTGGTTCAGCGCGGGCGGGCGGGCGAGCACCGCCTGCCCCACCTGCGAAGCTCTCGCCATCGAAAGGAATGGCTCAGCCCATTTTCTCCGCCAGGCAGAAATTGCGGGGCGACGTCAGGAGGTCTGAACTTACTGCCCCGGAAGCGGAGCTTGTTACCGCTTCAAAGGATCTTCGACCCACGGAGGCGTGGCGTCGATCAGGCGCCCCAATTCGGGCTCCAATTGCTCCATCTTGCACTTCATCTCCCAGGCGATCTCGCGGTAGCTGAAGTGGCCCTTCACGCCGCTGCGCAGCCGGGAAATGTACTCCGCTTCGGCAAAATCCATCTTGAACAGGAAGCGCGACCGCGCGCCGAACGGCAGCAGATAATGCGCCCCGGGCAACGGCAGCCGGCGCAGCGTGTCGAACGCCTGGCGCATGGCCGATTCGTAAACCTCCGCGGCGCCCGATTCGCTTACCAGGCGCGGAGTCTCGAAACCCAGCTCCCCGGAATACGCCTGGCGAAATTTCTGGCAGCGGCGATGTCGATGGAGATCGCGATAAGCGCCGATGTCGATCGCCATGTCGTAGGCATACAAGCCGCCGCGGAAGCCGGCCAGGATTTCGTCGCGCCGCGTGCGCGATGCCAGAGCTACGTCGATCACCTCCGCGCGCCGGCGGCCGCTCCATCCGGCGGCCATCTCGTATAACTCGCGGAAAGCGTGGCCGGTCACCGGGTAGAGCAGGGTAGCCACGATATCGGCAGGGACGTCCGAGGGCCGCACCAGGTCGACGCGCTCCGGCGCGGCGGTGGAGGCCGGCGGCAGGTTCTGCTCCGCCCANNGCCAGGGCTTCGCCGGGGACGTCGAGGTCCCAGCGGCAGTCCGGCTCCACGGCGCAGGCGTTGGCGATTTCGTCCGCCAGACCGCGCAGTTCGCCGTATTCGGATGCCTTCAGGCGGCGAATCTGCTTTTCCAGCGTACGAATGCTGCTGACCTGCCCGACGTTGGTGGGAACGGCCCAGAACAAAAGGTAGCGCGCCACGTCGAAGGCGCGCGCGGCGATATTCCGCTGGTAGGCATCGGGCTTCATGTCGGCGGGCCGAGGCAATCGCTCGCTGAGGCAGGCAAAGGCCAGTTGTTGCACCTCGGTATAAGCCGCCAGCAGCGCTTCTCCCGCCTGTTGGAAGGCCGCTGCCTGTTCGCCCGCCAGTTCGGGCGGCGTCACGAAGCCGGATCGCGAAAAATCCTGGTAGCGCGAAGATTTCGCCTGGCCATCCCACAGCGGCTCTTCTTCGATTTCGGTGGCGGCCAGTTCGGAGATGCCCTCGAAGCACATCACCGTATGGCCCAGGTCGGCAATGGAGGCGTGACCGTATTGGAAGTAGAAGCTCTCCAGGAATTTCTCGGAGTTGTGGGTGCGCACCCACTCGATGGACTCGCGAATGGAATCGGGCGAGCGACTGTAGCGGGCCAGGGCGTAGGCGCTCTTCTCCGGCGGCATGGGCGCGACCGTGATGACGCGTTTGATGGGGGTCAAGAGGTTATGATAACGGGGTGCGAGTGCGAATTCAAAAGCTGCGGCCGGACGCGGTCCTCCCGGCATACGCCCACGGAGCCCACGAGGACGCCGGGATGGACCTGTGCGCGGTGGAGGATGCCACGCTGGAACCGGGTGTGCCCCGCATGGTGCCCACCGGTCTGACGGTGGAGATCCCGCCGGGGTACGAAGCGCAGGTTCGGCCGCGTAGCGGGCTGGCGCTGAAACACGCCATTGCCATGCCCAACGCGCCGGGGACCATCGACCCGGGATATCGCGGCGAGCTTCGCGTGATTCTGCTGAATTTGGGACGCGAAGCCTACACCGTGCGCGCCGGCGACCGCATCGCGCAAATGGTCGTGGCGCGCTACGAGGCGGTGGAGTGGGTGGAAGAGAGTTTGGCCGATTCGGCGCGCGGGACCGGCGGGTTCGGCTCCTCGGGGCGGTAAGCGGCAGGGACGCTTGCTCAGCGCGCGCGGCTCGGAAACTACACGTTGAAGGGAGGCGCTTATTCGAGTTGCGTCCGTCAGTCCCTACGAAGCTGAATTCTTGCTTTTTCTGGCAGAAAAATCCTGGCTAAATCCAATGCTGTTCACTTAACGCGTTGAGCGGACCGATAGCTTTACCGAGTAGTGCGTGATCCGACCCGAGCGTTAACTGCAGGCCGAAAACGTCGGTCAACACTGCGCGACAAGGGAGGATCTATTGCGCAGAAAACCAGGTCGGACCTCGACGCCGATCTGTGTGACTGAACGGCGAGTGGTTGCGCGCCGGGTTGCAACTGCGGCAGTGCCGCAGTACAATTCAGATATGCGCCGCTTGTTTCTGCTCCCGCGCTATCAACGCGATGCGGCGAGATTGCTTGACGCGAAAGAGCAGGACGAAATGGAGGGCCATATTGCTGACGACCCGGAGCGCCACCCACGCATTCCGGGCGGAAGCGGTATGCGGAAAGCGCGGTGGGCACGTCCCGGTCGTGGGAAACGTGGCGGCGTGCGGGTGATTTACTACTTCGCTGCTCCGGACTCAGTGTACTTCATCGCCGTATATGCAAAGAACGAGAAGGAGAATCTCAGTGACGCCGAAAAACAAGCCCTTGCGAAAATCCTCCGGCCGATCAAACAAAAGTACCAGGCTTGGTCGCGTACTGGTTGACTCGGCCAAACAGATCGCGCAACACCTGAGAGGCGAAATCGAGCTTCCCATGAAGGTGGTGCGCGTGGTGCCCGACGTAGACATCCGTGCAATCCGTGAAGGGCAAGGCCTCACGCGCGCGCAATTTGCGGAGCGCTACGGGCTGCAAGTGCGGGCCATTCAGGAATGGGAGCAGGGGAGACGCAAACCGGAACCCGCGGTGCGTGCCTACATGATCGTCATCAAGAACCAGCCTGCGGCGGTGCGGAAGGCATTGACAGCGGCGTAGCCCGGCTGGGCCCGGACTTGCGGCAGATCGGGCGGAACGCCGAAGGGCGATCAAACCAGCGGGGGGGGCCCCTGCACTCTAAAACTCTGAGATCGATCCCGCGTAGTCGCCAAGGGTAGACTCATCCCGGCCGTCATTTTCAAAACGCGCCCCAGGCGCGCTAACAGCCAAAAGGTCCCCACCTCGGAGCAGTCCGCGGTCCGACGGATAGCGCCTACCGCAGCGCCTCCCGCACCTTCGCCCGCAACGAGGCCGCGGTGAATGGCTTGTGGACAAATACCGTGTCGGCGGCAATCAGCCCTTGGCCCGACACGCTGGTCTCCGTGTAACCCGACATCAGGAGTACCCGGATGCCGGGCCGCACGCCTTGCGCCTCGCGCGCCAATTCCAGGCCTCCCATCCGCGGCATCACGATGTCGCTCAACAGTAGATCGATCGATTCCGGCTGCGAGCGGAGGAATTCGAGCGCGCCGGCGGCCGACGCAAAATCGAAAACCCGATAGCCCTGCCGCGTCAGCATGGCCCGCGTCAGGGTACGCACCTGGTCTTCGTCCTCCACCAGGAGAATGGTCTCGGTGGCCGGCGACGCGTCGGNNACCAGGATTTCGCCGCCGTTCTGCTTGACGATTCCGTAGACTATCGACAGCCCCAGTCCGGTGCCCTTGCCCTTCTCTTTGGTGGTGAAAAACGGCTCGAAGATGTGCGCCCGCGTGTCGGCGTCCATGCCCATTCCGGTGTCGCTCACCGTCAGCAAGGCGTACGACCCCGGCAGCGGCGACACGTGGCTTCCGGCGTACTCCTCGGTGAGATTGACGTGGGTTGTCTCAATCGTGAGCCGTCCACCGTCCGGCATGGCATCGCGCGAATTCACCGCCAGGTTCATGATCACCTGGTCGATATGGCCGGGGTCGACCTCTACCGCGGGAAGCGAAGGGTCCAACCCTATTTCCAGACGAACGTCTTCCCCGATGATCCGCCGCAGCATTCTGTCGATCTTGCGCACCAGTTCATTGAGATCCACAATCCGCGGCGCCGATACCTGGCGGCGGCTGAAAGCCAGCAGTTGGTGGGTAAGTGAAGCGGCGCGCTCCGAGGCTTGCAGCACTTCCGCCACGTA
>PLRZ01000619.1 GCA_003164075.1 Bryobacterales bacterium | reverse complement strand
CGCCTGCCCTCTATCCTGTTTTGGCAGCGGGCCTGGTTCTGCGAGGACGGGCGGGCAGGCGAGCACCGCCTGCCCCACCTCCGGGCTCATCCCAAATTCCACGACATCGGGAGTTCTGAACTGCGAGTGTACACGCTAGAAGTGCACCATCCGCACCAGAGCGCCCGCCAGAATCCCACCCACTATCGGCCCCACGATCGGAATCGCGGCGTATCCCCAGTCCGACCCCTCCTTCTTCGGTATCGGCAGAATCGCGTGGGCGATTCGCGGCCCCAGGTCGCGCGCCGGATTGATGGCGTACCCCGTGGTTCCACCCAGGCTCAGGCCGATCCCCCAAACCAGGCTCCCCACCAGGTACGGCCCCAGCCCCGCCGCCGGACCCGTGGCCGCAACCGCTTTTGAGAAAATCGCACCGGCCACCAGCACCAGTACGAAGGTGCCGATGATCTCGCTCATGAGGTTGGCGAACGGACTGCGAATCGCCGGAGCCGTACAGAAACAGGCGCGTTTCAAATCTGCCTCGGGCGTCTCCCGCCAGTGCGGCAGGTAATGCAGCCATACCAGGCACGCTCCCACAATCGCTCCCGCCGTCTGCGCCGCACTGTACCATCCCACCTTGCTGAAATTCCCGGAAACTACCGCCGCCCCCACCGTCACCGCCGGATTCAGATGGCCTTCACTACCGCACGCGACGGCGGTAAACACGCCAGCCATTACCGCAAACCCCCAGCCTGTCGTGATGGCCATCCACCCCGCGTTTTCGGCCTTGGACTTCCTCAGCAGAACGCCGGCAACCACGCCGTTACCGAGCAGAATCAGGACCATCGTCCCCAGGAATTCTCCCAAAACTCCGTTCGGCATTTATTCCTCCAGCCAGTCGAATGACCGGGTGACGGCTTTCTTCCAGAAGCCGTACATGCGCTCCCGCCGCGCCGCGTCCATTTGCGGCTTCCACGTTTGGTCCACCGACCATTGCGCGCGCAAGTCATCCACGTTGGCGTAGTATCCCGTGGCCAGGCCGGCCGCGTACGCCGCGCCCAACGCCGTAGTCTCTTTCACCGCCGGCCGCACCACCGTGCGGTCCAGGATATCGGCCTGAAACTGCATCAGCAGTTCGTTCCCCACCATGCCGCCATCGGTTCGCAGCACCGCCAACTGCACGCCCGAGTCTTTCTCCATGGCCTCCACCACTTCGCGCGTCTGGAACGCCGTAGCCTCCAGCACCGCGCGCGCCAGGTGGCTCTTATTGGAATAGCGCGTCAGCCCCGCGATCACCCCGCGGGCATTGTGCTTCCAGTAGGGCGCGTACAGTCCCGAGAAGGCCGGAACGAAGTAGACTCCGCCGTTGTCTTCCACCAGCCGGGCCAGCGATTCGATCTCCGGGCTGGTGGTGATGAGTCCGAAATTATCGCGGACCCACTGCACCAGCGCGCCGGTGATGGCCACGCTTCCCTCCAGCGCGTAATGCGCTGCCTGTCCCCGCAGTTGGAACGCCACGGTAGTCAGCAGGCCATGTTTCGAATGGACAATTTCGCGCCCGGTGTTCATCAGCAGGAAGCAGCCCGTGCCGTAGGTGTTCTTGGCCTCGCCCGCCTGAAAGCAGGTCTGTCCCACCAGCGCCGCTTGCTGGTCGCCGAGGATGCCGGCCACCGGAACGCCCGCCACCGCTTCCAGCGTAGCGGCCCCGTACACTTCGCTGCTGGAGCGGATCTCGGGCAGAATTTGCCGCGGGATGGCGAAGGCGCTCAGCAGTTCCAGGTCCCAGTCGAGAGTCCGCAGATTCATCAACTGGGTACGGCTGGCGTTGGTGCAGTCGGTCAGGTGCAGCCCGGTCAGATGCCACAGCAGGAAGGTGTCGATGTTGCCGAACAGTACCTCGCCCGCATCGGCCTGAAGGCGCGCGCCGGGAATGTGGTCCAGCAGCCAGCGGATCTTCAGCGCGCTGAAATAGGTGGCCAGCGGCAGCCCGGTCTTGGCGCGGAAGCGGTCCGGGCCGCCCTGGCGCGCGAATTCGGCGATATCGTCGCCCACCCGGGTGTCCTGCCACACGATAGCGTTGGCCAGGGGCTTGCCGGTTTTCCGGTTCCATAAGACGGTGGTTTCGCGCTGGTTGGCGATGCCCATCGCCGCCAGGCCGGCCGGCTTCAGTCCGCGTTGCGCCATCGCCTCGCCGATTACCTCGCGGGTCCGGAACCAGATCTCCTCGGGATCGTGCTCCACCCATCCGGGCTGGGGATAGATCTGTTGGTGCTCTTTCTGGGCGCTGGCTACGATGTTGCCGCCCCGGTCGAAAACCAGAAAACGTGTGCTGGTGGTGCCTTGATCGATCGCACCGATGAAGTCTGCCATGGCTCCCTCACTTGGGGATCTTCCAGCTTAGCGCTGATGGGGGCTTCCGATAGTATGTACGGGTGACCCGATGTTGCGGTCGGAGGCTATCGCGTGCATCTCAACTTGCGGGCACTGAGGTGGGGCAGGCGGTGCTCGCCTGCCCTCGATCCTGTTCGGGCCGTGGGCGTGGTTCAGCCCGTGCGCGGCCGCCCCACTTCCGGAGATCTCGCCAGGTTATTTGATCTCGCCGTTCATCGCCGCCTTGGTGAATTCCCCCGATGGAGTGAGCGTGTACTCCCAATCGCGAATCAGCGTCGGCCCCCATTCCGGGTCGAAGCACCACACGGTCCAACTGATGCCCTTTCCCTCCAGGTATTTGACGATCGCCGACCCGTAGGCGGCGGGATCCCCGCGGCCACGCCCCCCGGCGGGCGGAGCGGCAGGCGGCGGTGTGCCCGGGGCAGGCGGCAAGGCGAACCCTCCGAATTCCGTCGCGATGATCGGGTATTTGGCGGCGGCGAACCCGAAATCTTCCTCCCATTTCGGTTCCCACGGCTGAGTCCGCTTATTGGCGTACGGGTGGACCGTATAACCGATGCGCTCGGCGGCAATCGGATTGAGCCGGAGCGGCGTCAGGTCATACGCCCAATCGAAACCCGCCACTAATGGAATGACTTGCTGCGTGTTCGCCCGGATGACCGCAATCTCATCCTCCACGATGGTCTTCCATTCTTCCCAGTTGACCCTGCCAAACGCCGCCGGCTCGTTGAACAGTTCGAAGAATGCCACGGTGTTGTGGGCCCCGTACTGCCGGGACATTGCGCGCCAGAAACCGTATGTCTCTTCCCTGGTGGTATCGTACATCGGATCCTGGTAGACTCCCGTCGTCATGTTGCCGATAGAGTGCCAGTCGATGATGATATACATATCCAGATCCGTACACCACTCCACGGCTTGGTCGAGGAGTTTGATGTACTCCCTGGGACCGCGTTCCCGCCATGCCACCGGGTGCACCGGAATACGGACCAGCCTGGTGCCCATTTCCTTCACTTTCACGAAATGATCTTTGCTCCAGTGTCCCTGCATGGAGAGCTTGTCGGGATCGGAGATGGCGAGACCGCGGAACAGGACCGTCTTTCCGTCCGGGTCGACGAACTTATTGCCGTTCACCGAGATCAGTGGCATTTTCTTGTTGTTGACCGTGTACCCGCGCCCCGCCCCGGGAGCCTGATCCCTCCACCACGTATGAGTCCTTGTCTGCGGCGCGGGCGGCGGGGCGCCCTGTGCGAATCCTGCCGTGGAGCCGCACAGCAGGGCTATGATCGCGCCGGCCATATTCGCGCGTTTCTTCATTGCAAGCCTTCCTTTTCGACGCAAGTCGATATTTTCAGACCTTATGATATCAGTTGGAGAGCCTTTGGCTGTCGCCGGTGAACGCTCCCTAACGGGGCGCCCTCTGGGCCCGGCTCTCTAACTAACTGCAAACACGCGGGCACTCCCTTACCGAGCCGCGACCGCGAGGGAGCGGGGTAAGTACCTCCGGCGCTAGCTACTTTCTGTCGCGAAACTCACTTCAAGTGGCAAGGACCGCTTGCTGGCGCGCGCGGCTCAGTAACGCCGCGCCTGATTCCACGCGACTTGTTACCGAGCCGCGACCGTAAGGGAGCATTGCTGCTCCTCCGCATGGCAGTTTCGCGACAGAAACTAAGAGCGTGCCGATACACAGCCGTATCTATACAGTAATCACAGAACTCCTGACGTCGTGGAATTTGCAGTGAGCCCAAAGGTGGGGCAGGCGGTGCTCGCCTGCCCGCCCGCGCCGAATTAGGCCCGCTGCTCGAATAGGATCGAGCACCGCCTGCCCCACCCGCGAAGCTCTCGCCATCGAAAGGAATGGCTCAGCCCATTTTCCCCGCCAGTCTTAAATTGCGGGCCGACATCAGGAGTTCTGAATCACTACTTCCGGCACGCCTTGCGGAGATTGCCTCCCTACACGACGCTAACGCAGAAACGGCAGGTACGCGGGGACCTTCCGGCGATAATCGCGGAAGGCATCGGGAAACCGCGACGCCAGCAGACGGTCTTCGGTGCGAACGCGGATTTCCGTGCCCGCCAGAAACAGCGCCAGCGACACCAGGCACCATTGCCAGGGCGTCAGCAGCAGCAGAGTGCAAAGCAAAGCCGAAAGCAACGAGGCATATATGGGATGTCGCACCACCGCGTAGGGTCCGGTGCGAACCAGTTCGTGATCCTCGTACAAACCGGCCCGAATGCGGAATTGCCGGCCCAGAAACTGAACCGAGGTCCACGCCAGCACCGCCGCCAGCACTGCAAAAATCATGGACGCAGCCACTCGCGCGGTGCCGGGCGGAGTCTCGCGTGGAAGCCGGAACACGAAGGCGGTAAAGATGCCCAAGCCCTCCAGCAGCAACCCGGCAAAGGTGGGCAGAGAGGCGGTCGTCGAGGGACGCTTTTGGCAATGCGGGGCTCGAAAGATGAATGGGTAGACCCAGGCAAACCAGCACACCATCAATTCCACCCAAGGGACCAGCCGCATGAAAACAGTATAGGGCCGATTTGATTTCGACTGGTACCCGGCCGGCGCGGGGCGATTTACATTCGGCGGGCGGTCAGTGTACCATAAGAGCCATGTCCGTGCAACCCAAAACTCGCGTAGCAGTCTCCAGCCGCTGGATTCGTGCGGTTCTCGCCACTTTCGTATTGGCCTCCGGCGTCAGCCTGCTGGCCCAGGAAAACCAAAAGGAAAAGGATAAAAAGACGCCGGCCCCAGCCCATAAGACCACTCCGGCGACTCCACCGGCGAAGGGCGCGGAGCCGCCCGCGGCCCATACCCCGAATCCGCCACCCGCCGTCCACCCTTCGAATCCGCCGGCCAACGTTCCGGCGGCGCATCCTGGAAACACTCCGCCGGTGCAAAACGATCGCCCCCCGCGGCCTTCGGGCGCCAATCCCGCGCCGGCGAACGGGACCGTTCCGGGCCGCCAGTTTGGCACTGGAGGCAACCCCGCCCCCGGCCGCGGACCCACCGGCACGCCGGCGCGGAACGTCACTCCGGCGGGGGTGACGCCCGGTGGCAATCGGCCAGTCTATCGCGGCGCGAACGGCAGCGAGGTGCACTATCGCTCCAACGGGCAGCCGCAAACCGTACGCGCGCGAGGCTTCACCATCACGCATTCGCCGTCCGGCGTACGGCGCGCCGAATTCGTGCGGCCGGACCATTCGGTAATCGTCACCCAGGGCGCCCACTACGGTTACGTGCAGCGGCCATACATGGTCAACAACGTCAACTACGTGCAGCGCACTTACGTGGTGGGCGGCGTTTCCTACGCCCGCGTCTACCGGCCCTACATGTACCACGGCATCTCAATGAACCTGTACGTCAGCTCGCGTTATTACGCGCCGGCTTACTACGGGTGGGCGTACTCACCGTGGTCCCGCCCGGTGGTATTTAGCTTCGGTTGGGGCCGCAGTCCCTGGTACGGGTATTATGGCGGCTATTTCACGCCGTATCCCACCTATGCCGGCCCGGCCTACTGGCTGACGGATTATATGATCGCCATGACTCTGCAGGACGCCTACCAGCAGCGAATGGATTCGGCCGCGGCCGCCCAAGCCAACGCCCAATATGGAAGCTACCAAGGTTCGCAGGCCGCCATGACGCCGGACGTGAAGCAGGCCATCGCCGACGAGGTCCACCGCCAGTTAGACCAGGAAAGAGCCGAAAGCCAGGGCGCGCCGGCGCCGGGCGGACCGCAGTTCCTGGCCGACAATTCCACGCATGTCTTCGTGGTGGCCAATGGTCTGGACGTGCAATCCACCTCGGGCGAATGTGGCCTGACCGAGGGAGACGTATTGCAGATGACCGCTCCGCCACCGGCCAATTCCGCCACGGCCGATCTGGCGGTGCTGGCCAGCAAAGGCCCGGATTGCCGCAAAGGCTCGGTGGTCTCCCTCGCCATCCCCGATCTGCAGGAAATGCAGAACCACATGCGTGAGACGCTCGACCAGGGTCTGGCCGATTTACACTCGCGCCAGGGCCAGGGCGGAATCCCGGCGCCGCCGGCAGCCGCACAGCGTCCCCCGGTGGACGCCCCGTATGCCGCTGCCGCGCCGCCCCCGGACCCGAACGTGGCCGGCGAGTTGAGCCAACAGGCGGAATCCGCCACGCAAGCCGAAAGCGAAGTGCTGGACCAGGCGCAGGCGGCGCCGCCGGCCGCGAGCGCCGCTCCGACCTCGGTGACGCTCGGTCTGACCATCGACCAGGTGGTCGCGATTCTGGGACAGCCGCAGGTAGTGGGCGATTTGGGATCGAAGAAGACCTACTTTTACGGAAACATGAAGGTTATTTTCACCGATGGGAAAGTGACCGACGTACAGTAGCGCCTGAGGGCCGCGAGGCGCGATCAGCTTCGCGGCCCTTTCAAATGGCGATAGGCTTTGTAGCCGAGGAAAAACGCCAGGCCTCCGGCAATCGCGCCCGCGCCGATTGCGAGCCCGGCCGATAAACCCGTAGCCGCTCCCTGGGCTGCCAGTTCCAACACGCCTACCGTTGCGCCGCCCGCGCCGCCGACGCCGGCTCCCACGCCGGCAACGGCAGCCGCTTCCACTTTTTCCTTGTCCGCTTCCGTCATTCCAATCGCTCCTTGTATACTTCCATCATATTCCCCCGCGCCAAACATTTTCGGGAAGGTCCGTTACCGGAATACGCTCCCTAACCGAGCCGCGACCGTGAGGGAGCGTATTCCGCGCCTGAGCCACGAAATCCCCTGATCGTTTGAGCACCCGGCGCTCCGTTGGAGTACCTTATAAGGAAACCAAAGGAGCCCGTCTCCATGCAGAGAAGATCGTTCCTGACATCCCTGGCGTTGACTACGGCGGCCGGCACTGCCTTACCGGAGCGCGCCCGCGCAGCCCTACCCAAGATGAAAATTACACGCGTCCAGGTGTGGACCCCCGCGGCGCCGAATCCGCTCTTCAATCAGAGCGACCTGGTAGTGAAGGTGGATACCGACGCCGGCATCGCGGGCATCGGCGAAGGGGGCTCCCGGGACACGTTGGAACAATGCGCCGGCCGCTTAATCGGACAGGATCCGCAGTATATCGAACGCCTGTGGCAGGATATGTACCGCGCCTTCTTTTATCCGCCGGGACGGGAGAAGATGCATGCCCTCGGGGCACTCGACCTGGCGCTCTGGGACATCAAAGGCAAGGCGCTCAACCAGCCCGTGCATGTCCTCTTAGGCGGGATGGCGCGCAACTATTGCGAATGTTATAACACCGCCGGCATCGTCCCCGGCATTCAGGGCGGCATGAGTCTCAAGGAGCGCGCGCAACTTACTATTGCCGCGGGGTACCGCGCCTTTCGCATGGGCGCGGCCGATGCGCCCGCCAATACCACTTACAACACTCATGAACGCATCGATCGACTCGCCCTCGATTGTGCGCAGGTGCGCGAAGGGGTGGGCCGGAATGGCGACTGGTGCGTCGATTTTCACCAGCGCTTCGACCTCTCCGACGCCATCCGCGGCTGCGAACTGATTCGCGATTTCGCGCCTTATTTCGTGGAAGATCCCGTGCGCACCGAGGCGTTCGCGGAGGACCTGCCCATTCTGCGGCGCAAAGTGAGCGTGCCCCTGGCGGCCGGCGAGGAGTGGGGCAATCGCTGGGATTTTAACAAGCTGATTGAGAATCACGACCTGGACTACATTCGCGCCACGCTTCCCAATGTGGGCGGCATCACCGAGATGATGAAGATCGCGGCCCTCTGCGAGACACACTTCGTGGGCATCGTCCCGCACTTCACGGGTCCCATCTCCACCGCCGCGCTGGTGCACGCGCTGGGCACTTTTTCGGGCCCGGTCCTGATGGAGTACAACTTCGGAGGCCGGACCATCGCGCATCTGCCGCAGGCTCTGGATTTCCGCGCCGGCAAGCTCTACCCCAACGATCGGCCGGGCTTGGGAGTCGACGTGGACTGGACGCAATTGAAGATGACGGCCGAGTTTACCGAGCGCATTACGAATCGGGCGCAGACTTATTTCCGGCCGGATGGCTCGATTACGAATTGGTAAGGTCAGAACTCCTGATGTCACCGGCATTCCGGAACTGCCGCCCCGCACAAACAACTTTAGCCACCGATGAACACAGATGAACACAGATAAGAAAACCCCTTCTTTATTGGTCTTATCTGTGTTCATCGGTGTTTATCGGTGGCCAATAATGTTTTTGCCCGGACTCGAAGAGATCACTTTCATTCCACGACCTCAGGAGGTCTGAGGCTGGACGGGTTCAATNNTTGCCCGGACTCGAAGAGATCACTCTCATGCCATGACATCAGGGGTCGGAGTCTCGACCCGGCAGGCAAGAGTGCCTGGGTCACGGAAGCTGGGTCAACCCAAATTCCACGACTTCAGGATGTCTGAAAGTGCGGCTTGGGTTTCGCACTTCCCTGGCACGCGTTCTGCCAATAAAGCGTTCTTGACCAGCCCAGAAGCAATAGCCTCGGGATTTGTTCGCGGTGGGCGCGCAGGATTTCCACCTTCGCGGGGCGCCCTCTGGGCCCAACTCTGCAAACACTCACAAACACCGAAACGCCGTTACCGAGCCGCGCGCGCCAGCAAGCGGTTCTTAGCCCAAATCCCGAAACTGTCCAAGCGCCCGCTTGCTCGCATTTGACAGAGCCGCGACCGTTAGGGAACCGTAAGGGAGCGTTAGGTGGCGATTGAACTAGGTTCAGAACTACTGATGTCGTGGAATTTGCGGTGAGCCCGAAGGTGGGGCAGGCGAGCACCGCCTGCCCCACCTCGGGAGTCATCCCAGGTCAGACCAGGAATCAAGAATCAAGAACTTAGTGCAGGAGTCCCAATCGCACCTGTCAGACTATCCGCAGATAGATGCCGAGAAACAGAATCAGAAGAAGCAGCACTGTGGCGGCCAGCGCGCTGGCAGTGAGAAAAGTCCTCTCAATCGTATTAAAAAGGAGTCCCCGCGGGTGGAATCGATGCCGGAAATCGTCGAGCATGGCTCACAACCTCCTGTCGGCCCTATTCTACAGCAAAAACACAAATAGGAGCCGCAATTCCGAAGCGCGGCGGACGCGCCTGCCAGTTCGGGAACAGGCAACGAAATTAGCCGGAGGTACACTGTAGCTATGGCCGCGATTCCCGAAGCCGTGGATGCCGCTCCGCTCCCGTTGACGGCGCTCAGCGAGGACGAGAAGTTCTTCCAGTCGACCGTTCGCAAATTCGCCCGCGAGCAGATCCGGCCGCACGTCCGCGAAATGGACGACGCCGGCGTCTTCCGCAAAGACATCATTAAACAGTTCTTCGAAATGGGGCTGATGGGCATCGAGATCCCCGAGGAGTACGGCGGCCAGGGCGGCAGTTTCTTCCAGGCGATCCTGGCGGTGGAAGAGCTCTCGGCGGTGGATCCTTCGGCCGGCGTGATTGTCGACGTCCAGAACACCATCTGCAATAACGCGCTCCTCAAGTGGGCCACGGCCGAACAGAAGGCCAAATACCTGCCCCGGCTGGCCTCGAACATGGTGGCGTCGTATGCGCTCTCGGAAGCCGGGTCTGGCTCCGATGCGTTCGCCATGGCCACCCGCGCGGAAGACCATGGCGACCATTACCTGCTCAACGGCCGCAAACTGTGGA
>PLRZ01000078.1 GCA_003164075.1 Bryobacterales bacterium | reverse complement strand
CTTGACAACGGGGTCCACTTTAGATACCCGGAAACCGTTCCGGATCAATGATGAAGAAAATCAGCTACAACAAATTAGGATGACGAACGAACCAGAGTTCGGCGGTATACATCTAGCATCTTGAGGGTCATGCGCTCGATACTGAATTGGCTGACCCGATGCAGGCATTCAAGCTGCATTCTTATCCGCAGGTCGGGAGTCCGTGCGAGTCGTGTGAGGGAGCAGGCAAACTCCTGGATGGATTCGGCGATGAAGCCGTTCTTCCCGTCCGTTACCAGCATCTCGGTGCCGCCGATAGCGGTTGACACTACCGGAACTCCGTATGCCATCGCCTCTAACAGGACGTACGGAAAGCCCTCATAAGCGCTCGTGAGCATCAGAGCATCGAGGCCCGGCAGCACGTCCGATACCGGCGCCTCTCCCAGCATCCGCACGCTAGCACCGAGGCCGAGTTGTTCGATCCTCTCTCTGACCTGCTCCGTCTGCGGACCCCGCCCGGCCATGATCAGCGTGGCGCGCCGAGTCCGACTCAGGAGTAAACCAAAAGCGTCAACGGCCATTGCCGGGCGTTTTTGTGGTGCGAATCTGCCAATAAATCCGACGCAGAATTCGTCCGCCGGAACACCCCATCTGAATCGAATGCTCTCGCGGATCCCGACCCTGGGGGGCGGTGTGAAATCCACGCCATTGGGAACGACATAGACTCTCCGTGCCGGGATTCCGATTGCGACGGCGTGTTCCGCCTCTCCTTCCGAAACAGCTACGACAGCGTCGGTAACATAAGCGAGGGCGCGCTCCATAAAGCCCGCAACCCGCCGCTTGTATGACGAGAGCAAAGGATCCATCGTCATCAAGGCATGAGGCGTGTAGACAACTGAACTCCCCGCGCCGAGCGCCGAGAGCCGCAACAGAAACCCGGCTTTGGTACTGTGCGCGTGTAGAACATCGAAGGCACCCACCCGACGGACGTAACGGCGGAGTAACGTTCCAGAACCCAGGTCCGCGAAGCTCGGCCAGTGGCTGACCGGCAGGCGCCAACACTTCACCCCGGAGCGCGCGGCCGACGCCAGTTGGCATCTTGCGTTGCTATCAGCACGCAAGTCGGAATACAGCAGATGGACCTCATGCCCCGCCCCCACAAGGGCACTTGACAGATTCCCAACATGGGTAGCAACGCCGCCGAGAAAAGCTTCCACAACCATCAAAACCCGCAGCGGCCGACCTTCGACCGCCTGGTCGACGCAACAGCGCGAGTCCGGTTGTATTGCAAGAGCTACGGGCGTCATGGTGCTAACACAGAGCCTTATGCCCCACCAGCCAACCTGACTTCGCAGGCCAGGATCGGAGCCAAAGCCGACGTTCGAAGTGGGAGAATGCTGATCACTTTCAAATAGGCTGCCAACAATCTCCCGATCAGGTCTCGCCTGCCGCAGCGTCTTGGATACCCCGCCACAGAAAGCGCCCTGAAAGTCGCACGACCACGATATCTGGACGTGCTCATCAATCTGCGGACATCGTTCTGTCCGAGAAGGAAATTCTGCGGGTGCCACGGTAGCGCCGCCTGGATCCCGAGCCATTCGATGGCAAAGCGTGTTACCGGACTGTATAGGTGTCGGTGGCCGGGATCTAAGGGGCAGGCTCGGTTACTTGATGTGAGGAGTAGCTTTCCGCCAGGCTTTAGCATGTCAAGACACGCCTCGAGAAAGCTCACCCGTATGGAATCGGAGTCGCCGAGTAATTCACAGCCAAAGTCTTTACACCCGACGTGCTCGATCACCTCTAACGCATACACAACATCGAATCGCCCTTTGCCCCAGGGTAGTTCCTCCGCTTTGCCCCTCCGCAGAAATGGCACGGCGGCGCCTCGTCTGCAAAACTCCGCGGTGCGGGCGCCGGGGTCAAAGCCAAACGCATCAAAGCCGATCCTTCTCAGGCATTCTACGTCGTATCCGGAACCGCACCCTACACTACATATGGTCCAGGAGCTATCGAGCCATTTGACTAAGTAGTTTGGGATAAAGTAATCGAGCCTCTGTCTATCCCGTTCCACCCAGGCAGATGGTAAGAATCGCTCGTCTGCAATCTCTGACATGGTTTTCTTTTCCTTTTTGCCTGAAAACTTTGTCGCTGCATTTCTCGTCCTAAGTCAGACCCGCCTTGTGGCGGGCTGCGACAGGATCGCCCCGCCCCGCAGTCCGCGAGTTCTGCCCGCTTATTTCAGAGACGGAATAGTAGCGATACTGGCGTGCTATTTGTGCGTGCAGCATAGTTCACGATAGAGGCTGACAAACCGTTGCGAACTCTCCCCGCACATGAATTGCCTGGCCCTCGTGACGCCGTCGCGTCCGAGATCTTCTCTTAATTGCAGGTCGTCTCGCAGTCGTGCGAGGTTGCCCGCAAGTACCTCGTGGTTCTCGTTAGGGAATGAAAGCCCGGCACTCTCTCCGATGACCTGAGCCATACCGGCTACCGCGCTGAAAACTACTGGCAACCCACTCCCCAGTGCTTCCAGAGCCGCTATTGCAAAGCCGTCGTATCGAGAACTCTGCACGTATGCGTCTGCGCGTTCAAGGAGATCGGGCACGTCGTGCCTGGTCCCCAGAAACGCAACCCTGTCGTCCGCCCCCAACTCCGCGGCCAACTTCCGGAGGGATGCCTTTAGGGGGCCATCTCCTGCGATCTGCAAGAATACTCCGCTGGTTGCCGCCACAGCTCTAATCAGAACATCGAACCCCTTCTGGTGGACGCAGCGCCCTAACGACAGGACGCGCAACACCCCCGCCCTGGCATCTGGGTGACGGTCTCGGTATGGCTTGTCGACAATCTCCTCTTCTGTAATTCCGTTGGGGATGACCAGGCATTTCCGGGCCAACCCAGGAATCCAGTTGATTAACGCCTGCTCCACCTCCGGCGTGATGGACACAATCCGGTCAGCCTTCGAATACATCCATGAATCTAGCGGGCGAAACAGTTTATGCCTGCGCCGGTTGGTGGTGTTGTGCTCGTGGATGATCACGACCGGCCGATCTTCGATCCGAAACAATCCGATAAGAGCGTAGAGCATTGCCGGAAACAGGTGAAGATGAATGAGATCGTATTTCTTCCTCCGAAAAAACCGGATCGCCCTAATGATATGAGAGATGCGATAGACCCTAGGGTCATCCCAACAATGAACCGTGATTCCAGATCCCTGGAGCCGGTTCAGGATGGTACGATCACGGAGGGCAAATGATAGCACTTCCACGTCAACGCCCTGGGCTGCCATTTGAGGCAGCGCACGGCAGATCATCCGCTCGACTCCGCCTACGTCCAGGTGGTCTACAACGTGCAGTACTTTGGGATACGTCGACATGGAGTAAACCCACTCTTACTCGCCGCCGCGGTACAGGCGAAGCAAGTCGCGGTCAGACAGCACGGTAGCGCTCTTTCGGCCCAGAAAATAGAACCCGCTGGCCGCGTCGAGTGCCCCTGGTTCATCCATTAGGATGAGATCCAGGTACTTAAGCCAGAAGAGGCCCAGTCTCGAAAAGACACGCGCCGCATTCCGGGCCCACGAGGATTTCAACCAGCTAAGGAGAAAGTATTGGCAACACCAAGCGAGGGCCATGCCGGGGCCGCCGCACGGACCGGCGCCAATCTCCGCGAATCCGCGGAAGAGCCTCCGGTGACCAAGGCGGGTATAGCGCGTAAAGTCATATTGCCTGCCATGAACCTGCAGACAGAAGGGAGTTTCGGCATAGACGAGGCCGTCCGGTGCGAGAACCCGATGAAATTCCGCCACACAGCGCTGTGGGTCCAGTACGTGCTCCAGTACGGCCTGCGCAACGACGCCGTCAAAGTAGCCGTCCGGAAAGGGAACCGAATGTGCATCGCAAACGAGCGTTGTCCGGGGCGCCAGCGACACGTCGCTTTCAACTAGCTCGATTTCGGGATTCGTCAGGAGTTCGTGGCTGCCCTCACCGGCAATGCCTCCCCCAACGATCAGGACGCGCGCGCGGCGTTCGACCCGGCGCGGAAGGTTAGCCAGGAATGTTGCGTAATTCTGCTTCGCTCTAGGGTTATTGCTGATAGACGGCAGGACATCTTTCGCAACTCGCCGGGATTTTGATTCCTGCTGAAAATACGTGGGCCTGTGTTGCAGGAAATCGGATATCGAGAATATACTTTCAGATTCGTCTATGAGTATAGGAACGCCAGCCACGATTGGGTACCGCGACAAGCATCCTTCGCACTCGAGGTCAGGCCCCGACTGGCGGACGGGCGAGCTACACCGGGGACATCGGAGGTGCTCTCGCGCCGGCGCCCGAGAACGGAGTTGGCCCGTCCCTTGAGGCTCGGTGCACGGCTTGGCACAACTTAGATCGGTACCATTCGGGCGATTCATTTGTGTAACCTGCTCCCACCGCTCGGCGACAGTTCACCTCTGTCAGCAAGACGGACGTCGCTCCTTAGTGGTGGGCTGTGAGGAGTTTGGCGTCCTGAATGAGCGGATTGCGTTGAGAGTTGATTGACAGTCGGTACGCTCATAGGCTCGAACTCTTGAATTGCCACGGTTGAGCCTTGATTTCGGCCGACCAGTGGGTCTGGGCCGAAACAGAATCCCAGTGCGATGCCGTAATAGAACAGGTTGACGTAGTCCCAGCCCGTAGGTGCTAACAGACCGTGGATCGCGTAGGTAAGGCCCACTGCGGCGCCGCAGTACTGATACAAGACCGTCCGCCGTCGGACTAGTTTTACGGCAAACGTCAGTAACGGGACTACGATCAGTGCAATAAATGCAGCAACACCGCCCTTTTGGAGGCTGGTTAGAACGCTCACGTGCGGATTCACATTATGATCACTGTACCGGTAGCGGATGGGCGACGGAAAGCACACCCCCGCCCCAACACCGGTTACCCAGTTATTGCCCAAATACTGGAACAGCGTCTGAAGCTCCTGCATTCTGTCTTCCCGGTCGGGCTGAGTGGTCCGAAGCCGCTCCAATGCTGTCACATCGATCGTTTCGGCCGCACCTAGAAGCACCCAGCCCACGCAGCAGATACCAACCCCGCCGAGCAGCACGGCAGGCCGACTCAGTTTCGGGAAGATCAATGGAAGGGAGAGGATGATGGAGGCGGCCAGCGTAACCACCACGCTTCGCGTGCCCGCGACAGAGTTGCACAGGAAGACGACTGCCGCGCCCACCGCGATCCACCGCAGAAGCCATCCCTTGGTTTGCTTGCCGGCTCCACAGAACAGCAGCGGGATGGAATAGAGAATTCCGTCGAAGCAGTCAAACATCGCCTCGTTGTGCAGGCGCACATTGTTCTCCCAGACCGGCGAGATCATGCCTAATGTAAGAGCTAAGGAAAGCAATACTAAGGCGATGAGCCACAACCAGTAGGCGGCGCGAACCAAGCGCAGCACTTCAGCCGGTCGCCAATACATCGTCAGGGTTACGCCACAGATCGCACCGCAGAGCACCAGGATGTCGAAGTAGAAGAACCGCCATTCAAAGATCTGAGAGGTCCGATAGATTAAGCCGAGAACGGCGATGTAGCCGGTTATCGCAAGGAGTGACGGCAGGCACCACACCTTCCGCCTCGGAGGCTTGCCGATCCAGCAGGCGCCGATGATCAGTAAGGTGAACAGTGCCGCCGCAAAGTGCCGGGCTTTGAAGCCGCCCAGCGTGTATGCCTCCGCCGCGGCGTCCGGCATCGAACAAACCAGTATCAGAATCGCGAATCCGCCGATCACCAGGGAGACCTTCCAGGATCGCTTTGCGGCGAAGGCAGGTGGCCGCATAGTCGTGGCGGTATAGCGCGTACTTTCAAGAAATGGCATTCGGACCCGTCAGGTTCGCTGCTTGATGCACCGGTTAGTGGTTTTCAATTCAGACAGCTTTCGTATTTCCGGGTTTCCGGTGCGGCGGTCTGCTGCTTTAGACACTCATCGGCAACGAGGGGGTAGTCGGCCGGATGATACTCTCACCCTCCATCGGAAGTTCGTCCCAGGGAGCCATCTTGCGGCGCATCAATACTACGATTATGGAAGCCGTTACGACTGCTTCAGCGGTTACTACACTAACGGCCATGCCGGTTTGCTGAGCGAGCGGGACAAGGATACAAGCGAGTCCAAGATTGACTACACCTGCCGCAACTAGAATGCAGTTAAATGTGCGGTCCATCCTGAGCGGAAGCATCCACTGTATCCCGAAAACATTGCTGGAAGCCATCAGCACGGGTAGCAGGGCAAATAGTCGGAGTATCGGCGTGCTGCCCTCAAACCCATGCCCCAGCAACAGCCGTACGAGCAGCGGAGCGCCCAAGAAGATCGCTATACTCGCGGCAGCACCAGCACTAAGCGTCAGCAACACGGAAAGCCGCGCAGTCTTAGACGCATTCCTGGGGTCGTTTGACAGCAGATAGCTAATGCGTGGGTAAAACGCTTGAGTGATCGGCCACACGGCGGCTATTGCCGCTCTACTGATTTTCTCGGCGCCCGCGAACAACGCCACGACGGACGGGGGGGCCATCAAGCCGAGGAGCAAAACATTGGCTGTCGTGTACATGCTTGTGGCGCTTCGGAATATGAATAGCGGGAATCCCTGCCTGAGGGCGGACGCGCTGGTGGCTAGTCTGGGGGCCAGGAATGGCGTGACCCGGTAGGCAAGCATGAGACCGGCTACGAGGGAAGCTGAGGAAGCCGCCGTTCTTAGGGCGAGTGGCAGCCATGATTGATCCGGTGACCGAACCAGAAACAAGATGCCGAGGGCCGCAACCATGTTGGTGGAAATGGTGATCGCTGCGATTACGCGAACCTGTTCCAGACCCTGGAAATACCAGATCGGGACCATGGAGCGGGTTACGGCAAGGAGGAATGCCCATGGCAATAGGGACCGATACTGAGCGAGTGTCCGAACTTGAGTCACAATTGACACCCCCGTCGCGAGGGCAACTCCAGCGAGCAGAAGTTGAGCACCAAGTACGCTTGCGAGTTGGGTGGCCCGGGCGGTTGGGTCGTCCCGGAGTCGACCCAGTTCCCGAGTCGCGGAGAGTCCGAAGCCGTACTCGACGATCAGAGACGCATAGTTGGCGACTGCCTCAGCAAAAGCAAGCGCTCCCCAATGCGCAGAACCGAGAGTGCGAGCCAGAAATGGAAGCGTCACGATGGGCACCAGGTTATTGAGCACCTGTAGCCCGTATAAGGAGATAAGATTCTCCCAGAGCTTCTTGTTCACGCGGATGTCCGGGCTGTGCGTGTGGAGGCGTCACCACTGCTCCGCTGCAGGGCTGCGCGGAGGTTGCGTACGCGAGATTCATTTATGTTATGGGAGATCATCTCGCATGAAGTGGCTTGGCGTTCGCAAGCTCCGCCGGGCGATGGGTGTCGTGTCCCGATCGTCCATTTCGGGGGAGCGACTGGACTTCCCAAACCGATAATACGCGGTCCTGGGCAATGGAATTGTCCAGAATTGAGAAGACAGGTTGCGGAAAATGGAACGGGTAGCGCTGTAGGTTGAGCGTCCGGGAATCACCCGAAATGATATCTGCGTTTACGCGCAGTCCGCTGTCGTTAGTGGCAATGAGGAGTGATGCTCCACAAGCGCGGACGTTTTCCAACAGGCGCCATATATCCTGAAAAGAGAGATGAAACAGGACCTCGCGACAGAGGACCGTGTCGGCGGGCGGCAATGAGTCGCGGGTTGCGTCAAGCATGCAGAAGCGGCGCGATTCGGAGCCGTATTGTGCCGAGTTGACCGCGATCACGCTGGGCACCACATCTGCTCCGATGTATTTGCACGGAAGATCGATCTCTTTCATCCAGGTGAGATCACCGCAGCCGACGTCTAGAAGCACCTGGGTCCGGATGGATGCCAGAAGCTCAGGCAACTGCCGCCTTATACCCACCGTGTTCTCGATCTCCGATCCAATACCCGACAGAGCGCCAGTCTTGCGCCCGGTTAGCCAGATTCGATTATTGTAGATCGCGGAGAAGCGCTCGGCAAGAGATTCGTGAAACAAGTGATCTACGTTCTGGCCGCGTGCTCGCCGAATCCGCACGTAAAGCCGCACAAAACCGGACCTCGTCACCAGGTGACGAATGAACTCCTTGCTGGATCGCTTTATAGACATGTCTCCCTGCGACGAGCTCGACAGCTCAGCCCTATGGGTACAACCTGTTCAGGTGGTGCGGGGCAGTACCGCCAACACAGCACGCACGCGAGCTGGCGTTTCGGTATTCCGTTCTGAGCACCTTTGCTAACCGGACTTAGGACTGCGTGGGCTTATAATATTTTGAGTAGTACTTCCCGTAGTATCCGTAGTAGTAGTAGCGATCGCTCATATCCTCGCGTACCTCATTGAGCGCGACGCCGATCACGTTAGCCTTCAGCCGATTCAAGCTACTCAGGACGCTGGCCACCGCGTTGCGATTCGTCTGACCTGCAAGCGTGACCACCACCACTCCGTCCACCACGGCTGCCATCTGCAACGGCTCGGCGAAGCCGAGCAGAGGCGGCGCATCGACCATGACGAGATCGTACTCGGGTTCCGCTTCCTTTAGGATTTGCTCCAAGACCGCGCCCAACCGGTCGGCGGCGCGGCGCGATGCTGTTCCGGCCGGCAGGACGTCCAGATCCGGTAGGCCATCAACCTTCTGTATCACGTCCCGCCACGCGGCTTCGCCCTTCACCACCTCGCACAATCCCCGTTCGTTCTTGAGGCCAAACTTGGGGTGTACGCCAGGGCGGCGCAAATCGGCATCGATCAGCAGAGTCTTACGTTTCTGGAGACTGTGGGCCACTGCCAAGTGGACCGAGGTGGTGGTCTTCCCTTCGCGCGGCACAGCCGATGTCATGAGCAGGCTTCGCGGACGGCGGGAGAGGTCGGAGAGCAGGATGGAATCGCGCAGCGTCCGAATAGCCTCCTCGAAGGCCGAAGACTGATCCGCCAGGCGGCCGGACTTCACCAGGCCTTTTCCGCCCGCGCCCTCGCCGTCCGTCACCATGGGGAGCACTTGGCCGCGCCATGCCTTGACGACAGGAAGCGAGCCCAGCACCTCGGTCTTGAGCCCCTTCTGAATCTGTTCGGGGTCGCGGATGGTGTTGTCGAGGACATCGGTCAGGATGGCGATGCCCACAGCGATCATGGTAGAGAAAAGGAAGGCCAGGGTGGCGTTCAGGGGCATGTTGGGAAAGACCGGCCTCAGCGGGGGGCGGGCGTCGTCAGCCATGCGGATGGAGCTGTTCTGAAAGCTGGAGTTGATGCCGGCTTCCTTGATCTTGCGGACCAGTTCTTCGTATAGTCCCTTATCGGCATCGGCTTCCTGTTTGTGGGCCTTGTACTCAAAGGAACGGGCGTTAAGGTTGTCGAACTCCGCCTTGGTTTCGGCGACCTGGGTCTTGAGCATGGACTCGCGGTTTACGGCCTCCTGGTACTCGAGGTTGACCCGTTGGGCGATGTTGGTCTTGAGGGAATCGAGTTGGCGCTCCAACTCCGTAACCGTGGACTTGGCTTTGATGTATTCGGGGTGGGTGGCGCCGTATTGCGCCCTCACGGTGGCGAATTTTTCCCGTTGTTCATCCAGCCGGTCGGCCAGTTTGCGAAGCTGCTCGCCTTGCGTGGAGGCTTGGGCGGCTTCGAGCGAGCCGCTCTTGACGGAGTTGTAGGCGGCCTCTTTGCGGACGCGGTCGGCCTGGGCGTTGGTGTATTCGGTGTTGAACTGCAGGAGGCGAGAGGAGAGGATGCTGGTCTTCTCTTCGGGATTGATCACGCTGAGGTCCTTTTCGAACTGGACCAGTGCGGCGGAGGAAGACTCCATCTTCGCTTTCAGTTCCTCCATCTGTTTTTCCATGAAAGCGGAGAGGCCGGCCGTGGCCTTGAAGCGGATGTTGTAGGTGTGCAGGATGTAGCTCTCGGCGACGGCGTTGGCCACATTGGCAGCCAGGTCGGGGTCGGGCGAGCGGTAGCTGATGAGGAGCAGGTAGGTGTTGGGCGGACGGGTGATCTTGAGATTCTTGAGCACCACGGGAGCGTTTTGGACCCGGGATGTGGGCAGCGCCGGTTGGCCCGGAATGCCGGAGGTGGAGACAAGCGGGAGTTTGTAACGGTCGGCAACCGGACGCAGAACGGAATCGGACTGGACCAGCTTGACCTGCGTGGCCAGAAACTGATCGGCGTCATTGGGGGCCATGCGGAGCGCGTCCTGGCCGATTACGCCGGCGGGGGCCTGGCGGTCGATATCGACGGTGGCGGTGGACTCGTAGATGGGAGTGAGGCGCGCCGACACGATCACGGTGGAGACCACGGCGACCAGGACGAACGCCAGGATACGCCATTTCTGACGACGGAGGATCCAGAAGTAGTGGGACAGCGGGAGCTCTGAATCTGCCGGCTCAGGCTCGGCATAAGCCATGGGCGGGTAGACGGTGTAGCGCTCCGGGATCGCGGGCACCGTCGCGGACTGAGGAGCAGGCAGGGCGCGCGTGGGGGTTCTGTCAGGCATAGTGGTTATCTCAATCGTCTTAGTGCATTACGTAAATCGAGGCGGCACCCAACGCGGTGCCCACTCCGAGAATCTTTTCCAGGGCGCCTACGGTCATGCGTTTGCCTTTGTTGTCGGGGATGTAGAGGATGTCATTGGCGATCAAGGGTACATCGGGGGCTTTGCGGGCCATGATCTTGTCGAGCGGCACGGCGATCTCGTTCTTGCTGCCGGAGCCTTCCCGGCGGTAGATGTAGGCTTCCTTGGTGCAGTAAGGCGCGAGCCCCTCGGCGAGAGCGATCATCTGGAGGACGCTGGTGTCGGCGGTCTCGCGGATCGCGAAGGCGCCGGGCTTTTTGACGTTACCCACGACGAAGATGTGGCCGGCTTCGGGGACGCGGACTTCCTCGCCGCCGCTGAGTTTGAGGTTCAGGGCTGGGTCGGCGTCGTCAATCAGGCCGCGGACGGGGATGCGGCGGGTGAGGGTGATGGGTGTCTCGTCCGGACCGGGCTGGGTTTGGGAAACGAGAATCTCGCTGCCGGCATCTTCGCGGAGGCCCTGCGCGCGGGCGATGGCTTCCAACAGCGAGGTCGGGCCATCGGCCTGGAAGACCAGGGGCATTTTGACCGCGCCGGCGACGGAGATGGGGCGGCTGTGATACTCGGCGATGTTGACGGTGACGAAGGGAGCGACGAGGACCTGCTCCTGCTGGAGAGCGGTGACGATAGCGGCTTCAATCTCGGCGGGAAGGAGTCCCTGTGCCCGGATGAGTTGCTTCAGCATGGGGAGGCGGAAGAAGCCATCGGCGCCCACGCGGACCGTGCGGCTCAGCTCGGGAGCATCGTAGACGGAGACGGAGAGAAGGTCGTTCGGTCCGACCGGCTGGGCGGGAAGGTTGGCGCCGAGATCGGGAATCCCAGCGGGACGCTGTTGGGCCAAAGCAGCCGGCGGCGATGCCAGCGCTACGGTGAGCAAGATTGTCGAGAGAAAGAGGCGCATGAAATGGAACCTATCTGTCGGGAAGAGTGTCGCTCGCATGGAGCAATTCGCGAGTAGAATCATTTACCAACCGTGGTGGACTTGGCCTGGCAAAAGCTTCCAGGAGCCGAGCCATGTTGGCTTCGAGACTGGCGAGACGCCGGTCGAAGGCTTCGAACTGGCCGCCTGTGGGTCCCTGGGTTTCGGGAGGTCCCTCGAACTCTCGCGCGGTGTCGAGGATGGCCGAGCGCGCGAAATCGGAGAGGCAACGGGCATTTCGCAAGACGGAAACGGTCTTGAGGCGACGGAGTTCGTCGTCGGTGACGCGAAAATTGATGAGACGATTGCGAATGTTCACAGGGGACCTTGAACCCGGAGCGGGGGAAGGGGGACTTGCCGGGGCCGTAGCTTCGCCCCTCAAGTCACATCTAGTGGCTTTCACTTAGGCCTGGGCGAGAGCGTCCCAAGCTATGGCCCGGCTACTTAGCTTCCAGAGATGAAAACTAAGCACCAGTCAGGCTGGACACAAAAGTAACACGTGGATTGTACAGCGTCAATAAGTCAATTCACCTATTCCGGCCCTGTTTCTTGTTTTCTGTGCCTGAACACAGCCGGCGATGTCCATTCAAACTACTGACTCCGCGCAGGTTGAGAATTGGGAAGAGCCGGTTCAGCCGTGACTGAAAGTATTTTCTCTTTTCGATTGGCGACGAGAGCCGCGCGGAGAACTACAGAACTCCTGATGTCGCCCGGCAATTTCAGCCCGGCGGGGAAAATGGGCTGAGCCATTCCTTTCGATGGCGAGAGCTTCGCGGGTGGGGCAGGCGGTGCTCGCCTGCCCTCGATCCTATTCGAGCAGCGGGCCTAATTCGGCGCGGGCGGGCAGGCGAGCACCGCCTGCCCCACCTCCGGCTCACTGCACATTCCACGACATCAGGAGTTCTGAACTAAGCGTACAGATATCGTGGAGTGAGTTCAGCCTCCGGCGGCCCGGCGACATAGATATAAGCCGCGGAATGGCGATCAGCAGGGCGCTTTCCAGAACTGGTACCAACGGACGGGCCGCTGCCAGGCGAGTTGTTTCCCTCCGCTAAGTGGCGTACCTTCGACTACGGCGCGTGGATTCTCGCTGAACAAAATCTCCGCCGCGTCTTCACCGTATCGGGAGAGAACAAGCTGCCGGGCTTCGCCCAAACGGGGATGACGTCTGACAGGGTCGTGGGCATCGCTGGCGACGAAGTGCGCCAGGCCCCGGTCCAGGAGACGTAGAGCGGCTTCCCTGGCGGATGCGCCGAAGCCCCCGGTGACGGAAAGAGCGGTCAACTGCAGCAGGCAACCCGATTCCACCCAGCCTTCGACGCGAGAGAGCTTCTGGCGCAGGACGGGATTGCGCTCCGGATGGGCCACGATAGGCACGACCCCCGCCTCTACAATGCGGCGCAGAATGCTTTCGGTGTGCCTGCCAATGTGGGAGTCGGGACACTCGACAAGGAGATACTGTTTTCCGTTGATGGTGTAAAGGCCGAGGTTATCCATCAAGTGGTCGACATTATCGAAGGTAAGGTGGAACTCGCAGCCGAGATGAATCCTGGGCCGGCCGCCAGTGGCTTCCGTCAGTTCGCGAATTCTCTGCCATGCGATTTCGTGCTGAAAAGGATACCGGGGATTCGCGTGGGGTGTGGCTACCAGATCGGCCGTGCCGTCCTCGGCGGCAGCGCCGAGCATGACGATGGATTCCTCAAGAGTAGCCGGGCCATCGTCGACGTCCCAGATGACATGGCTGTGGATATCTGTCATGTCTGCCGCACACAGTGGTGAGTGAGACTTCATGGATCGCAGCCGCACGCCTTAATCAGGCGATTGAGATCATGCCGCATTAGTTCTATTTCGAAAGTCATGTCCGGACTTCGCAGCCCGGCGGTGATGCCGGGGCGGCCGTAACCCGCCAAGTTCCCTGGCACCGACACCGTGATTGACTAAGAGACTGCGTGGGAATCGCCTCGCGGAAGAAGATCGGCGCTATGTGATGCGACTTATTGTGCACGGCATAATCCTAACTGGCGAGACCGCCGATCCACTCACGGTCAATCTCGGCGGCGACGGCCCGCTGGAGCATGGTCACGGAGACCACCACTCTGGAACGGCCATCTTCGGCCCTGGCCACAATCCCTTCGACACCCGCCAAGGGTCCGTAGGCAATGCGCACGCGCTGGCCTATCTGGAGAAAAGGCCATGGCACGAGGGCGGTCCTGGAGGACACAAGGGCCTCGACAGATCGGATTTCGGCCTCGCTGATCGGAATGGGGGTGGAGCCGGCGCCCAGAATCCGCGCGACGCCCGGCGCATTCAGTATCCGGAACCGGTGCGTGAGTTCAAATTTGCAGAACAAATAACCGGGAAACAACGGCACGTCTATGGTCTTGGTACGATCGGACCATCGCCGCTTCTCGCGGTGCATCGGCAGAAAGGTCTCAAAACCTCTGTCGGAGAGTTCCTGGTGAACCCGGCTCTCACAGCGCGATTTTACGTGAATTCCATACCAGGCCAGGACCTCCGGAGTGGCAGGGAATTCACACACGTTGCCGCCCGGTCCCGGTTGACCTGCAAACGGCGGCACTTCCGGCACTACGTTCCGATGGACGATTTCGAGGGACATAAGAATCCTATTTTCCTGGCTGAACCGTCTGGGGCGCCGTTGTTGCCGACGATCTCCCTGGTTTCAACCGTCCGGACATGAGTTCAGCCACGAGTAGTCAAAATGCTGTTGCCGGGCTGCCCGTCAATCTCTGCTCAGAGTGTTAAGCGATCCATCAAACTACGTTCGTACGACTATATGTACTACATCGGAAGGAATGTTCTCAGGGAATAGGGTGTGGCGTGATTTATCTAAACGTGGTCTACACTTTTAACAGAATCCAGCTTTTGTAAGGAGGAGGCTTTTCCGATGTCCGTCAGCACAGATGGCTGCCCGTGACGGGCGGATTGAGGGTCTTTGAGACTGCGCCGCCACCGGATTCGTGCCTTCGAACGTTCCGTGGTGCGGCCGCAGCCAGCATGGCGAGGATGAGGATCGGCCACGCACCGAGGGCGGGACGCGAAAAAGGATAATCGACGAAGGCATGCAGAAAGACCGAAAC
>PLRZ01000346.1:4301-7803 GCA_003164075.1 Bryobacterales bacterium | reverse complement strand
CGTTCGCGCAGATCGACCGGCTCCGCTGGATGGACCCACGTCACGATGACGCGTGAACCCTCGGCCTCTACCAGAGGCTCCAGTAACTCCACCTTCCCGTTGCGGTAGATGCCTTCGACCGACTTCACCATACCTTCAGTATCCCGCGCCGCGCGTGCCCAGTCCACCTGCGCTATGCTGACCCAATAGATGTCTCTCGCTCCGTTAACTCGCCTGGGCGCCGGCGCCATGGGTGAAGTTTATCGCGCCCGCGATTCGCGATTGGGGCGGGACGTCGCCATCAAGATTCTGCCCGCCAATGTCTCGGCCGACCCCGACCCCGGCTGCCGCCCGCATTACCCATCGCGATCGCAAGCCGCTCAACATCATGGTGGGAGGCGACCGCAAGCGGGTGTACGGTATGCGTCCCGATGACGAAGGCGAAGCGCTTTTCGCGGTGGACATCGCCTCCGGAGCGGAGAAGGCCATCGGCAAAGCCGGCAAGGAAAACCGCCCACAAAGCAATCTCAACCCGGCGATGCGTTTGAGTCTGGCGCCCGACGGTAAGAGCGTGGTTTACAGTGCCGGCAGATTCAAGGATAATCTTTGGATGCTGGAAGGTTTCGCGGTGAAGAGCGGGCTGTTCAAAAGGTTGGGGCTTTAAGATCATTTTCTCCGTTTTTTGGCCGATGAGTAGAATAGGATAAGGGCGGACTCTACATTGCCGGCTAGTGTCACCTCCATCTCCGCGCGGCGGCAGGGCACGTATGTGCTCCTGGAAGCTTATTTGCCGGGACTCCCGGCGCGGAATATCGGTGTCTACCTGGTGGATCCGGGGGCCGATCGTCTGTGGCTGCGCATGCGCCACAGCTACGACGGTCTGGCGGAGCCCGACGACATCGAAGTTCTGGAAGCGCTCGAAGAGGACATCCGTTCGCACGCCGCGGAAGTGGGCGCGGAGGCATTTCTACAGTCCCTCGAAGACTCGCTTTCGAACGTAGTGCGCGCCGGCCGACGGCAAAGCGTGGAAGTAGACGCTTTTTCGCGCGTGCTCGACCGGCTGTTCGACCAACACGTGGAAAAAATCGCCGTCCTGCCGTTCCGGACGCATGTTCCGCTTTACAGTCTGCGCGCCGCGGCCGGCAGCCTGGGCGAAGAGATGGAGTCGGCCGAAGAAGATTGGGTGCGCGCCCCGGAAGGCATGCATCTCGATCCCGGCGTTTTCGTGGCGCACGTGGTGGGCCGCTCCATGGAGCCGCGCATCCCCGATGGCAGCCTGAATCTCTTCCGCTTGCACCCGGTGGGCTCGCGCCAGAATAAAATTCTGCTCATCCAGCGCTTCGGCGTGGCCGATGAGAGCGCCCGCTATACCGTCAAGAAGTACACCAGCAAGAAGGTCTACAGCGCCGAGGACGAGTGGCATCACGAGCGCATCCGCCTGGAGCCCCTCAACCCCGAATTCGAGGCCTGGGACGTGGAGCCGCAGGATTTCGCCGTGGTCGCCGAATGGCTTCGGGTCCTGGAGTGAAGCTGCTGCTCGCCTGGTACCGCCGCAGCCATCGCGATCTTCCCTGGCGGCAAACCACCGATCCTTACCGCATCTGGGTTTCCGAGATCATGCTGCAGCAGACCCGTGTGCAGGCCGCCATCCCCTACTACCGACGCTTTATCGACCGCTTCCCCACGGTGGAGGCTTTGGCGGCGGCCGCGGAACAGGATGTCCTGACGCTGTGGGCCGGCCTGGGGTACTATTCGCGGGCCCGCAATCTGCGCCGCGCGGCGCAACAAGTGGTGGCGGCGGGCGGATTCCCGCGCGACTATGCGGCCATCCGCGCGCTGCCCGGAATCGGCGACTATACCGCGGCGGCCATCGCCAGCATTGTCTTCCAGTTGCCGTACGCGGCAGTGGATGGTAACGTTCTGCGAGTGGTGGCGCGGGTGGAAAACGACGCCGCCGATATCGCCTCGCCACGCACCCGTGAGCGGTTCCGCGCCATCGCCCGCGAGTGGATGGGCCGCCGGCAGCCGGGCGTTTTCAATCAGGCGCTCATGGAATTGGGCGCCACCGTCTGCGTGCCGGTCAACCCGCTGTGCGGCCGCTGCCCCATCGCCGCCAGTTGCCGCGCGCTGCCGGCGGGCACGGTTTCGCAATTGCCGGTAAAGCTGCGCAGGACCGAGCCGGTGGCCATCGCGGCAGTGCTGCTGGTGGTACGCCGGGGCGGCCGTGTGCTCCTGCGGCAAAAGGAGGCCGGCGCGCGCCGCATGGCCGGATTCTGGGAGCTGCCGGCGCCTGAGGAACTTCCCGCGCGTGTTGGCGCGAGCTTGGGCGAGTTTCGGCACACTATCACGCACCATCGCTACACTTTCACGGTGCGGTCCGCATCGGTACGCAGTCCGGCCCCGGAGTTCCATTGGTACGATGCCGCACAGTTGGCCGAAATTCCTCTCAGTACTACCGCCCGCAAAGCCCTAAAATTGGTCCGATTCCTGGATTGACGCCGGAAGAGTGGAAACCAGGAGCGGGTTTCGGGGGCTAAACAGAGTATCGGGCCAAAGGTGCGGTGGTGATGGGGGCGATTCTGCTGATTCTCTGGGCGTATGAAATGGGGCCGGACGCGGGCCATTGTGGCGTTCCCGGCGAGGGGAACTGCACCGATACCGGTTGCCATGTGGGGACCGCCCTTAACGGCGGCCCCGGAAGTGTTACGGTAACGTTCCCCGGCTCGCTGACATACGTGCCGGGGGTCAGTCAACATCTGCAGAACTCCTGACGTCGTGGAANNCACGTCATGGCTCAGGTCAATTTTCGCCACTATCGGAGGCGTGGCGTCCCCGGGCGGAGTATTGCTGACGGTGAAGCAGTAGGACGAGCAAAAGACATTTGGCCAATAATAATGTTCTGTTTCGACCGGAGGTGATCTCATCCTGGCGAATCGAAAATGACTGAGCCGCCCGCGTTACCATAAGTCCTTGGAGCAATTCGCACTCGAGTNNCGCGCGCTGCTCGACCAGGAATTCGGCGAAGTCTGGGTCTCGGGCGAAATCTCGGGGCTCAAACTGGCCGCCAGCGGGCACTACTATTTCACCCTCAAAGAGCGCGACTCCATTGTGAAGTGCGTGGCCTTCCGTTCGTCGCACCGCTATTGGAAATTCCGCCCGCAGGATGGACTGGCAGTGCTGGCGCGCGGCCACATCGACGTCTATGAAGCGCGCGGCGAATACCAGTTGCAGGTGGAATTGCTGGAACCCCAGGGCATCGGCGCCCTGCAACTGGCCTTCGAACAGCTCAAGAAGAAGCTGGCCGCCGAGGGACTGTTCGCGCCCGAGCGCAAACGGCCCCTGCCGCGCTTTCCGCGCCGCATCGGCATCGTCACCTCCCCGCGCGGCGCCGCCATCGCCGACATGGTGCAGATCCTCTCGCGCCGGTTTCCCGGCTTGCATATCCGCATCTTCCCCGCGCAGGTGCAAGGCGAGGGCTCGGTGGAAGAAGTCTGCCGCGCCATCGAATGGTTCAGCCGCTCCG
>PLRZ01000346.1:0-4274 GCA_003164075.1 Bryobacterales bacterium | reverse complement strand
ATCGCCGATTTTGTGGCCGACCTGCGCGCGCCCACACCCTCCGCCGCGGCCGAAATGGTCATCTGCACCCGCGAGGAACTGCTGGAGCGCCTGAATACCTGCCGCTCCAAGGCGGTGCAAGCCATGCGCTACCGGCTGGCCATGTGGGAGCGGCGTTTGCGGAATCAGGGTGTCGACCGCGCCTTGGGAGTGCTCCATCGCCGCGTGGGCCGCGGTCTGCAGCGCGTCGACGAGCAGGAATACCGCCTGCGCGAACGCATGCGCCTGGCTATCGACACGCGCAACCGCGCGCGACGGGCGCTCGACGACCGTTTGCGCCGCTTCGACGTCCGCCCGCGCCTGGCCGCAGCCGCCCGCCGTCTGGAAGCCGCCGACACACGCGCCGCCGGGACCATCCGCCTGCGCCTGGGACGCCATCGGAGCCGGCTCGATCAGCTCGCCGCCAAGCTCTCGCAATTGAGCCCGCTGCGCATTCTGGAACGCGGGTACGCGATTGTATCGAACCAGTCCGGCATTCTGAAAGACCCCGCCGCGGCGCCCGCCGGATCGCGGATACACGTGCGCCTGGCACACGGCGAGCTGGACGCGTCGGTGGAGTAGCGCCCCGCGCAAGTGTGATAGCATCCGGAGCATGCGGCGAATCTTTTGGATGGCGCTGGCCGGGGCGTTGGTTTCCGGAGCCGGAATCGCACAAAGCCAGTCGGCCAAGACGCTGGACATGTATGTCATCGACACCGAAGGCGGTCACGCGGTTCTCTACGTGTCGCCCTCCGGCGAGTCGCTGCTGGAAGACACCGGCAACCCTGGCGGGCGTGACACCGACCGCATCATGGCCGTCCTCGACGCCGCCGGAGTCAAGCAGATCGACCACCTGATTCTGACTCACTACCACGTGGACCACGTGGGCGGGCTGGCGGAGCTGGCGAAACGCATCCCCATCAAACATTTCATCGACCATGGCCCGACGGTGGAAGCGCGCGAGCAGGTGCCCGGCTTTCAGAAGATGTACGCCGAGATGTATGCCGCGGCCAGGCACACGGTAGTGAAACCGGGAGACAAGATTCCCTTTGGCGGGGTGGACGTCACCGTGGTAACGGCCGCCGGCCAGGTGCTCAAGACTGCGCTGCCGGGAGGCGGCCAGCCCAACCCGGCCTGCGCGGGATTCACACCGCGCGACGAGTCGCGAGTGGACCCCGAAAACCCGCAGTCCGTCGGGGTGGTATACACGCTTGGAAAATTCCGCACCATCAACCTGGGCGATTTCACCTGGAACAAAGAGCAGGAGTTGATGTGCCCGTCGAACCCCATCGGCAAGGTGAGTGTGTACCTCACGTCGCATCATGGCATCGACCAATCGGGGTCGGCGGCGCTGGTGCACGGGCTCGCTCCCGAGGTGGCCATCATGCACAACTCCACCCGCAAGGGCGGCGCCATCCAGACCATGCAGATTCTGCACACGTCTCCCGGGCTGGAAGATATCTGGCAGATTCACTGGGCCTATGCCGCCGGCCTGGAGCAGAACTCGCCGGGACTGTTCATTGCCAACATCGAAGACCCGGCCGCGGTGGCTGCCGTATTGACGAATGTGCGCCCGCCCGCGGGTGGGCCGCCGCCGCAAGCCGTTCCCCCGCCGGGCGCCGCGCCGGGCGGACCACCCCCGGGTATGCCGGGCGGTGGTTTTGGGGGCGGTGGACGCGGAGGCCATACCGGTCCGGCGTTCTGGATCAAAGTTTCGGCGCACGCCGACGGGTCGTTCACGGTTACCAATACGCGCAATAATTTCAGCAAGACTTACAGCGCACGTTAGGCTTGTCCTCGCGCTATTTCGGGGACAGGCTACATAACCTCGAAACTCCGCTCGGTTCACAGGTTTGAATTTCGAGGTTATGTAGCCTGTCCCCGAAATAGCGCCAACAATTTGACGCCCGTCAGTTCCCTGCCGCTCCGCTCCATCGGAAAAGGTCCGCAAAGCCACCGTTTTGAATCTGGCCTTGCACGTGCAAGGGGAGGACTCGATGTCGAGAGCTTCAGAGGAACTGGACCTGCGAATTCAGTTTTCGCTGGTCACCAGAATCAGACAAGCAGCTACTGTCTACAAAGCTGCGCACCCGGAAGTGCGTTCCGCCGAACTTCGGCAATACCTGTCCGCGTTGGAGTGTCTGGCCGAGTACGTCGCGGCCAAACGGCGACGCCCACTACCGGTGACGGCTATGCCGAAGACCGCGTCCCGAGTCATTCCTTTCCCCCAGCAGCAGCCGAATAGCTCCGGGCCTCTGACCGCTGCCTGAGCGGGCCAACGCTTCAACCGAGGCTTAGTTCGATGCCGTTCACGCGGGTGGCCACGAATTCGGTAAGAGCCGGAAAACCGGCCAGTTGGCTGGCAGCCTCCGGAATCAACTCGACCACCTGGGACAGTTCGACCCTGCGCGCCTCGGAAAACTCGCAAAAATCCATCAGCTCGGCCAGTTGAGAGGCGGCTCCCACCAGGCAGATCAGTTCCCGGTCACGGCCCGCCGCCCCAGCGGGGTTCTCATGCAGGGATGCCACGGTTTGAAGATCCAAAGGACAGCCCCACTGCGCCAGCAGCCACCGGCCGGCTTCGGCGTGATCCATCCCGTAAAGGCCTTTTTCGGCGGCCAGGAGACTTCTTCCTTCGGCGGCGGCTTCGGTGAGCGCTCTATCATAGTCGGGGAAAGCCCGCAGCAGCGCCAGCCGGCCGATATCGTGGATCAATCCGGCCATGTAGCCTCTTTCCGGGCTGATGCGCACGGCTGGCCCAAGCCGCTCGCAGATCACCGCGGTCGCCAGATTGTGCCTCCAGCAGGCGCGCGCCAGTTTGCCGCTCGCCGGACCGGCCAGACCGCGCATGGATGTGGTGACGATCAGGGAGTTGACGCGCTCCATCCCCAGAAAGGCCAGAGCCTGCAGGATATTCTTGATTTCGGAGCGGCATCCCAGTAGCGGCGAATTGGCCAGCCGCAGTACTTCCGCCGTCAGGACCGCATCGGTACGCAGCAGGCTCACCACCCGGGCCAGCGGCTGCGAAACGTCCGAAACCAGGTTGAGCAGTTGGACCGCTACCGGACGGAAAGGCGGCACCTCCTTCAACAGCCGGGCCCTGCGGACGGCAAGGGGCACGTTCGAAGCGGTCATGCGGCCCCCTGTACCGACACTACCGCGATCCGTTGCGCGGTCATGCCGGTGATGAGCGCCATGAGCTCGCCCGGGTGTATGGGTTTGGCGATGTATCCGTCCATGCCGGCGTCCAGACAGCGCTCCCGATCGCCCGCCATGGCATGCGCCGTCATGGCCACGATGGGGATATGCTTGCCGGTCTGGCCTTCCCGATGACGGATTTCGGCGGTAGCCTGCAGGCCGTCCATTTCGGGCATCTGGATATCCATCAGGATGAGATCGAAATCCCGGCGTTCCACCAGGTCGAGCACCACCCAGCCATTGGCGGCGAGGGTCACGGAGTGGCCCCGTTCCTTGAGAAGCGCGGTGACCAGTTTCTGGCTGACCACATTGTCCTCGGCCACCAGAATGGACAGGGGAGCGGATTCCGAGACGGCTGCCGGCGCCGTGGCGCGCTGCGGCAGAGACGTTTCGCCCAGGGTGAACGGCGCCGTGAAGTGGAACGTGCTGCCGCGCTCTACCTCACTGTCTACCCAGATGCGGCCTCCCATGATGTCCACCAGCCCCGTGGAAATCGCCAGACCCAAGCCCGTGCCGCCGTACCGGCGGGTGGTGGATCCGTCCGCCTGCCGGAAGGGCTCGAAGATGATCTGGCGCTTTTCCGCCGGGATGCCCGGTCCGGTATCGCGGACGCTGAAGTGTGCGATCAGGCTGCAATCCGGGGCCGGCAGCATCTCCACCGACACACGAACCGAACCCGTATCGGTGAATTTGATGGCGTTGCCCACCAGGTTCAGCAGCACCTGGCGGATGCGGTTTTCATCGCCGACCAGGGTGTCGGGGATTTGCGGATCGACGTCCCACGTCAACCGCAGGTCTTTCTGTTGGGCGGCGGCGAACATCGTCCGGGTGGAGCTTTCCACGCATTCGCGCATGGAGAAGGGCGCGCGGTCGAGCTCCATTTTGCCGGCTTCAATCTTGGAAACGTCCAGGATATCGTTCAGCAGTTGCATCAACGATTCGGCGGAGCGCTCCACGGTGTCGAGGTAATCCCGCTGGTCTTCGGTAAGGTTGGTGGAGAGGGTGAGTTGCGTGAAACCGAGGATGCCATTCATGGGGGTGCGGATTTCGTGGCTCAT
>PLRZ01000409.1 GCA_003164075.1 Bryobacterales bacterium | reverse complement strand
GTGGTGACAGGCTCCTCCATCGGTATCGCATTCGGAGTTTCGGTATTTATCGGATTATTGTTTGGAATTTACCCGGCGGTCCAGGCAGCCAAACTGGATCCCATTGAGGCCATTCGTTACGAGTAGAGCTATGCTGTCGCGAACTTTCATTGCAGGTATCATTCTGACGACTGGCGCGTTTGCGCAGATGTCGTCGTTCCCCAAGCCGAACTATTTCCGCGAGGTCCTGCGGCAGACCAGGACCAACGTCGATCTGCGGGATCCCGTGCGGTTGAAGGATTTCGTAGTCTCCGGAAAGCTGGAGCTTTCGCTGAAGAATTATCTGGAGCTGGTGATGGCCAACAACACCGACGTCCAGGTGACGTTCCTCAGCGTGGAGATACCGAAAAACAATATCACGTCGGCCTCTGGCATCTGGGATCCCACTGCCTTGGCAAGTTTCTCCACTACCCGGACCACCAGCGTTCCCACGAACCCTTCGCAATCGCAGAACGCCACGCTGGGGTCCACTTCGAAGAGCCTGTCCCAGCCGCTCTCGCTCAGCTACAGTCAGGCTCTCGACACCGGCACGAATTACACGGTGTCGTTCGGCGGAACCAAGAACTCTTACAGCAACAGCTTTTCGTCGTATAACCCCAGCCTGTCTTCCAATATGTCCTTCTTGGTGACGCAAAACCTGATCCGCAGCCGCAGCCGCTACGTCAACCGGATTCCCGTGATGCAGGCGCAGAGCACCTTCCGGCGGGCGGAGTTCAACCTGCGGGCGTCCCTGTTGACCTGGGTCAATACCGCCGAGAATGCCTATTGGAAAGTGGTTTCCGCGCGCGAGAACGTGAAGGTGCAGGAGAAAGCCCGCGACACATCCAAAGCCAATCTGGATTTCGTGCAGAAGCAGTTGGATTTGGGCGCCGTCTCGCCGCTCGACATTTTTAACCCGCAAGGGCAACTGGCCGCCGCGGAACTCGCCCTGTCGCAGGCGCGATTCGCCCTGGAGCAGGCGGAGGACATCGTGCGCCACCAGATTGCGGTGGACCTGGATCCCGAGCTGGCCAAGCTGCCCATCGAACTGACCGAACCGGTGGACGTTTCTACTACCTCCCTGGATTTGGACCCGGGCCGGGAGGTCCAAAAAGCTCTGGCCAGCAATCCCAACGTCAAGGCGGCTGCGCAGGCCCTGGACATTGACGACCTGGGTATCCAGAGCGCCAATAACGGTCTCCTGCCGCAGCTCACGTTCACGGCGTCGTACGCCAACGCCGGACAGGGTGGGGTCTATAGTTCGAGCGGCTCCACGCTGCTCGGAGGGGGCTCCGTATTAGTGGTTCCCGGCGGTCTGACCGATGCTCTGAGCCAGATGTTCGGATTGAACAACCCGACTTACAGGGGAAGCCTGAACCTGACGCTTCCGATCCGCAACCGCACGGCTTCCATGGTCCTCGCCAATTCGCTGGTTACCAAGAAGACCGACGCACTCAACCTGCGCAACGTACAGCAGAACACCCGGCTGAACGTGCTCACGGCCATCAGCACTTTGAATGGCGCCATCGATTCATTGCGGCTCGCCAGGGTGCAGGAAGATCTGCAGCACAAGAACTACGACGCGGAAATGGAGAAGTACACTCTCGGCACCGACATCAACCAAAACGTAGTCATCGCGCTGCAGACCTGGGTAGTGGCCCAGTCGGCCGTGGTGACGGCGCAGGTCAACCTGCGCACCAGCATTTTGAATCTGTACACCCAGACCGGCGAATTGCTGGACGAGCGCGGCATTATCGTAAAGTAGCCCCCTGACGATCCCGCCGCGGGCGCCATTCCGGCCCGCGGCGGCATTTTTCTTCATGCGGCCGGCGATTCATCCGGCCGATGCGCGCTGCGACTCGCGGCAACTATAGGCGCCGCCAGCGTGGCATTCTCCCGTTGGGCGCGCCGCTATCTGACTAGTTTCTGTCGCGAAACTCAAGAAACCGCTCCCTTGCGGTCGCGGCTCGGTAACGCAGCAATGATTCCACGGGACTTGTTACNNGCCGCGACCGCAAGGGAGCGGTCTTGCCGTTACGAGTAGGAGTTTCGCGACAGAAACTACCTACAACAAGTCCCGCCAGAGCGCGACCGTCATGGTCGCACCGCAGTGAAGAAATCGCTTGAGCGGAGACGGTATCCAACGTCCGTCCCTCCATGGCGCGCGAAAGCTATTCCGACCGAGCCGCGCGCATCACGTTCTCGCAGCCCGCAGGCGCTTGCCCAGTTCGGCGATGCGGTGGAGCATTTCCTGGCGCGCCTCGGAGTACCCCTTGACGTCGCGGTTGCCGGCGACGGCGAAATCGATGCAGACCGACTCGCAGGCCATGAATTCGGCGGCCGCGTGGGCTACTTCGGACGCGATCGAACCGGGGATGGAGCAGACTCCGTTGGCGTCGGCATGCAGCAGATCGCCGGGGCGGATTTCCATGCCGCCAACACGCACCGGCTGGTGCACGGAAGTGATGTGGCTGGAGGCGTGGGAACAGACGACGCCGTTGCTGAAGGCGGCGAACCCCAGGCGGCGGACCTGGTCGAGGTCGCGCGCCGGGCCGCTGGTGATAATGCCCAGAGCGCCGAAACAGCGGTAACTGGCGCACATGACTTCGCCGAACGTGGCGCCGATGGGCGGTTCATCCACATCCTGAAAGACCACTATGGCGGGGCCGGGCAGTTCCGCGAAGTGGGCCACCTGTTCGTCCAGGCCGCTATAGACGTCGCCCTCGCCGCGAGGCCAGGCGGTGCGCATCGTGGCGGTGGAGGCGTAACCGGCGATGGGTGGCATCTCGGGAAAGCAGGCGCGGATTCGGCCGTCCATGTAGCCGGCGGTACGTGGGCGGACTTCGAAGAGCTCGATGACGTTGGAGATGGTGGGCGTGTCGTACTGCGCCAGAAGTTTGAGGTCGGAGGCGGAAAGGAGCATATCTTTCAGGATAACTCGCAGGATACTCGTGTAAGCTGTTACATATGACGAAGTGGATCCTCTTCCTTGTCTCGGCCACGATTTTGTCGGCTGCCAATCCCGATGCCAAGACGGAAAAAGAGATTATGGCCACGATGGGGGCCTACAAGCAGGCGCTGATCAAGAAAGACGCCGCCGCGCTCTCCAGGATTCTGAGCGACGATGTCATCTATACTCACTCCTCGAATCTGCACCAGGATAAGGCTGCGGTGTTGGAATCCTTGAAGGGAAATAGCACCACCGAGGAGATCGACTTCAAGGACCTCAAGGTTCGCGTGTATGGCAACACCGCGGTAGTGGTGGGCGATGCCGATTTCCATATCAATTCCGCCGGCGTGGTGAGCGTGGCGAAGCTCAATGTGCTGCACGTGCTGGTGAAGGGACCGCAAGGTTGGCAACTGGTCGCGCGCCAGGCGGTCCGCTATCCGGAGCCGGCGCCCGCGGGGAAGAAGTAAGAACGATTCCAACATCGCGGCGGAAGGCGGTGGAATCCGCGGCCGGCTTGGCGAAGTTCCAGGAGCGCATTCGCGGCGAGATCCGCGCCACCGCCGCGGTCACGGCCCAGGCGAGCGTAGCGCCTCAGGTCACGTCGCTGAAGACGGAACAGATGGACGGTTATCGGGTGGAGAGGTGCTCGATCCGGAGCGAGCCGGGCGTCGAACTGAGTGTCCCGCGGGCACACCCAAGACATCAGACCTCCTGATGTCGCCCGCAATTTCTGCCTGGAGGGGAAAATGGGCGGAGCCATTCCTTTCGATGGCGAGAGNNAGGCGAGCACCGCCCGCCCCACCTGCGGGCTCGCTGCAAATTCCACGACATCGGGAGTTCTGTAATTGAACGCCGCACGCACGCCCGCCGCCCGATGGTATCCTGAAGACTTGATCCCCCAAGTTTTNNCCGCCGCCGTACTTCCTGAGCTACGAAATTACCGAAACGGAGATGCATGCCCTTTCCGCCACCCTCGGCGCCCTGGAGTCCAACAGCAACGGAACCAATCGCATTTTCGATATTTCCGTGCGCGTGGGCTCTCCCAAGCTCGACAACTACCACCGCGTGCGCAGCGCCGGGGGAGCCCAGTCGGGCCGCTTCACGGCGGGGATCCTCGTTCCGTTCGAGGACAACGTCAATTCCCTCAAGCGCCTCATGTGGCTGGATACCGATCGGGCTTACCAGTTGGCCGCCGAGCGCCTCATCCGGATCAAGACCAACACCCAGGTGCGCGTGGCCGAAGCCGACGATTCCGACGATTTTTCGAGCGAGCCGACGGTGGTCTCGGTCCATCCGCCTCCGAAGGTGAAGTTCGACGAAGAGGCCTGGCGCGACCGCGTGCGCAAACTCTCGGCCCGCTTTCAGAATTACCCCAGCATTCTCACCTCGCATGTGTCGGTGTCGTCCCAGGCGGACACCCAGTACTTCGTCAATACCGAAGGTACGCGCATCGTGCAGGGACGCGGTTTCGCGCGCGTGATCATTTCCGCCTCCGCCAAAGCCACCGACGGCACCGACGTGGGCACCTTCGATACCTTCGAGGCGGTCGACCCGGATGGCCTGCCCGACGACAAGAGCCTGCTGGCGGCCATCGACCGCGTGGCCAACGACGCTTCCGCGCTGCTCAAAGCGCCCGAGGCCGAACCCTTCGTGGGGCCGGCGATTTTCTCGGGCCGCGCTTCCGGCGTCTTCTTCCACGAGATTTTCGGCCACCGCGTGGAGGGCCACCGGCAGAAGGATGAGAGCGAAGGCCAGACGTTCACCAAGAGCGTGGGCACCAAGGTGCTGCCGGACTTCCTCTCGGTGCTGTTCGACCCCACCCGGCGCAAAATCGACGGCGTCGATCTCAACGGCTGGTACGACTACGACGACGAGGGTGTCAAAGGCCAACCCGTGCTGGCGGTGGACAAGGGTGTGCTGAAGACCTTCCTGATGTCGCGCTCGCCCATCAAGGGCGTCGACCATTCCAACGGGCACGGGCGGCGGCAGCCGGGGCTGGAACCGGTCTCCCGGCAGTCGAATTTGATCGTGGAATCGTCCAACGCCGTGTCGGACGCGAAGCTGCGGCAGATGCTGCTCGACGAGGTCAAGAGGCAGGGCAAGCCCTACGGACTGTACTTCCGCGATATTACCGGCGGATTCACCACCACCGGGCGCGCCGGCTTGCAGGCGTTCAAAGTGATTCCGGTGATCGTGTACCGCGTGTATCTCGACGGGCGTCCGGACGAGCTGGTGCGCGGCGCCGACATCGTGGGCACGCCGCTGGCGAGTTTCTCCAAGATCCTGGCTACGTCGGACAAGACCGAAGTTTTTAACGGGTACTGCGGGGCGGAATCGGGCAGCGTGCCGGTATCGGCGGTGTCGCCGGCGGTCCTGGTTTCGGAAATCGAGATCGAGAAGAAGGCCAAATCCAACGACCGGCCGCCGCTGCTTCCCGAACCGGCGAGCATGGAAGGCAAAGGGGTGGCGAAATGAGGGCCGTGATGCTGGCGGGTGGCGCCATGGCGGCGGCCGTGCTGGTGCTTTGCGCCCAGGCGCCCGCGGCCGATCCGCTGCTGCAGGCCATGCACGACGAAGTGGATCGCTCGGTCAAACTCAAGCTGCCCGACCTGGAACAGCCGTATTTCGTGGAGTACCTGCTCGACGAATCGGACAGCTTCAGCGTTTCGGCGAGCCTGGGCGGATTGCTTTCGCGCAGCCGCGACCACTTTCGCCTGCCCGAAGTGCACGTGCGCGTGGGCGATTACAAGTTCGACAACACCAACTTCGCCGGCGG
>PLRZ01000446.1 GCA_003164075.1 Bryobacterales bacterium | reverse complement strand
GCGCCCCGCGGCCAGCCGCACGCCCAGCGTATTGAAGAAATTCCACGTCACGCGCGCGGCCGCGAGCTGCTCCGGATTGCCGCGCCCGGTGAGCGTAAAGTTCTCGCTGGTGAACGCCGCCAGGTTCGAAAAAGAGCGCTGGCTTTGGCTCACCTCGGTGAAGCGCGGCCAGGAGAGCGGGCTGCCGCCAGTCTCGGAATCCTTGCGCTGGAGATCGAGGAGCACCAGACGGTCGGGCCGCGCGTACGGCAGCGGCCGCAGCAGCAGTGCGTTGGCTACGCTGAAAACCGCGGTGTTGGCGCCGATGCCTACCGCCAGCGTGAAGATGGCAACCGCCGCGAAGCCGGGGCTTTTGGCAAGGCTGCGAAAGGCGTAGCGCACACGGTCACTCGGCTTCCGGCGTTCCCGGCGTTTCCGGCGTTTCCGGCGGCTCGGCCGACCCGTGGCCGTTGGTCACTTCCCGCTGAATGTCTCCGAACACTTCCGGCGACCGGTCGGAATGCAGCTCCGTGCTCATGCGCCGCAGGGCCACGCCGATGATGTCGCGATGATGGAGCTTGGCGCCCGGGCCCTTGGCGCTCAACTCCAGCCACAGGCGGTGGGCCAGGTCGATGTCCTCCGGCCAGAGGCGCGGCGGATGCGGACCCAGGTTGAAAAACACCGTGTCCTTCTGGTTCTCCAGGACAATTTCGAGCGAAAGCGACGGCCGCGGCTCGGGCAGTTGCTCCCACTGGTACCCCACCTCCGCGCCCTGCTCGGAGGGCGTCAGCTTGGGCGAAAGCCCCATCACGATGCGCGACGATTGCAGCCGCGCGGCCGTCTGCACCACCGCTTCGTAGGGGTTCGAACCGGGCACTACCATCAACTCCACGTGCTTGCCGGTCTTTTCCGCCAGGGTCACCACGTGCGTAAACACGTTGGTCTCGTCGTCCGAAAAAATCTGATCGGTATCGAGCGCGTGCTCGCCCGAACCGGCCTGCGTTACCTGCCGCACCGAAAGTACCACGATGTCCATCTTGCGCGTATCGGTTTTATCCAGCACACGCTGCAGGTGCTGCAGACGGTTGGGATTGCGTACCGCTACCAGCACATTGCCCGGCCGCACGCTGACGCCTTCGCAGGAAACTTCGTCGCTGGGATCCAGGCGGAACTTCTCCATCTCGTTGCCGTGCCCGGCCTTGCGTTTGCGGTTGGCAATGTCCGACAGCTCAAACACGATGAAAAACACAATGGTGAAAGTCACGCCCGAAATGGTGGCCACCTTCTTGGTGAGCACGTTGATGATGGCCAGGGCGAACAACGTTACCGTGATCATCATCAGTCCCAACGGGATTTCGGTTTTGCCGATGTGGAAATTGAGCGGCACCTTCCAATCGCGCGCGCCGGGTTGCTTGTAGCGCAGCACCAGCACCGACAGCGCCTTCATAGCGAAGCTCCACACCACGCCGAAGGCGTAGGCCTCGCCGAGCATGTAGACATCGCCCCGGCTGATCATGATGGTGATCAGTTGCAGCAGCACAATCAGGTTGATCAGCCGCGACGTAGTGCCGAATTTCTTGTGCGGATGGCGGAACCAGTCCGGCAGCACGCCGTCTTCGGCCACGCGATTGAGCACGCCGTTCGACCCGATGATGGCCGTATTCACAGCGCCCGCCAGAATCAGGGTTCCCACCAGCACCACGAATCCATGAAACAGGAGGCGCGCCATGATCGGCCCGGCCAGGTACATGGAGAGCCCGCCGATCAGGTTATCCAGAAAACCTTGCCGCGCCGTGTCCGGGATGATCATCACCGCGAAGAAGGAAACCAGCGAGGTAAAAAGCATGCTGTAGATGAAGATCACGAACCCCGCGCGCTCCAGATTCTTCAGCTTGGGGTGCGCGATCTCGCGATTCACCTGCGCCAGGCTCTCTTCGCCGCTCATGGCCAACAGAGAGTGTCCCAGCCCGATCATCACGGCGATGATCGTGATGGAGGGCCCCGCCGTGCCCTTCAACCATCCCAGAGCTTCGGGGCTGAACTTGAGATTGGCTGGAATCGGCAGCGGCACCGGTTGGAAGGGGCCCTTGAAAATCGTGACCAGGCACCACACGATCAGGATGACCACCATGACGGTGGTGATTTGCATGATGCGCAGGGCCTTCTCGCTGGATTCGTGGATCCCGATGATGTTCTTGCGCCAGAAATAGATGGTGACCACCGCCGCGAAGCCGGCCGCGAAATAGGGCGGAAAGACGTGCATCCCGGGGATGTGCAGATGCTGGCCGGTCTCATTGATGAGGCCGCCCAGATACAGGCCCGCGCTGACCGCACTGATGGGCCCGGTGAGCACGTAGTCGAACATCAGCGCCGAGACCGAGAATTTGGCCAGGGTGCCGCCCATGGCCTCGTGCACCACTTTGTACACGCCGCCGCGCACGAACATCGAACAGCTCTCGATGTAGATGGCGCGCACGGCGTAGGAAAACAGCATGATCGCCAGGATGAACCAGGGCGCTGCCTTGCCGATGGCCTGTTCGGCGATGCCGCCGACGTAGTAAGCCGACGATGCCAGGTCGCTGAGCACGATGGCGGCGGCCCGCCAGAAGGAAATGAAAGACAACATCACGGTGGTTGCGACCACCACCTTGACCGTTGCCGGGCGTTGTCCCGATGTCACCTAAAACGTCTCTCCCTGGTCACCAAACTATGGTAACCCTTTCAAATCGCCTGCGAGGTTAGCTGACGGGCTTGAGCTTGAAAGTACTCCGTCCCGATTGGGACTGCGCCCCAAGAATTGGGTCCCCCGCCTCCGGTGGAGCTTGGCAAACACATATTAACATGGGTAAGGACCATTCATGGAAGCCGAAGCGCTGGCACATAGCGTGATTGCCAAGCTGCGCAGTTCAGGCCACCAGGCGTACCTGGTGGGCGGATGCGTACGCGACCTGCTTTTGGGCGCGAAACCCAAGGATTTCGACGTTGCGACCGACGCCCGTCCGGATCGCATTATGAGCCTCTTTCCGAACTCCGGCAAGGTGGGCGCGTTTTTCGGAGTGGTGCTGGTGCGCGACGACTTCTCGCAAGTGGAAGTGGCCACATTTCGCAGCGATAACGATTACAGCGACGGCCGCCGCCCCGCCAGCGTGCACTTCGAGCAGGAAGCGCGCCAGGACGTACTGCGCCGCGATTTCACCATCAACGGCCTGCTGATGGACCCGGAGACCGGCGGCGTGCTGGACTATGTGGACGGCCGCGCCGACCTGGAGCGCCGCACGATCCGCGCCATCGGCGACCCGGCGGTGCGTTTCCGCGAAGACCATCTGCGCCTGCTGCGCGCCGTGCGCTTTGCCGCTCGTCTGGGATTCGCCATCGATGCGCCCACCTTCGCCGCCATCGAGCGGGACCACGCCCTGATCCGCACGGTCTCCGCCGAACGGGTCCGCGATGAAGTGGCGCGCATCCTCACCGAAGGCGGCGCGCGCCGCGGCTTCGAGCTCCTCGACGAGAGCGGCTTGCTGGCCGTCATCCTGCCCGAAGTGGCAGCCATGAAAGGCGTGGAACAGCCGCCGGAGTATCACCCCGAAGGCGACGTCTGGGCGCACACGCTGCTGCTGCTGGAAGGTCTGCGCCATCCCACGCTCACGCTGGCGCTGGGCGCGTTGCTCCACGATGTGGGCAAGCCGGCGACGTTCCGGCTGGCCGACCGCATCCGCTTCGATGGCCATGTGGAGGAAGGCGTCCGCCTGGCGCATCAGATTCTGACACGGCTGCGTTTTTCCAACGAGGAGATGGAGCAGGTGGAGGCCCTGGTGGCCAACCACATGCGTTTCAAAGATCTGCCGCAGATGCGCCAGAGCACCCTCAAGCGCTTCCTGCGCATGCCCGAATTTCAGGAGCACCTGGAACTGCACCGCCTGGACGCGTTGGCCAGCAATCGGCGGCTGGAGAACCACGAACTGGCGAAACACAAGCTGCAGCAGTTCCCGGACGAACATTTGAAGCCCGCCCCGTTGGTGACCGGGGCCGATCTGATCGCCGCCGGATACCATCCCGGACCGCTATTTTCGAAGATACTCACCGCCGTGGAGGATGCCCAGTTGGAGGGGCGGATCCACTCCGCCGGCGAGGGGCTGGCGCTGGTACGCGAAATGTTTCCCATGTAAACGCGCCACCAATCGCGGCGTGGCGCTGTCGGTGGGTGGAAAAGTGGCAAAAGGCTGCGAACCGAATATCCGGACGCGGACGGGCGCCCTGCCTGGCATACAATCAAGTTCAGCACGCCGTGTCCTCAACGAGTGGATGTCGGCTGGTCAGCGCTGCTGCCCGGAAGAAACTGCTATTTCTTCCGCACGCTGTCAGACAAATGTCTCGTCCCGATAGAATGATCGGTGCGCAGGAGGTGCGTCGCGTCGTTTTGCGAGGGGAGATAGACTACGTCGATCTTTCGGCCGGCACGCGGCAGGCACGCCCCCGGAAATAGACGAATGGGATTCGGAGTTCAAAATCAGGTGGCCTTCATGAAGTGCATGCCCTGCCAGGGAAAAATGCGGAGAAGTCAGGCGCCTTTTCACATTGACCGCAAGGGGTATCATCTATCTTTGGAAGCGGTTCCCGCCTGGGTATGCGGCCAATGCGGTGAACCGTATTTCGAGGAGCACGAGGTGAAAACGATTCAGCGTCTCCTGCTTCAATTGGACAGGCAAGCTGCGAACCTGGCTTCGGTTGCATGAACCGCAGGTTACCCGCCACGCCGCCCAGACACAAAGAAACGCGCGAGCAGCCTCGCCGCTCGCGCGCTCGTCGATTCGTCAGAGTGCGATGCGATCAGTAACCCGGGTAGACGCTCGGATAGCAAGGCGCCGGCTGCCAGTAGCCGTATCCGTCATAGTAGCCACAGCCTGCGCCTACACTGTAGCCATAGCCGAACGGGATGCCGATCCCGACGCCAAAGTAGGGGCGAGCCCAGAAGCGTCCGCCGTAGTAGTAGCCTCGGCCGGCGTAGAACCGTCCAGAGTAGTAAGCGCCTGCTCCGGCGTAGGCGCGGCCCGCGTAAGGGGCCACGTAGCTGCGCGCGAGGCCGGAATAGCCGCGGCCCGCGTAGGACGGGGCAGAATAGCTGCGTCCACCGCCGCCTGAGAACGAACGGCCGGAATAACTGCCGCCAGAGTGTCCACCGTGTCCCCCGCCGCCGCGCTGGGCTAGGGCGGCTGTAGGACCGAGTAACATCAGGGCGCCGAGAGCAAGCGCCGGGATCGCGGATTTGAACGATATTGTCTGCACTGTCCGATTCATAAGAACCTCCAATACTTCCGACTTGATACGGAGCAAACCACGTGCCAATCACAAGGATTTGAAACTAAATAACTTAGGGCACAGCAAGCGGGAAGTTCCTGGCTGAAAACCACCGCTTGGGGTGCTGTTCAGCCATGCCCGGAATAGTCGGGCGCAGCTCTCGATAGGCCGTGGTCGAGTTGCCGATTGGTCGGCCTGGTTTTCATGGTTCCATGGCGACTCGGAGCGCGCCTCCAGAGCCACACCGTCGGGCTCTGTAAGTCCTCAACGACGCTTACCGGAACGGCGTCACGGAGGATCTATGCGACGACCGCACCGTCAGCAGGACCGTCGGATTCATTTCTCGGCTGGGGGGTATAGGCCGGCCAACGACCTACGGCTTCATGCTCCTCAGTTCACGGATCACTTCGTTGCCGAGACGGACATAGAAGAACCCGACGAGCAGAATAGTCGCGAAGCACGAAGCCGCCACTACGTAGTCATACTTCTGAAACCGGCCTTTGCCGGCTTCATAGAGAAATAGCGGAGCGAAGGTTATCGCGGCGCCTTGGAACGTGGCCACGACCCAGTAGAGAGGAGAACGAGCTCGCTTCACCCACTTGGAGTCAATTTCGATGCTCACGGTGCTCATTTGACGCCATCTTAACAGTTCGCGCAGTCGTCCGTTCCCCGCGCAGCGCTTGTCGGCGCCGGTTTCTTCCTGCGTCACGCAAAGGTTAAGTTTTGGGACTGAAGTCTGAAGTCGGACACCCGCAGAATTCGGGCTTTCATCGTCCTGTTTTGCTGTGCCATTACAGCATGCCGGCAGTTGGGGACTGCCTATTGAATGCCCCAGACACACGGCATGGGCGAGGGAAGCGGCACACCATCGCGGTCTCGTTTTGTTGTTCCGCTGCCAGATCGCGTAGGACTGCCGGAGTCTGGCTGGATCAGGGCAGGGAAACGCGAAGCGCAAGCCGGCGTGGACTGCCCTGCGTGCACGGTTGAGGCCGGATTTTGCATTACTTGCGCGGCGGCGGATAATGAGATTGAGGTTGTTCATGTCACTCGAGCGGGCGATTCTGGGAGCCGTGCGGGCGTTACCGGCTGAGAAACAACAAGAAGTTCTGAACCATGCCGCCAGACTCCGTGACGAAGCAGGGAGCAAGAGCCCATTCAAGACCGTCAGAGGTCTGTGGGCAGACCTGGGTGTTTCGCTGTCCCCGGAGGAGATCGAGCAGAATCAGCGGGACATGTGGCTGAACTTCCCCAGGGAAGACATCTGATGCCTGCGGTTGTGGTCGATACACACACGATTGTCTGGTCTATCTGGTCGAGAAGGGCCGTTTGCCAATCGCGGCACGTGACCGGTTGATCCATGCATTGGACGACCCGGCAGCTCCGTGCTTATTAGCGCCCCTCGACCGCGCGGTCGTCGATGCCCTTGAGTTCGAGAGCCGCCAAGAGGTTCCGGACCTGCCGGATCGAATTATCGCAGCCACGGCGGTGGCACTTCGAGCGCCTCTTATCAGTCGCGACAGGAAGATCCGGACCTCCCAAGTTCATACGCTTTGGTAGCGCAGAACCATCAGGCGTGAAAAATCGGAGTCGTGCCGCGAGCGCTTGCCAGCAGATCGCGGCGCTCGTCCGCGGTCAGTGGCTTCAGGCCGGGCGCCGCCGCCAGCGCGATCCGGAACAATCGCTCGTCGCCGGGCGGAATGGCGGCGGTGATGTCCTCGGATAACGTGAATCGCAGGGCCTTGCGCGCCAGGTCGGGATCCTCGATGGGGTGGTACCAGCACTTCGCGTAGGTGTGCGGTTCGTCCTGCTTCCAGGTGGTGTGCGCCATGGCCTTGAGGGCCAAACGTGCAAGGCCTTTCTCCTTGGCCTTGGCCAGGATCTGAGGCCCGAAGTTTCCCTGCGCGTAATTCACGTAATTGACGGGGAAGAGCACGGAGTCGAAGCGGTAGCGGTCCATTAGGGACAGCGCGGCTTCGGTGTTATGAGCGGAGAACCCGAGATAGCGGATCTTGCCTTCCTGGCGGGCCTTCAAGAACAGTTCGCCCGCGCCACCGGGGCCGAGGATCTGTTCCACATCGTTCATGCTGCCGACGGCATGGAATTGATAGAGGTCGAAATGGTCGGTCCGCAGGCGTTTGAGGGATTGCTCCAACTGCTGGCGGGCGCCCGCGGCGTCGCGCCGCTCGCACTTGCAGGCGAGGAAGACATTCTGGCGGTGAGGCGCCAGCGCGGGTCCGAGCTTCTCCTCGGCTTCGCCATCGCCATAGGAAGGCGCCACGTCGAAATAGTTGATGCCGCGCGCGACGGCGTCGGCCACGGTGCGGTCGGCCTCGGGCTGCTCCATTCCCATCACCACAATTCCGCCGAAGCCGATCACCGAAAGGCCGACGTCCTTGTTGTAAGGGCGTTTGGCGATGGGGGCGTCCGCCCGCAGTAGGGGCAGAGCACTGGAGGTAACGATGCCGGCTTTTAGAAAATCGCGTCGATCCATTGGTGTGGTCTCTTCTCTATTATGATCCCCGTTCGCCACGGGGTGGGCGGGCAGGCGAGCACCGCCTGCCCCACCCAATGGGCTCATCAATTAAGTTGTGCGCGGCACACCCATCGCCAGCTTCCGCGCCCGCCGGAAAACATCGGCCAGCATCTTTTCGGTGAGCTTTCCGGTCGACGTATTTTGCTGGCTGGGATGATACGAGCTCACCAGCACCGGTTGTCCCTTGCCCATGCGAAACTGGCGATCGTGGCCGAACTGGAAGGGCGNNCGGCAATTGCGGATCTCTTCGGGCAGCGGTTTGTTTCCGGGCGGTGCGCAATGGCAGGCGGCAGTGATGTAGGCCCCGCGCAGTTCCAAGCCGTCGTCGCGCGATGTGCTGACCGGCTGCGAGGCGAACCCCACCTGGTGGAGCACCTTGTAGAGGATGTCGCCGGAGCGGTCTCCAGTGAACATACGGCCGGTCCGGTTGGAGCCGTGCGCTCCCGGCGCCAAGCCCAGGATGAGGACGCGCGCCGCCGGGTCGCCGAACGATGGCACGGGCTTTCCCCAGTATTCCCACTCGCGGTAAGCTCGCCGTTTGACGCGCGCGACTTCGGCGGTATGGTCGCGCAAGCGCGGGCACAGGCGGCACATCGCGATTTCCTGTTGGAGAATGTCATGTTGGAGAATATCGGGAGAATTGGCCACTCAATGTTAGAATAAGGGAAAAGGCCTTGACGGATGGAGGCTTCTCAGGCACAATTGGAAATTGACTGCTCCGGCCGGCAGTCGGCCCACGCTCTGGCGAAAGTTCCACCTCCTTTCCTCCGCGACTGTCACGTGTCAACTATGAATCGGGCACCGGTACTTTTCGTTTTCCGCTGGTTGGGCATTGCGCTGGTTGGCTGTCTGGCCGTATCGATCGGCTGGAGTGCGGCCGCGAAACGAACTCCCCCTCACGCGCCGCCTCGCAAAGCCGCAACTCTTCATAGACCGGTTGCCGGTCATGCGGCGCTGCTGAAAGTCATGGCGCAAGCGAAGCCATTGACGCCTATCAAGCCGGTGAAGAAGACGCCGGCTCCGGCGCCTGCGGTAATCGCGGGTGGACCCTGGACGGAGCCGACTTTCGCCGATTCCACGGCGGGCGACCGCGTGGATGGCGAAGACCTGACCATCCGCCGGGCGGCCGTGGAAGCGCTGGGCTCGTACAACGGATCGGTGGTGGCGGTGGATCCCACCACGGGGCGGATTCTGGCCATGGTGAACCAGAGGATCGCCACCAGCAGCGGATTCCAGCCGTGTTCCACCATCAAAGTCTCGGTGGCGCTGGCGGGGCTGAGCGCGAAGGTGATCGAGCCTCCCGCCAAATTGCGGCTGCCGGGCATGCGCATGGATCTCACCTACGCGCTGGCGCACTCCAATAACTACTATTTCGCCACCCTGGGACAGAAACTCGGCTTCGAAAAGTTCAGCTACTACGCGCACCTGCTGGGATACGGGGAACGGGCGGGGCTCAACATTCCGGGCGAACAAGCGGGCCATTTTCCGGCTGCCATTCCGCGCAACGGCGGGGTGGGGATGCTGACGAGTTTCGGCGAAGAGATCGAACAGACGCCGCTGCAACTGGCGGCGCTGATGAGCGCCATCGCCAACGGCGGCACGCTGTACTACCTGCAATATCCGCAATCGCAGGAAGAAGCGCGCAACTTCGTCCCGCGTGTGAAGCGCAAGTTGGATATCGCCGGCCTGATTCCGGTGATCGCGCTGGGCATGCGCGGGGCGGTGGAATTCGGCACGGCGCACCGCGCGCGCGACGATGGCGATATCGCCGGCAAGACCGGCACCTGCAGCGAGAACCACACGCACCTGGGATGGTTCGGATCTTTCAATGAGACCGGCAAGCGGAAACTGGTGGTGGTGGTGCTGCTGACAGGCGGAAAGCCGGCGATCGGTCCGCTGGCGGCGGGCATCGCCGGCGAGGTCTACCGGCGGCTCGGCGACAACAATTACTTCGCCGACGCCACTCCGCTGCACGCCGTTCCGGCACTGATTTCCAGACAGATCTGCTGCCAGAGGTAGCGCTGCCGTCCCACTCGATTGACGTACTGGTGATCGGCGCGGGCGCTGCGGGATTGATGTGCGCCATCGAGGCAGGGAAACGCGGGCGGCGCGTGGCGGTGCTGGAACACAATGCCCAGGTGGGCCGCAAGATACTGATTTCGGGCGGCGGCCGCTGCAATTTCACCAACCTGCACACCCGGCCGGAGCATTTTCTGTCGGCCAATCCACATTTTGCGAAGTCGGCGCTGGCGCGCTATGGGCCGCGGGATTTCGTGGCGCTGGTGGAACGGCACGGCATCGCGTACCACGAAAAGACGGCCGGTCAACTGTTCTGCGACGGTTCGGCGCGTCAGATTGTGGCGCTGCTGGAGGCGGAGTGCGCCGCGGCGGGAGTCCGCATCGAGACCGGCCGCGCAGTGCGCACGGTGCGCAAAACGGCGGCATTCGAAGTGGTGGACGATCGCGATTCGTGGGAGGCCGAGTCACTGGTGATGGCTTCGGGCGGCCTGGCGATCCCGAAGATCGGTGCGACACCGCTGGGTTATTCGGTGGCCGAGCAATTCGGGCTGCGGCTGGTGGAGTGCCGTCCCGCGCTGGCGCCGTTGACGTTCCGGCGCGAGGACCAGGCGAAATTCGGCATGCTGGCCGGCGTTTCGGCGGAGGCGGTAGTGCGGGCCGGAGGGCGATCGTTCCGCGAGAAGATGCTTTTCACGCATCGCGGCCTCAGCGGACCGGCGGTGCTGCAGGCATCGTCGTATTGGAAGCCGGGTAGCGCGCTCGAAATCGATCTGCTTCCGGGCGTGGACCTGGCCTCGATTATGGAGCAGCGGCGGGCCGCCGGCGACCGGTCGCAAGCACGCACCCTCGTGGCGGAGTGGCTCCCCAAGCGACTGGCCGACCGTTGGTTCGAAGTGCACGGAGAATCGAAAGTGTTGGCGGCGATGGGCAACCGCGAGATCGCGCAAATTGCCGGCGCGCTGCGCTGCTGGCGCGTGACGCCGGCTGGCACGGAAGGCTACGAGAAGGCCGAAGTGACCGCGGGAGGCGTGGACACCGGCGAGCTTTCGTCGAAGACCATGGAAGCGCGCGGGGTACCGGGGCTGTACTTCATCGGCGAGGTGGTGGACGTCACCGGCCAATTGGGCGGCTTCAATTTCCAGTGGGCCTGGGCCTCGGGCTTCGCCGCCGGCCAGTACGTATAAGCGCTATTTGATCTTCTTGATGATGGCGTCGACGTAGTCGCGCGTTTCCTGGATATCGGGAATTGCGCCGATGGCGTCCACCGCGGCGGGGCCGGCGTTATAGGCGGCCAGCGCCAGCTTGGTGTCGCCCTTGTATTTATCGAGAAGCTCCTTGAGGTACTTGGCGCCGGCGGCGATATTCTCCTTGGGATCGAAGACATCCTTTACGCTCAGTTCGCTGGCGGTTTCCGGCATGAGTTGCATCAGGCCCTGCGCACCTTTGGACGAGACGGCACAGGGACGGAAGGCGGATTCCCGCTCGATCACGGCGTTGACCAGCTTCACTTCCAGGTGGTTAGCCTTGGCGGCGTTCTCGACGAACGGTGTCACGATGTCCGCGCCGATGGGGTCGCAAGCCGGCTCGGCGGCGGCGTCCGCGGGTGCCGGCGGCGGTGACCAGGGAACGAGGGTGGCGCCCGCGCCTTGGGCCTGTTTACGGACAGCGTCCTGCTGGGCGGCCATGGCGGCGCGTTGTTTGTCCACGGAGGCGCGCATGAGTTCAGCGGCGGAGGGCACGCGGGCGGGCGTCTCGGGCGGCGGGGCAGGCGGCGGTGGAGCAGGCGGCGGTGGAGTTTGGGCCAGGGCCAGGGAAGCGAAGAAGATACACATCCATCTCATCGATTTACTTATCGGCAGGAAGGGCGGAAAAGTTTAGCTGGTTTCTGTCGCGAAACTGCTGCGCGGCGGAGCAGCACCGCTCCCTTGCGGTCGCGGCTCGGTAACAAGTCCCGTGGAATCATCGCAGAGTTTTCCGAGCCCGGCCCAGAGGGCACCCCGCCAGCAAGCGGTTCTTGCCATTTGAAGTGAGTTTCGCGACAGAAACCAGCTACGCTTTTTCGGCGACCGTGCGCCGAAAAAGTGGCCTTGCGGGCAGCTCATCAGCGGGCGAAAAGCGTTTACTTGGCGATCTTGGCGACCTTGGCGACTTCGCGAAAGATCATTCTCAGAACTCCTGATCTCGTGGAATTTGCGGTGAGCCCGCAGGTGGGGCAGGCGGTGCTCGCCTTCGCTCGATCCTATTCGAGCAGCGGGCCTAATTCAGCGCGGGCAGGCGGCACCGCCTGCCCCACCTGCGAAGCTCTCGCCATCGAAAGGAATGGCTCAGCCCATTTTCCCCGCCAGACAGAAACTGCAGGGCGACATCAGGAGTTCTGACCCACGGCCGGGCTAGCCAAGGCCACCGTAGCGGTCCGGGCGTTGAGTTACAGCGGGCAATAGTATTAAGGGCGAGGCTTGCCGGCTAAACGCCTCCGGAGCAC
>PLRZ01000047.1 GCA_003164075.1 Bryobacterales bacterium | reverse complement strand
TCCCAACTGCGCCACAGGCCCACTGACTCGTTTTTTCAATATATCACACCTCCCGGCCGGGATTCAGTTTGCGGGCCGCTTGGCGCGCTGCCTACAATGAAATGATGCCTTCCCGGCGCCTGGCGCTTCCTGTACTCGTGCTCTGTCTCCTGTCCGTCGCCACATCTTCGTGCATTGCGCGCCGCCGCCTCATTCCGCGCGCCGGGAATACCAAAGCCTTGCTCGTCGCCGACCTCCCTACCCTGCTGGCCGCCATCATTAAACAATACGCGGCCGTACACGACTTCAGCGCCACCGTCGATATGGTCCCGGCATTGGGCAGCACCGAAAAGAACCATATCACCGAATACAAAGACGTCCGCGCCTACATCCGCTTCCGCAAGCTGTCCGACATCCGCCTTATCGGCCTGATGCCCGTGGTGCGCAGCAAAATGTTCGACATGGTCTCCGATGGCGCCGATTTCAAGCTCTACATTCCCTCCAAGGGCCGCTTCGTGGTGGGCCGCAATGCTATCGAACAGCCTTCGCCCAATAAGCTCGAAAATCTCCGGCCGCAACATTTCCTGGATGCCCTGGTGGTCCGGCCCATCGATCCCAAAACCGACAAGGTCATGATCGAGAACTTCACCGACGAGGATAATGCCTACTACATCGTCCACGAGATTCGCGAACGGCCCGACGGCACTCTACAACTCCGCCGAACCATCTGGTACAGCCGCCTGGACCTGCTGATGGCCCGCCAGATGATCTTCGACGAGACCGGCAACCTGCTCACCGACGCGCGCTATTCACAATGGCGCCCCTACGATAACGTGCCGTTCCCCAAACACATCGAGATCAACCGGCCGCGCGACGAATATGCCATGGTCCTCGATATCGTGGACATGAAAATCAATAAAGGAATCCCCGACAACCAGTTCGTGCTCGACCAGCCGGAAGGAACTACCTTGCAGACTATCGGCCCGCCTCCCGTTAAAGGACCCCCAAAGTGACCACCAAGCTGGTTGTCGAAAACCTCAAGAATAAGCCCATGCGCAGCCTGCTCAGCTTCCTGCTGATCGGCGTTCCGGTGACCCTGATTCTGACCCTGGAGGGCTTGTCCACGGGCATGCTGCACGACGCGCAGGACCGGGCCCGCGGGGTGGGCGCCGACATCCTGGTGCGCGCATCGAGCACCACCACGGCCGTGGGAGCGAGCGCCGATTCCGTCACGGAGGGCTACCTGCCCTACTTCCGCGACAAGGTTCCGCATGTCAAGCTGGCCATGGGCGTCATCAATCACTCCATCGACTTTCCGCTGTTCATTACCGGGATCGACCAGGAGGAGTTCAATACCATGACCGGCGGCTTCACCTACCTGGCCGGACAACATGGTTTGCACAATCCCGATGACATCCTGGTGGACGAACTGTACGCCCGGCAGAAGAAGCTGCACATCGGGTCGACGGTCTCGTTGCTCAACCACACCTGGAACCTGGTGGGCATCATCGAGGGCGGAAAACTGGCGCGCGTGGTGGTTCCCAAAAAGACGCTGCAACCCCTGGTGAGCGCCGACGGCAAAGTCACGCAGATCTACCTCAAGTTGGACGACCCGCGCAATACCGACGCGGTGGTGCGCTACATCGAAGAGAATACCAGCCTCAAGGTCAATACCATGGATGAAATTACCGCCATGTACAGCGTGAACAATATCGCCGGACTGTCCGAATTCATGTACGTCATCATGGGAATCGGGGTGGTGATCGGGTTCGCCGTGGTCTGCCTTTCGATGTACATGGCGGTGCTGCAGCGCACTCGCGAAATCGGCATTCTGAAGGCCTTGGGCGGTTCCAACGGTTTCATTCTGCGCATCATTCTGGCGGAGGCCATGGTGCTGGGAATCGGCGGTACGGTGCTGGGCATCCTGATGAGTTTCGGCGCGTGGTGGTTGATCCGGACGTTCGTGCCTTCGTCCCTGCCGATGATGATCGTGCCCTTGTGGTGGCCCATCGCCGGCGCCATCACCCTGGTGGGCGCGGGGCTGGGCGCGCTGTACCCGGGATTGAGCGCCGCCCGGCACGATCCCATCGAGGCCCTGGCGTATGAATAACGGCTTCATTATCGAGACCCAGGACCTGCGCAAGACGTACCGCGTGGGAAAAGTGGACGTGCCCGCGCTCCGCGGGGTGGATCTGCGCGTGACGCCGGGCGAGTTTCTGGCTATCGTGGGCCCGTCGGGCTCGGGCAAATCTACCCTGTTCCACATTATCGGCGGACTGACACCGCCCACTTCGGGGCGGGTGCAGGTGGCCGGCCTGGATCTGGCCAGCCTCACGGACGGCGGGCGCACGCGCCTGCGCAAGCAAACCGTGGGCTTCGTTTTCCAGAAGTTCAATCTGCTGCCGAACCTCACGGCGCGCGACAACATCGCGGTGGCGCGCTATATCTCCGGCGCCCGGGGCCCGGCCGGCAAGGATTTCGAGGAAGTGCTGCGCGTGCTGGGTATCGAAAACCGGCTGGACCACAAACCCAGCGCCCTTTCCGGTGGCGAGCAGCAGCGCGTGGCCATCGCCCGGGCAATCGTCAATCGCCCGGCGATTCTGCTGGCCGACGAGCCCACCGGCAACCTGGACACTGATAATTCTAAGGCGGTGCTGGACATATTGCGCGATTTGAACCAGCGCCTGGGCCAGACAATCCTCATGATCACGCACAATCCCGAGGCCGCCGCCTTTGCGCACCGCACCATCCGGATGCGCGACGGGCGTGTGATGGACTAAGACTGACCGCGAGGTCCGTTTTTCCGCTTGAAATTGCGCGCGGAAGGCCACAGAATTATTGCAGCGATGCGCCGCGCTCACCCGCCGCCGGCTCTTGCTGTTGGCCGGAGCGGCATCGCGGCTGGGGGCTTCCGAGCCGGACTTCCGGAACACCAAGCCGGCAGCGCAGTGGAGTACGGGCGATATTTACCAGCTTGCCAACCATTCCCC
>PLRZ01000201.1 GCA_003164075.1 Bryobacterales bacterium | reverse complement strand
GGGGGCGGCAGATTGCAAAACAGCGGTTCAGGCTGATTCCTTCAGAACTCCTGATGTCGCACCGCAATTTCAGCCCGGCGGGGAAAATGGGCTGAGCCGTTCCTGTCGATGGCGAGAGCTTCGCGGGCGGGCAGGCGAGCACCGCCTGCCCCATCCTGCGGGCTCACTGCAAATTCCACGACATCAGGAGTTCTGACGTTGCCGTCCCTGCACGGAGTGGCTCAGCCCATTCGCCCTGGCAGAGAGGAGTCGTGGAGCGAGATCCGGAGGTCGGCCGCAACTGGCTAATCGGGTCTGGTTTGGCTAAGATTGTGGTTGCTATGAAGTTCGCCGCGTGCCTGTGTCTCTGCGCCTGCATGCTCGCTGCCGCCGATTCGGCGAAGGAGATCTTCGACGGAGCCGTAAAAGCCCTGGCCGCCGGGGATTCCGAGACTGCGGAGCGCGGGTTCCAGGCGGTACTCCGCCAGGAGCCCCGAAACGTCGCGGCGCTCAGCAATCTCGGCGTCATCTACTCGCGCACCAGCCGCTCCGATCAGGCCATCGCCGTCTACAAACGGGCCCTGCAGGTGAGCCCCGACGACCAGGCAATTCTCCTCAACCTTGGGCTTGTCTACCTCAGGCAGGAGGACCACGCCAAGGCGCTCCCGTTCTTTTCCCGCGTCGTGGCCATCGATCCTCAGCACCTGCAAGCGCGCCAATTGCTCGCGGTCTGCCGCGCCTACCTCGGTCAATTGGAACCGGCAATCCGCGAACTGGAGAGCCTGCGGGCGGCCAATCCTCACGACGACGGGATTCTCTTCCTGCTGGGATTTGCCTATCTGAAGAACCACGATCCGGAAAAGGCCAAGCCGATTTTCGAAGCCATGTGGGAGGCGGCCGGTCCGGCCCGGGCGCAGTTCCTGACCGGCAGGGCCAACTATGAAGCCGCTCTGTTCCCGCAAGCCGAGGAGAGCTTCCTCGACGTGCTCCGGCTGGATCCCCGGTTTCCCGGCGCGCACCTGGAATTGGGAAAAGTTTACATTTGCCTCCGCCGGACCGACGACGCGGTCCGGGAACTGCAACTGGCTTTGAAGGATAGTCCCGGCGATGGGGACGCGAATTATTTCCTGGGCGGTCTACTGGTGCAGGAAGGCCGCTTCGCCGAGGGTATTCCCTATCTCGAGCGGGCGAAAATGGCGAAGCCGGACTTCTGGGCGGCCTACTTTTATCTGGGGAAGGCCAAACTGCGGTTGGAGAAACCGGCGGAAGCCGTCGTATTGCTGCAAAGAGCCGTGTCCTTGAACCCGGCCGACGAGGTATCGGCCTACTACCAGCTTGGCCGGGCGCTGGAGGCTTGCGGGCGGCAGGAGGAAGCCCGCCGCGCACTCGCCCACGTCCGCGACCTCAGAGCTGCCGCGCTCGAGGCAACAACGCTCGACGGTAAAGTTGCCGGCGCCCACTGAGGGCAAAACGTCGCGCGGCATTTGCGCCCCGCGGCTGTCCGGACGGCATCATTTGTAGAGTTCCCGAGTTTAATAGATTCTAATCGTTCTCTCTCCATTCCGTGGTAGATTATGTCCTCCCTTCGGCTCCTCCTACAGACCCGAGATGCTCTCCCCGTCAAAACCCGCTTGTTATTGATTTCATTGGCCCTACACGGGTGATACACGGTGCAACCCCTTGTACCGTCCGGCCCGCGGCGCAATACTCGACACGCTTCGTACAATGGCTTCGTTTATAAGAAAACGAGTTCGGGGGCCAAACGTGTGGCAACAATCCACACGCTACACTGTCGTCGTGAATATGCCTTGTAATCCTAGTAGATTTGCATTACGGTTGACAGTAGGTACGAAATTGCTTTCAGGAAAGGGCGCGTTCGTCTCAACGCGTCAAGTCTGGCGGGAGCGCCCGCTCATTGCCAGAGGACAGCCACTCTCATACAAGTCCAAGAACAAAAAAGAGGTTATATGAACGTGAGAAGCATCTGGAGCCGCGTAACGGTCGCCGTATTTGCAGCGATCTTGCTCACGCTGATTGCGCAGCCGACGATGGCGCAATCCCAGTACATCAGCGGTACCGTTGTAGACGCCACCGGTGGCTTTGTTCCCGACGCCGCAGTTAAGATTCAGGATGCGGTTAAGGGAGGCCCCGCGCGGCAAAGCAGTACGGATCAAGCGGGCCGGTTTCAGGTCATCGATCTGGAACCCGGCCGGTATACCATTAACGTTGAAAAAGCAGGGTTTAAGAAGGCCGAAGTCACGGTCACCCTGGATGTCAACACCAAATTGGACGTGGGACAGGTCAAGCTGGTAGTCGGCAACATGACGGAAGTCGTGTCCGTGGAAGCGGATGCCACACCGGTGGTTACCACCAACACCATGGACAAATCCTACATTGTCGACAAGACCGAGATGGCGGAATTGCCCATGAATGGCCGGAACTTCACCTCGTTGATGAGTACCGTGCCAGGTATGGGCAGCTCGGCCCAGAGCGACTTTAACGTCAACTTCAACGACGTGTCGCAGTTCCACGCTCTTGGCGGACGCGGGTCTGAGAACAACATGTACCTGGACGGATCTCCCAACATCGACGTGGGCGACAACCAGTCCCAGTACACGCAAGCCAGTGTCGACACCATTGCCGAGTTCCGCGTGCTGCAGAGCGGCTTCAACGCCGAATACGGACGCAACTCCGGCATGGTGATTGCAGTGCAAACCAAGTCCGGCGGTTCGCAGTTCCACGGGACGCTGTACGAGTACCTCCGCAACAATTTCTTCGACGCCAAGTGCGTGCAATGCAACGGGTTGCAGCCGCAACTGCGTTACAACCAGTTCGGCGGCAACTTCAGCGGCTGGGTCCCCATCCCGAAAATCTCGACGAAGGCGGACAAGCGGTTCTTCTTCTTCTACAACCGGGAAATGACGCGCCGCAATCTGCCGGGCAGCAACCACACGGATATCCCCAACTCTCAGATCCTGGGCGGGAATTTCTCCCAATGGCTGCTTACCACCCCCATGACATATGCTCCCCAGTTTAAGAACGGCACCGTTTTTGAACCCGGGACGATCACACGCGACGGCTCCGGCAACGTCACCGGTGGAACTCCTTACCCGGGCAATATCGTTCCACAATCGCAATGGAATTCGCAGAGCTCCGCCTACTTGAAGATTTACACCGGAATCCCCGGTTACGCGAGCCTCGGCGCCACGCCCGGACAGCCGGGTTACGTACGGGACTTTTTCAACGCCCCCGACGATCTGATCAAGAATCAGGACATGCTGCGCCTGGACTACAATATCAGCAGCAAAATGACCAGTTTCTTCCGCTGGGTGAACGATTACCAGAAAGAGACCATCGCCCAGGGTGTCTGGGGCAACGAGCCTTTCCCGCTCCAGACGCAAGCGCGGCCCAAGCCGGGCAGTTCCTGGGCCTGGAACCTGGTGACCACATTTGCGCCCACACTGGCGTCCGAGACGATTCTCTCTTACAACCACCAGTCGCAGTCCCTGTCGGTGGTTGGCACCAACCCGATCGACCGCAATACGCTGGGCGCCAACTTCAACCAGATCTTCCCGGCGACCAACATTACCAACTCCGTTCCCGATCTGAGCGCAGGAGCCCTGAACTTCAGTCTGGGCGACCCCGGCTGGCATAACTGGGGCAAAGACTACGCCGCCACCGAAAACGTTTCGTGGGTAAAGGGTAGCCACAACTTCAAGTTCGGCGTCTTTTTCAATCGCGACGACAAGGCGCAGACCGGAACCTGGGGCATGGAAGGCAACATCAACTTCAACGGCAACTCCACCATGGCTTTGGACACCAACCAGGGGATTGCCAACATGATGTTGGGCAACTTCTCGAACTTTACAAATGAGAGCGGGGCCGTTTTCCCCTATTTCCGTTTCTGGGAATTCGACGCTTACGCCCAGGATAACTGGAAAGTCAGCAAGCGCGTGACCATCGACTACGGTCTTCGCTTCGTCCACATGGCTCCCACTTACACCGTCGTTCGCGGCGGCACGGTCGGTGGCGAAGGCAACTGGACGCTTTACAGCGTAGATCTGAGCAAGTACAACAAGGCGAATGCCCCCGTCATCAACACCAGCAACAGCACGGTGAACGGATATGGGCCTGGTTTCATCGAAGCCAATCCTTTGACGGCGCTTCAGAATCTCGGCATGATCTGCGATCCCTGCGCTGGCACGCCAGCCGGATTCTCCAATGCGAAGTCGTTCCCCGAACCCCGTCTGGGTATTGCCTGGGACGTGTTTGGCGATGGCAAGACGGCTCTTCGCGCCGGCGCTGCTCTGTTCAACGAACGCCTCCGCCAGAACAACTTCAGTTTCGGCGCGGGCGCCCAGTTCCCCAATCTCTACTCGGGATCGGTCTACAACCAGAACGTCTCTACCTTCAGCACCGCCGGCCTCGGGACGGCTACGTCGCCCATCCAACCGCCTTCGATGACAATCTGGCCCACCAACAACACCATGCCGAGCGTCTACTCCTGGTACCTGGGTCTGCAGCACCAGTTGCCGGCCAAGTTCGCTCTGGATCTCTCCTACTCCGGCAGCCATTCCGTCCACCTGATGGACCAGCGGGCAGTCAATGCTCTTCCCGCCGGGTATTTCTTGAACAACAACCTGTCGGCATCGGTCAATGGCTGGACCAGCGCCCTTCTGCCGTATAGCGGATGGGGCAACCTGACGGCGATCGAAACCAACGGCTACGCGCGTTACGACGCCCTGATGCTGCGCATCAACCGTCGTTTCGCCAATAATCTGGCCGTGAACTTCGACTACACCTGGTCTAAGACGATGGACACGAACGACAACGACTCCGACGCCATCAATAACCCGTTCTGCATTAAGTGCAGCTATGCCAATGCGGGGTACAACCAGCCGAACGTGGTCTCCCTCGACGTGGTGTACACGCTCCCGAAGGTGACCGGTTCATTCTCGAACGCCTTCACCAGGCAGGCCTTCAACGGATGGGAACTCAGCGGCGTATTCCGGTACCAGTCCGGAATGCCGTTCAACGTCACCTCCAACGGCGGCCTGTATGGCTTGAACGTCGGCAACAACGGCGGGCAGTTCCCCAACGTTGTTGGCGATCCCTACGCCAGCGGTCTCGGCTCCGAACTGCTCAATTTCACGGCGTTCACCCGTCCGGCGGATGGCACGTGGGGCTCCCTGGGCCGCAATTCTCTTCACCTGCCGGGTCTCAGCAATCTGGATATGGCCCTCATGAAGAGCTTCGCAATTACCCCGGAACGGGTGAAGATGACGCTCCGGTTCGAGGTCTTCAATGTGGCCAATCATCCGGAACTCTGGGGCATCAACACCGGCTTCCAGGGTGACAATCCCGGTTCTGGAAACTCCCTCAGCAACGGCCAGTTCGGGCAGGCGAACGGTTATCGCGATGCCCGCACGATTCAGGTATCGGGCCGGTTCGCATTCTAAGCCCGACGGTAAACTGAAGCAAGCCAAACCCCGCTGCCACACGGCAGCGGGGTTTTTGTGTGCGGAAGATCCGCCGCATCGCCATTGCTCGCTAGCGATCCGCGGGATCCCGCTCGGCGATACGAACCACAGACCTCCTGAAGTTGTGGACTTTGCAGTGAGCCCGCAGGTGGGGCAGGCGGTGCTCGCCTGCGCTCGATCCTATTCGAGCAGCGGGCCTATTTCAGCGCGGGCGGGCAGTCGAGCACCGCCTGCCCCACCTCGTGTCTGCCCGATTACGTGGTCGGTTCCGGCGCGTAACGCGGGGTGGGCTCGCGCTCCGGCCAAGCCGTCGAAGGAACTCCGGCGGCCTCACCCACCGCCCGGGCCACCGGCTGGAAACTGAACCATCCGGCCAGGGCCGCGGCGTCGATTTTGCGGCGGCTCATGATCGTCCTTCGGGCGTGCAACGCTCGCGGCAGGCATTTCGCCAGATGCCAGAACGCCGGCAGCGAGGCCGGTTCGGTCAGCAGCGCGCCGGCAATCACCACCAGGTCGCGCATGGTCATGGGCAGCCAGTAGTGCCGGTACAGGCCCGGGCTGGCGTTCTTGATGCGCATCAGGAAGCGATTCTTCACGGAATGCATGTTGATTGCGCGGGGTATGGAGCGGCGGCTCCCCGGCACCACGCTGCGCACGTGATAAGACACCGCCGCGGGAGTGTAGATGCAGCGCCAACCCAGCAGGAGGGCACGCCAGGCGACATCGGCATCCTCCCGGTAACAGAAAAAGTCCGGGTCGAAGAAACTGCCGTCCACGGAGATGTCGTCGATTGTTTCCCGCCGGTAAAGGGCGGCCGCGGCGCTGGCCCCGAAAACATACTCCATGCTGTCGAATTCGGGACCGTCGGGCTCGTGCCAGCCGCGGTCGAAATGACGCATGGCGGGGGTGAAAAACATGCCGGCGGAATCCAGACGCTGCTCGTCGAGCGGCCGGAAGCCGGGGCCAATGGAGAGCAGCTTGCCGCATACCGAGCCAACCGAGGGGTCGGACTGGCCGGCATCCCACAGCGTGCGGATGAAGTGCGGCAGCAGCAGTACGTCGGGGTTGAGAGTCAACACCCAGTCGGCGCGGCTGGAGCGGATGGCCTGGTTTTGCGCTTCCGCGAATCCCAGGTTGCGGTCGTTATAGATGGTGCGTATTCGATTCTTGAAGCGGCGGAGAATGGAGCGTGTGCCGTCGGAGGAGGCATTGTCTACTACCACGATTTCCGTGGCCGCCCCTTCCTGTTCCAAGATCCCTTCCAGACAGCGACGGATGTACCGCTCGCTGTTGTAGGTGACGATTGCTACGCACACTTGGGTGTGACGGAGAAGTTTCAAAGGTTTCGATTCAAAGACCCCGCACCGGGCCGCTTCAACTACACTGGGTTACAAGAATGACGATATTTGTGCGAAAAAATGTGAGAAAAAATTCTTTTGGAGGTGTAGTTGAAATGGCATGGTTGCGGGTCTTTGGTATGACTCGACGCGTCCTTGGCGATTCTTACAGGTGACGAGAAGTGGCAATCTTCCGCCAGACGCAAGCGAGCTCGGAGTTACAAGACCAAGTGGCTCAGCTATATATAGAGACCCGCGAGGACGTCTACCGGTACCTGCTGACGCTCGGCGTGCATCCGCCGAAGGCGCAGGAAGCCGTGCAGGAAGTCTTTCTGCGGCTCTATACGAACCTCAAAAAGGGCGAGAAAATCGAGAGTCTGCGGGGCTGGGTGTTCCGCGTTGCCCACAACTACGGTCTGAAGGTCCGCGCCCGCCAATCGGCCGAAGAGCGGTTCGATCCGGCCTTTGAGGCCCGGCTGGCGTCCCCGGCGGTCAACGCCGAGCGGGATCTGCTGGACCGCGAGAAAATGACCCGGCTGAATACCGCCGTGAAAGGCCTCTCGGCACAGCAGAAGCGCGTTCTTTTCTTGCGGATGGAAGGTCTTCGCTATCCTGAGATCGCTCACACGCTGGGGATCAGCGCCTCGGCTGTCGGCGAGTTCCTGCGGCGTGCCCTGCTGCGGCTGAAGAAGGTGCGCGATGAGTAGCCTTTTCCAGCCCCATTCCGGTCGATACCTGGTCCGCTATCTGGACGGTGAACTCTCCCCGCGCCACGCCACAAAGGTGGAGCGCCACCTGGAATCCTGCGGCCCATGCCGCGCCGAACTGGAAGAATTGAAGAATTCCCTCGCGGAATGCGAAAGCTACCGCAACGTACTGGCAGCCCAAATGCCGGGAGCGCCGCAACCCTGGCGCGACCTGTACCGCGATTTTTCACGAATTGATGAGTCTTTGGCCAACACGTCTCTCCTTGGACGGCTGATGCGTCCCCTCGTACATTCGGGTGTACCGAGATGGGCGTTTGTAGCGGGCTTGGCGGTGCTGATTGTTCTCACAACTTTCCATCAGCTCCGCCAAGCCCCTTCTGTTCAAGCCGCTGGGATATTGAGAAAGGCCGTAGCAGTTTCCGAAAGCAAGCCTCGTCCGGCGCACCGCATTCGCGTGCGCACCAGCCACCAGCAGGAGTTTACGCGGTTGGCCGGAGCGCGGACCCCGCTGGTCGAAGTGGTTGAGCCGCCGGCGGTAGCCGCGCTGCTCCAGGCTGCCAATTTCGATTTGATGGATCCCCTCAGCGCCCATGCCTTCCGGGCGTGGCGCGATGCGCAGGTTCAAATCACCGACGAGGTGACTGCGGTATCCAACCCGCAGGAACCGTCGGAGCATTTTACCCGCATCCGAACCGTCTCCGCCGAAGGCGAACTGGAGGCTGCCAGCCTCACCTTGAACACCGACGACTATGAACCGGTGGAAGAGCGGCTGGAGTTTCGCGATGGGGAATGGATTGAGTTGAGCGAGATAGCGGAGACTTCCACGGAGAGCGCCGGTGGTTCCGTCGCTTCACGCGTGGAAGTTCCGGCGCGCGCCGCCGAACCACCAAGCCGGCCGGCCGCGTTCGCACCCGGGTCGACGGCCTCGATTTCCGACGAGTTACAAGTGCTGTCCGCACTACGCGCGATCGAGGCCGACCTGGGTGAGCTGGAAGACGTCGCTCTGGCCGATGGCAAGGTCGTGGTCACCGGCGGCGAAGGTATTTCTCCGCGCCGGCAGAACGAAATCCGCGCTTCGCTGGCGAACCTGCCGCACGTGGAAGTGGAGTTCAGTCCGGTGCACTCGGTGGCTATCCCCGCCGAACCGGCCATCGCCAGCGGTTCCGTCGGCAGCGCCGCCGCTTCGCCCCTCCAGCCGCGCCTGGAAAAGCACCTCGGGGGACATGCCGAGTTCGACCGTTTCAGCACGCAATTGCTAGATTTGGACGATGCGGCCATGCCGCGGGTGTACGCGCTGCGTAAGCTGGCGCAAAAGTTCTCGCCCACAAACGAAACGCAACTCGGCGCCAGGGATATCGATTTACTGCACGAGCTATCCCGCAAGCACGCCGCCGCGCTCCTTGAGAAGGTCGGCGCGATGGAGCGGATTCTGGTTCCGGCGTTGTCCTCCTTGGGTGGCACGGCGCCCAGTGTTCATCCTGCCGGCCACACCGCTTGGCAACCTGCCGCGGAAGACGTCTTCCAGAGCGCCCGGCGTGTCGAGATCCTGGTATCCCAGATGCTGGGGATGACGGCGGGTAAAGCTTCCACCAACGCTCTACCCTCGGACCTGTTGGCCGCCTTGAGCGAACTGCACGCCAACCTGGACGACTGCCAGAAGTTCCTGCCGGCAGCTCGCTAGTCCGCGTTTCTCACACACAGCTCGCCGTGTGATGTGCGTCGGCACTACCAAACCGGAGAATCTTTGCCGGCAAAGCCAGCGCGCATGTTCAGGCGTGGATTCCGGAGCTGCACCCCGGCTAGAAGCTAACCGCTCAAAGCTCGCGGCGAAACCGCGGACACAAGCCGATCCGCAACGTCGATCGCGGTAGTCAAGTCCGCCGCAAAACCATTCGCGCCGATTTCCACCCAAAGGCCGGGGCTTGCACGAAAGGCCGCGCCGCCTATTAGTACCTGCAGCCTCGGTGAACGGGCACGAAGATCTCGAATCAACCTCACCACGTTTGGCACGTTGAAGAGCATGGTAGCCGATATGCACAACAGGTCCGAATTCTGCGCCAGAACCGCCTCGACGACTCCGTCATGGGGGGCATCCGTGCCCAGAAACTCAACATTCCACCCGGCATTTTCGAGTACATCGGCCACCATGTTCGCGCCGATCTGATGGAACTCGCCCACAACGCCGGTGACAATGGCTTGGCGCAGCGGAGTCGATGGCGGCACAGGCAATGCGCGGGAGTATATCCTCGCCATCACGAACTGAGTGATCGCCGTTGCCCGGTGCTCTACGCTTACGGATATCTTACCCGCTTCCCACAATCTGCCGACCTCATACAGAGATTCCTGGAAGACTTGAACATAGAGATCGAAAATGCCGGCGCCGTTTTGCAGCGCCTCTTCCACAATCCGCACCGAGCCTGCTCTCGCGCCGATCAGAATGGACTGCAGATAGACCGTCCTGGTCAGAGCCAGGGGGCTGTCCGGTTGGGCGCGGCGAGTCTTCTCGCGATCGCATGCCGCGCGGCCGCCCTCCATCATGCGGGCCACCACCGTCTGCTGGTCCGGCGACAATTCGGAACCGAGGGCGGTCTCGATCTGCGTCAGATTTTCGACCAGGAAGCGGCTGCCGATGGCCCGGGACTTCAGCAGGCCAGCCGCCCATTCGCAGTACTCTTCAAACGCCTGGACGCTGCCGGCTTCCACTGCACCCCGCAGGAAATCGATGTGAAACTGCGCGTCCTCAATGCCGAACTTTCTGGCTCTCTCGCCATACTTCAACACCCAGTCAGGATGTTTTTCCAGGAATACTTGAGTAACTTGTTCCGCCACCTGAGGCTTGACTTGCTGCAATCGGTCGCCCAGTGCCGTTCTGTCGTATCGAGGAAAATCGGTCATTTCCTCGACCCTCCTTCCGGAGTGTGAAGCTCCTCGCCCAGCAGCGCAAATGCGTCCGGTTGGACATCGAGGTTGCAGCCGAGCACGCGCCCTGCGCAATCGGCGCCAATGAATGTCACCGGAAAGCGCAATGCGGATTGGCGGCTTCCCGCGTCTACCCGGATGCGGAGCTCCTTTGCGGATTCAGGAGTGAGGAACTTCCACAGCGGTTGTCCGTTCAGCCGGCCAGACTCGCCACCCAGGAGTCTCTCCATTGCCGCGGTTGCGCCCAGAATGACGCCGTCCGCGTTCGCAACCACGCCGTGTACCGTGGTGCTCGACGCCAAATACGCTCGTGTAAGCGCTTCCCAGTCGCCGGTGAAGTGCTCCCACACTTGCCCGCCCCGATCGTCTTCCACCCGTTCCAGGATTCGAAGTTCGGTAAATGCACTGTCGAGCTTGAGCCCTTTGGGCATGGCTTCATGCGAGCGTCGATGCGCGTGGCCGGAGTGCCAGGTTCGAAACCGGGAAACATCGCTCCAGCGGGTGACCAAATAGAAAACCGCGCAATCCGTTCTGTCCTGAAACACCTCAAGGCCCATAAACCCTGCTTGATTGTCCACGAATCCCGGCCGGTCCAGAAATGCCTGCCTGACATCCTGCTCGCGGCTGTTCTCTACGCGAAAGCGCGACATTGCGACGATCATGGCGCCACCTTTCCAGGGTTCATAGCCATCCGGTGTTCTCCAGTGCGCTCTTGAGCCGTTCGAATTCTTCCGCCGCCCGGAACAGAAGCTCGCCGGCATTATCGAGCTGGCCGGCGGCGGCCGACCGCTCCATCTCCTGGGCAATGGCGCGTAGGCCGCCTGCCGAAACAGCCGCCGCCGAACCTTTGAGTGTGTGCGCCTGCAAGCGGGCGCCGCGCTGATCCGCCTCGTCGAACCGCTTTCGCAGATTGTTCAACTGCGATGGAACATCGTCCAGGAACCCCTTGACCAGGATGCCGGCAAGCTGCCTGTCTCCCATGAGACGCTTCAATAAGGCCTCGGGATCGAAAATCGCCGCCGATGCGTCTGAGGCGGCCTGTTCGCCGGCTTGGACCGCGACCCGCGGAGCGGTCCCGGGGATCCACTTCGCGAGCGCTTCCGCCAGGAGGTGCAGGTCCACGGGTTTCGATAGAAAGTCGTTCATCCCCTCGCGAATGCACTTGTCCCGGTCACCCGCCATCGAATGCGCCGTAACCCCGATAATTGAAACNNTCCATCAGCACCAGATCGTATGCGCGATGCCGCAGCGCCAGGACGGCTTCGGCGCCGTTGGCGACCGCGTCGGCCTGGTACCCCAGTTTCTCCAGTTGGGCTAGAGCCACGGCCTGATTGGTCGGATTATCGTCCGCGACCAGAATGCGCGCCTCACGCCCGGCGCCTTTCACGGTGAGCGGAACGGCGGCGCTGCTGGCCGGCGCCGGTTCCACGGCGGACGCCAGGGCCTCTGGCGCCGTCTCAAAAACCGCGGTGAACCAGAACGTGGAACCTTCTCCTTCGCGGCTCTCGAGCCCGATCTCCCCACCCATCATTTCGACAAGTTGCTTGGAAATCGCCAACCCAAGTCCGGAGCCGCCGTACTTGCGTGTCGTGGATGCGTCTGCCTGAGTGAACGGCGAGAACAATGCTCCGGCCTGGTCCGGCCTGATCCCGATTCCGGTATCGGTGACGGCGAATCGAACCGTCGCCTTGCCGCCCCCCTGGCACACCAGCGCGACACTCAGCGTTACCTCTCCCCGCTCCGTAAACTTGATGGCATTCCCGGACAGGTTGGTCAGCACCTGGCGCAGGCGGTTGGCATCGCCGCGCAGGAGCGGCGGAATTTCCTCCGGCACATGCGAATGGAGCTGGAGACCCTTCGCGCTCGCGAGAACACTCAACAGCTCGGCAACGCCGTCGACAGTCTGGCGTACGCTGAAACTCAAATTCTCAAGGGTGATTTTCCGCGCCTCGATTTTGGATAGGTCGAGGATGTCGTCGATGAGCGCCAGCAGGGTGCGTCCGCTGGTCCGGCAAATAGTGGCGTACCGCCGCTGCTCCGGAGAGAGGCCGGTTGCCAAGAGCAGTTGAACCATGCCCATGACGCCATTCATCGGCGTGCGGATCTCATGGCTCATATGGCGAAGAAAGTCGGACTTTGCCTGGGCGGCCTGCAGCGCGGCGGTCCGAGCTTCAATAAGGGCCGCGTTGGTTCTCACCAATTCGGAGGTCTTGAGCTCGAGTTGTTTGTTTTTCCTGGCGTTCTCACGGCTGAGAGTAGCGAAGGAATTATTCAGTTGGAGCCATGCGATTTCGGAGTCTTCAGATGGACTTCGAGCGGGCACGCCCATAATCGCGAAAAGTCCCGAAGACATCGGCGCAAGGCGGCAATCGAGCGTCAGTATGGCGCTACCTGGCGCTACAAAGTTCAGCAGGAATGGATCGGCGCCGGTCTGGCCCGGCTGTAATAGCTCGCTAAGTCGCCGAGCGTCGGACTCAACCAGCTTATCTCGAATATTTCCGCCCTTGAACTCGTCCAGGTTCAGGCCGAGAAGGAGCGCCATGGCAGGGTTGCACCCCACGATGCGGCCGCCCGAGTCCACGGAAACGACATAAACCTGCCGGTGGCGGTCAAGACAGTCGACCATCGCCCGGCAACACTCGTCGCCGCGCTCGCCCAACCACGTGCGCCTCTGTTCCGAACTGCGCTCTTCCCGCATGGTGCACTCGTGAACCCAAATACGATACCGCCCAAGCTTGATCGAACGTCGCCACAAGCTTATACTCCTTCAAGCATTGCTGAGTTCCGTCGATGCGAACTCCATTTCAGGAGGCGGGACGCCTATCCCGATGAAAAATGCGGTTTCAAAAGCGGACCTTTTGCTTTCGTGGCCGATAAGCGAATTGAAGGCCGATTAGCGCGCCGGGGTGCGGGCAATACTGAATCTGGCGGGAACCATGGCGTCGAGCAAATGAGGAAAGTGGTTGAGGACAACGAGCGATGATCGGTCTTGACGACGAGTTGGCTGGGGAGTATCTGGCTGAAAGCCGGGAGCACCTGGCTACCATTGAGAGTGACCTTCTCGCTCTCGAAAGAGGAGGATCGGAGATTAGCGAGGAACGGGTAAATCGGGTCTTTCGGGCCGTCCATTCGATCAAAGGTGGCGCGGGCTTTTTCGACCTGGTGAAGATTCGCGAGCTTGCACACCAGACGGAAAGCTTGCTGGCGGCGATCCGCTCCCATGATGTGATTCCCACGCCGGACCGGGTTCGCGTGCTCCTGCTTGCCACCGACCGGCTGAGCGAACTGATTCAGAATCCCGCCGCCAGCAACCAGGCTGACATCGCTGAAGTGGTGGCCACTCTGACCAGGCCGCCCGCGGATGAAGCCGCCCCCGCCGCAGAGAGCTGCGATTCCGCGGTAGACCGGGCGCGGCAATGTGACAAGCCTCTTCGGATGCTTCTGGTGGAAGACGATTTCGCCAGCCGCCTTCTGCTGCACGTTTTCCTTTCCCGTTACGGCGAATGTCATATCGCCGTCAACGGCAGGGAGGCCGTAGAGGCTTGTCGCTCCGCCCTGGAGCGGCGGCAGAAATACGATCTGATCTGCATGGACATTCTGATGCCTGAAATGGACGGCCGCGAGGCAGTCCGGCAGGTTCGAGCCATGGAAAGAGCGCGCGGGATTCTATCCGCCGGCGCGAAGATCATTATGACCACGACCGTGCACGACATCAAGGAAGTGATCCGCTGCTTCCAGGAACTCTGCGACGCCTACCTCATGAAGCCCATCGACCTGTCCGAATTGCTCAGCCAGATGAAGTCTTACAAACTCATAAACTGATCCGGTAGTGTGCGGCCGCTACGAGTCGGAGTTTCGCGCCAGAAACTGTAATCGTTTCAAATCCTGCGGATGACCCAAACAATCAACACAATCACAATAATGGTTCCCACTAGTCCTAATCCGAGCATTTTATTTCTCCTTTGAAAACAAAGTTAAGTACCTCGAGCGGAGAGTCACAGCCTCCTGCGATCTCCCCGTTCCAAGCAGCGAATGTGACCGGCGCTATTTTATTTCAATCTTGAGCAGCGCGTCGGAATGTTCGTGGCGCCAGTTCCAGTAATTCTGTTGATCTTCCTCTTTGAGCTTGGAAAAATCGCTGTACTTGCGATGGTTTTGTTTGGCATAGATACGATATGCCTTATCTTCCTGACCGTTCCATGCGTGGTCGTCATTGTGTTGTTTGTCGTGATAGGTGCGCGCGGCATTGTGGTCCTGGGCCCGCAACGCTATCGGCGCGATCGTAATTGGCACCATAAGTGCGGCACTCAGTAAGGCTGTGCTCCAGAAACGGGACATGGTTTGTTCTGTTCTCCTCTGCTCTGATCAAGGCAATCGCCGTGCCAATCGTTTTGTTGACGGCCGTGGCGCGGTTTTCGAGCGATCCATCGCGTGGACGGCGGCAGGGTGCGGGAATGCCGGCCGCAGAGAGTGCACAAGCTGCACACGTAGGTGCGAGACTTGCTGCCATGCCACCGGTCTTCAAGCCGACGGCAGGCACGGGGAACCCTGCGTGTCCAACTACAGAACTTCTGATGTCGTGGAATCCGCAGTGAGCCCGCAGGTGGGGCAGGCGGTGCTGCCTTCGCTCGATCCTATTCGAACAGCGGGCCTAATTCAGCGCGGGCGGGCAGGTGGCACCGCCTGCCCCACCTGCCAACCTCTCGCCATCGAAAGGAATGGCTCAGCCCATTTTCCCCGCCAGGCAGAAATTGCGGGGCGACATCAGGAGCTCTGAACTAATTCAGGGGCATTACGCTAGAATCTATCCATGAACCGTCGAAGTTTCCTGGCCCTTTCCGGCGCCGCCGCCCTGGCGCGCGCTTCGGCCGCCGCCGAGGAAGATTCAGCCGTCTTCAACCTCCACAAGTTCTTCCCCAACCCTCTGAAGATCGCGTCCATCGACCTGTTACAGTCGGGCACTCGCTATTTCCTGCGCACGCGAACCAGCGACGGCGCCGAGGGGTTGGTCCTCACCAAGAACATGGAGGACTACATCCCCATTCTGCTGCGGCGCGTCATTCCCCATTTCATCGGCAAAGACGCGCGCGATCTCGAGAACCTGGTCGACGAAGTCTACGTGGTGGATTCCAACTACAAGATGGCCGGCCAGGCCTTTTGGTGTCCCGTGGCCTACGTGGAGCAGAGTCTGTTCGACCTGATGGGCAAAGCGGCCCGCAAGCCCTCGGCGGAGTTGATGGGCGGGGTGCTGCGCAAAGAGATCCCGGTGTATCTTTCGGGTTCGGGCCGCGACACCACGGCGGAAGAGGAAGTCGACGTCTATGTGCGGGGCGTCGAGGCGACCGGCGCGAAGGCCGTGAAATTCAAGATCGGCGGACGCATGAGCGAGAATCGCGATGCGTATCCCGGACGGACGGAGAAGATCCTGGAACTGGCGCAACAGAAGCTGGCCGGCAAGGTCACGCTCATGGCGGACGCCAACGGGTCGTACAACGCGGCCAAGGGGATCGAGATGGGCAAACGGCTGCAGGAGTTGAAATACCTGTGGTTTGAGGAACCCTGTCCCTGGGAAGAACTCAGCGAGACCAGGAAAGTGGCCGATGCCCTGACCATGAAGATTGCCTTCGGCGAGCAGGATTCCAGCTTGTGGCTTTTCCAGTGGATGATCGACAATCATGTGATGAGCGTGGTGCAGCCAGACCTGAACTACAATGGCGGCTTCATTCGCGCCGCGCGGGTGGCTCGCATGGCGCGCAAGGCCAACCTGTGGATCTGTCCGCACAACACGCAGACCGGCGCGGCATCGGTGAACATTCTGAACTTCGCCGCGACCACGTCGAATATCGGCCCCTTCATGGAGTACGTGTGGCGCGCGCCGCAAAAGCCGGAATCCTGGTACACGCCGAATTTCGAGATCAGGAAAGGCGTGATCCCGCTGCCATCGGGTCCGGGTCTTGGCCTGGAGTTCGACGCGGATTTCGTCAGGAAGGCCACGGTAGTGAAGTTATGAGCCGAGTTATGAACCGCCCCGGCCGAAGAGAAACTGTTCTTTCCAGTCCCAATTGCCAATCCGCCGGCCGTCTGTAAAGGTCTGTTTCCGCACGCACGTTGTAGTATAGGGAATGTCCCCCGGTCGGCTGGTAGCCTTTTTGGTCCTTTGCTGGGTGTCTTTGACTCCGGCTGGGGCGCAACGCTACGCCGAACTTTTCGGACAGATTCTGGATCCCTCCCATGCCGGCATTACCGACGCCGTGGTCACCGTCGTCGATGAGGACACCGGATTCCGCCGGCAGGTGCTCTCCGAGGCCGGCGGCATGTACGCGGTAGGCTCGCTGGCCCCCGGCAGCTACAAAATCACGGTGCGCAAACAGGACTTCGGGGCCGTGGTGCAGTTCGGCGTCAAGCTCACCAGCGGCGTCCCTACGCGGCTCGATTTCCGCCTGCCCCTGTCCAACTCCACCGACAGCATCACCGTGGTCGGCACCGCACCCATGCTGGATCGCCAGGACGCCTCCACCGGCGGCCAATTCGACTTCGACCAGGTCATCCACCTGCCCCTCAACGGGCGCGGCATGCTGACGCTGCTCGAGCTCATCCCCGGCACCAGCGTAGTGCCCGCCACGCGTGGCGATGCCGGACAGTTCAGCACCAACGGCATGCGCGCCAATACCAATTACTTCACCGTCGACGGCGTGAGCGGCAACGTGGGCGTCAGCGCCGGCGGCGTGCCGGCGCAATCTTCCGGCGGCGCATTGCCCGCGCTCAGCGCTTTCGGCAGCCTGGACTCCCTCATTTCCACCGAGGCGATGCAGGAGTTTCGCGTGCAGACTTCCTCCACCGTGGCCGAGTTCGGCCGCATGCCCGGCGCCAGCATCGCGGTCAGCAGCCGCGGCGGCTCGGAACAGTTTCATGGCGCCACTTCGCTTCGTTGGCGCTACTATAAACTCACCGCCAACGACTGGTTCGCCAACCGCGCAGGCGTCGGCCGCCCTCCGCTGGACTATCAGGACATCGCGCAGTCCGTCGGCGGCCCCATCAAACGGCACCACACTTTTTTCTTCCTCTCTTTCGAACACATCGCGCTCAATCAGCCCTACGTGTGGGAGCAGCCTGTGCCGTCGATCGCAGTGCGGCAGTTGATCGCGGTGGTTGCCCAACCCCTGGTGAACCTCTTCCCGGTGCCAAACGGCCCGGTGCTCGGCGCCACCGGGTACGCCGATTGGCTCGGACAGATCAACCGCCCGGCCGGTCTGACCTCCGGCAGCGCGCGCATCGACCAGGCCATCACGCCGCGCATCACCCTCTTCGGCCGGTATAGCGATTCCCCTTCGTACAACCAATTCGGAACGCCCGAGGTGGATCACCTCAATCTGCGCTCGCAAAGCCTGACCCTGGGGCTGAACGCCCGCCCCACCGCCCGCAGCGTGCTGGACTTTCGCGCCAACGAATCCCAATCCACGGCCAATTCGGTGTGGACCGACAGCACCGCATCGGACACCCCGAGTTGCACGCTGCAGCCCCTGGCGTCCGTCTACCTGAAGACTGACATCCCGTGCAATTTTGTGGTGCGCTTTTCCCTCAATGGGGTGGGGCAGGTGGTATCGGGCAGTGAGGGCGAGCGCCGCCAACGCCAGTTTCAGATTGTCCAGACGGCCGCGCTCGAACGCAGCCACCATGCCCTCAAGTTCGGCATGGATTATCGCCGGATGCTGTCGATCCGGCGCGATCCCACCGGTTCCCTGGGAATCACCGCCAACGGCATCACGGACCTCTATAACCCGCAGGACTGGTGGATTGCCAAGCTGGCTGTCGGCAACGACGATTCGGTGGCAGTGCAGGAGTTTTCGCTCTGGGCGCAGGACACCTGGCAGGTGAACGGCCGCTTCACGGTGGCCGCCGGCCTGCGCTGGGAGTTCAGCCCGCCTCCGCCTCTCAACACGCCGCAGTCTTTCCTCGATCCGGCCAATGGGGCCCTGATCCAGCTTCCCAACAAAACGTTGTGGCCGGCCACCTATGGCAACTTCGCGCCGCGTCTCGGCCTGGCATACCGGCTCACCAGGGACGGCCGAACGGTGCTTCGCGCCGGCGCGGGCCTGTACTACGATTCCAGCGTGAGCATTGCCACCGACGTCATCAATAGCGGTCCGCTCAACGGCGCCACGCTCACCAGCACATCGGGCGGCTTTGTGGCGTCCACCAGCACCGTCAACTACGGTTTTGCCCCCAATCTCCAGTTGCCCCAGGTGATCCAATGGAACGTTTCGCTGGAGCAGGGATTCGGCTCGCACGACGTGGTGTCGCTGGGCTACCTCGGATCCATGGGCAATCATCTGCTGCGCACCGAAATGAGCGACACCGCCAACCTGAACGAATACGCGGTCCTCAGTTCCAATCGGGCCGCCTCCGGCTATGACGCGCTACAGCTTCAATACCGGCGGCACGTCACTTCCGGCCTGGACGCCACGGCGTCCTACGCCTGGTCTCATTCGCTGGATAACGATTCGAGCGACGCCTTCCTCTTGTGGTCGGGAGAAGGAGCGTCGGTGGCCGGCGACCACGCCTCGTCCGACTTCGATGTGCGCCATGCGTTGACCGCGGCCGTGAGCTACGAGTTGCCGCGGCGCCCCACCGCCCGGACCGCTGCCGGACGTCTGCTGGGAGGGTGGGGAATCGACGGCATCCTGCATGCACGGACCGGCTTTCCGATCACCGTCCTGGACGCCGAAGATACTACCGCCGGCCTGGGGTTGTCGAATGCCTTCCGGCCCGACTGGGTTTACGGACAGCCGCTGTGGATCTCCGACAGTGCCGCTCCGGGTGGCAAGACGCTGAATCCCGCGGCCTACGTGGCGGTCCCCGCGCCACTGGGGGCGGTCGGCAAGCAAGGGACCCTAGGCCGCAACGTGCCCACCGGGTTTGGTATGTGGCAAGTGGATCTGGCGATAAAACGGGAATTCCGGATTGTGGAACAATGCGGCATCCAGTTGCGATTGGATGCCTTCAACGCTTTCAACCATCCCAACTTCGGCGATCCGGTGAAGTTCCTGGACAGCCCGCTTTTCGGCCGGTCCACTTCCCTGCTGAATATGGAGTTGGGGACCGGCAGCCCTGGCAGCGGCCTCGCTCCGGCGTTGCAAACCGGCGGCCCGCGAGCGGTGCAGGTGTCGATCCGGTTTCATTTCTAGCGGGTGCTTGCAGGGACTAATGCCGCTCACTTGAGATTAGTTTCTGTCGCGAAACTCACTTCGGGTGGCAAGGAACGCTTGCTGACGGGGTGCCCTCTGGGCCGAGCTCGGAAAACGCCGCGACGATTCCACGGGACTTGTTACCGAGCCGCGACCGCCAGGGAGCGGTGCTGCTCCTCCGCATGGCAGTTTCGCGACAGAA
>PLRZ01000437.1 GCA_003164075.1 Bryobacterales bacterium | reverse complement strand
CAGAAAATGCGGGGCGAGATCAGGACGTCTGACGTTGGCCATTTAGGAGAGGTCATTCCCGGACCATTTGGCGTAGAATCCAGAGTGGGGGTGGCTCATGGAACGACGATCCTGGTTCGGAGCCGTCATTGGTGTCGTGGTGCTGGCCATTCTCGGGTACGCTGGCTTGCGGACGTTCGGCTACTCGAATGCCGACGAATGTTACGCCTGCAGGCGCCCGATACACGCCCACTCCAAAACCGTGGCGGTGGTGAATGGACACGCTCGGCTCTTCTGCTGCCCGGCTTGCGCTCTCTCGCAGCGCGAGCAGGCGGGCAGGCCAATCCGGGTCACTCAACTGACCTCATTTCAGGACGGAAAGGCCGTGGCGCCAGAGAACGCATACGTTGTGAGAGGCAGCAACGTAAATATGTGCGAGAGAACACAGGAACTTATCCAAGAGGACAAGAGGCCCGCAGATTTGCACTATGACCGTTGCGCCCCGAGCCTGATTGCCTTCGCCCAGCGGAGCGAAGCTCTTGAGTTTGCACGCAAGCAGGGCGGTGAGGTGGTGGCATTCCAGGAGGCGGCTGCCGCGCTCGTGCAGTAGCAGGGCAACAGCCGCCGTCTGTCTCTCGCGGACAACTTAGTGTTGATGCGTTGGGGACGGACCGTCCGCGGCGATGGATTCTACTTAAAGCATCCTGGTCTTTTCGAAGAGCGTTCCGGTCACCTTCACCCTCTGGCCGGCGAACTTTTCCGGCGTCTTCTGATCGCTCAGCACATACACGTTCTTGCCATCGTACAGCGCGTACTTGCTGCCGCTTTTGACGCATTCGAGGACGCACTTCGAATCCGGTGTGACTTTCATCATGGCGTGGTCCTTCCCGCACATCGAATCCGTAATGACGCCCGTAAAGGTCTGCGACGCGGCGCCCGCGGCAATGGCGCCGGCGATGAGGAGTGCTGCTAGTTTTGTCATATATGTTTGAGGTGTCCTTTCGTTCACGCCGAGTTTCCGGCTGACTTGGTTATTGCAAAGCGCATACCAAACTCTCCTAAAGCTCTGTTGAATTAGGAGCTTGCGCGCAAGCGGGTTGCCATGGCAGCGGTGTGGCCGCCGGTTGCTGCCTCATTTGAGGCAGCAACTCACCACTCGTCGCGCCATCCCCGGCGAATGCGGGCATAGGGTGGTATAGCGGTTCGTCGGGCGGCTCAGCCCGCGCCCCAAGATGCCTCCGAGGTCACCTTTGACCGGGTTGCGCCGACGCTCCTCCCTCGCCGCGTCAGTACCGGTTCCCATGGCGAGCAGTTGATGCGTGTAATCTCAGAACTCCTGATGTCGTGGAATTTGCAGTGAGCCCTCGATCCTATTCGAGCAGCGGNNGGCGACATCAGGAGTTCTGAATCTGGCGGGATCTACCGCAGCCCGGCTGATTCCCGATACGAATTGAGTATTTTGAGTCCTTTGGATTGATTCAGCCGCAACCAAAGTTCATTGTACTGGGCCTCTTCCAGACGCCGCTTGAGCTCAAAATTGAAGCCCTTGAGATTCCCATAATGCGTTTTGGCCCGCTCGAAGGTGGTGATCGTCAACTCAAACGGCCCCGAACTGCTGACGTTTTCAATGTCTTCATACCTCCAGGTCCGCGAATCAGCCTTGTCCGCGGACGTGTAGACAATCGCGTCCGGGCCTACCTGAAGCACGCCTTCATCTCCGCTAAATCGCAGCAGGTGCTTCACCGGAATCTCCCACAGGATGTTTGAGAGACGATCGGGGATTGCCGCTACCAGGCGTTGGTCCAAGCGGCCCTTCAGAAGTTGAAAGGCGGCATCGAACGTCTTGTCCCCGACCAAGTCGAACTCGTATTCGCGATCCGCGCCCAGTTTCCACTTGTTGTCTTTGTATGTCAGGACGGTGAGGGACTTGGGAGCGATCTTCAGTTGCTGGATATCCTGGTAATCCCAGCTCCAGGCGTGCGGATGATTGGGCTTCTTGCCATTCCTGTACGCTTCCTCAAACGACACGCCTGCGTCCGTGATGGTGAGCGCACCCATGTTGCCAGCCTTCTTAATGTGCGGCGGGCCCGAGTGCCCGTGCCAGACATCGTACCGGAGATCCTGCGCGAAACTCGCCGGCGCCAGCAGCGCCAGGCCGATTAAGAACGCGCCAATTCCTTTTTCAATTCGAAATTCCATTTCCACACCTCGTAGATTGCCGGATAGACCACTAGTTCCAGAAGGAATGACGTGAAGATTCCGCCGATCATGGGGGCGGCGATACGCTTCATCACATCGGCTCCCGTCCCCACGGACCACATGATCGGTATCAGCCCCATGAACATCGTCGCGACGGTCATGAACTTTGGGCGGATTCTCTTCACCGCGCCATGCATGATTGCCGCTTGAAGATCTCCAAGGCTCCGGAGTTTACCTTCCGCCTTCGCCTGGTCATGCGCCAGATCCAGATACAGCATCATGAACACGCCGGTTTCGGCATCCACGCCCATCAGTGCGATCAAGCCGACCCACACGCCGATGCTCATGTTGTAGCCGAGGAAGTGCAGGAACCAGATGGCTCCCACCGCGGAGAACGGCACGGCCAGGATAATGATCAAGGTCTTGGTCATGGATTTCGTGTTGAGATACAGCAACATGACAATCAGAAAAATCGTGAGCGGCAGCACCACGATCAGCTTGTCCCGAACACGCTGCATGGCCTCATACTGGCCGCTCCAGGCGAACGAATACCCGGATGGAAGCTTCACCTTATCGCGCACCACCTGCTTAGCTTCCTCGACATAGCTGCCAATATCGCGGCCGGCAACGTCGACGTACACGTAACCGTTGAGCATGCCGTTCTCGTCGCGCAGCATCGCCGGTCCGCTCACAACCTGGATATCGGCCAGTTGCGCGAGCGGTACCTGGGTCTGACCGTCCATGGCCGGCACCAACACGCGCCTCAGAGCGTCGGGATCGCTGCGGTAATCCCGCATGTAGCGCACGTTGACGGGATAGCGCTCGCGGCCTTCGATGGTAGTGGTGACGTTCTCGCCGCCGATCGCGCTCATCACCACGTCATTAGCGTCCTCGACACTGAAACCGTAGCGTGCCAGCGCGTCGCGGTTCCACTTGAAATCGAGGAAGTAGCCACCGCTGGTGCGTTCCGAGAAGACGCTTCGAGTGCCTTGCACCTTCGGCAATAACGCCTCAATCTGCGTGCCGAGATCTTCGATCTTCTTGATATCCGCACCGTAAATCTTAATACCGACCGGCGTACGGATGCCGGTGGTGAGCATGTCGACGCGCGCCTTAATGGGCATTGTCCAGGCGTTCGAGGTGCCCGGGATTTTGAGCGCCTGGTTCATCTCTTCGACTAATTGGTCGGTCGAAATGTGGTCCGGCGTGAACCTGCGGAATATACCCTTCGCCCATTTGGGCGCCCAGGACGAATACCAGGTGTCCACCTTCCGCCACTCGGTCTCCGGTTTGAGAACAATGACCGTCTCCATCATCGAGAACGGAGCCGGGTCGGTGGACGACTCCGCGCGGCCTGCCTTGCCTAGCACGGTGGAAACTTCGGGGAACTGCTTGATGATGCGATCCTGTACCTGCATCAATTCCTGAGCCTTCGTGACGGAAATGCCTGGGAGCGTTGAAGGCATGTAGAGCAAAGAGCCCTCATCGAGAGGCGGCATGAATTCGGAACCCAGCCTTTCAAAGACCGGAACGGTGATCACAACCAAAGCTACGGCCCCGGCAATTACGAACCATTTCCATCGCAAGGCCAGTTCGCAAACCGGTGCGTACAATTTGATCAGGATTTTGCTGATTGGGTGCGTCTCTTCCGAATGGATTGTGCCCACCAGCACGGCGTTCGTCACGCGTGCCAGCCAGCGTGGCCGGAACTCGTAATTCTTCATATGCGTAAACAGGAGCCGCATGGCCGGATCCAGGGTGATGGCCAAAACCGCCGCGATGATCATGGAGAACGTCTTGGTATACGCAAGGGGCTTGAACAACCTGCCTTCCTGAGCTTCCAATGTCAGTACGGGCAGGAAGGCGACCGCGATGACCAGGAGCGCAAAGAAAC
>PLRZ01000204.1:3161-7395 GCA_003164075.1 Bryobacterales bacterium | reverse complement strand
TGCCCTCGGGCGAACTGACGCTGGATCACGTGATACCGCGGTCGCGCGCCGGCGAGACGGCCTGGGAAAACCTGGTGGCCTGCTGCCATCCCTGCAATAATCGCAAAGGGAATCGCACTCCGGAAGAGTCCGGCATGAAACTGGCGAGGTTGCCGCAGCCTTTCAGTTTGCACACCAGCCGCCATTTGATGCGCATGCTCGGCAAGGGCGATGCACAGTGGCGCAAGTATTTGTTTTATTAGCTGTTGGCCATTAGCTGTTAGCTGTTGGCTAGTTTCTGTCGCGAAACTGCCACGCGGCGGAGCAGCACCGCTCCCTGGCGGTCGCGGCTCGGTAACAAGTCCCGTGGAATCATCGCGGCGTTTTCCGAGCCGCGCGCGCAAGCAAGCGGTTCTTGCCACTTGAAGGCAGTTTTGCGACAGAAACTAGCTGCTAGCTATCGGCTGTTAAGAAATAAGCTTGCCTAGGTGGCGATTGAATAGGTTATTTCCACACAGGCCCTAACTGCTTTTCTCGCTTTTCATTTCCGCGAACGCGTCAATTTTGTGGATTAGCAGCCGCGGCGCCGCCATTGATGGGAAGACCGCCCAGCGAGCGACGATCGGCAACAGAATCGTGCGCGAGGCAGTTTGCACGGTGTGTTCGCAGGTGGCATCCATCAGGCGGGCTACCTCGTCGCGGACGATCTCCAGGCGGTTGGGCCGGGGCAGCAGGACCACCACCGAGGCGTCGCTCCAGCGGAAGATCCGGTCGCCGGTGGGGAATCGTCCGCGGAGAAACCCCGCAAAATAGCGCAGGACTTCGTCGCCCACCGAGCGGCCAAATCGCATATTGAATATCTGCAGGCGGTCNNCTCTGGTTCCACGGTTGGCGGCGCCGGAATGCGGGCGCCCTGGTCCTTTTGGTGCCGTGTCTCTACATGAAGCTCCGCGAGGCATTCCGCAAGCTGGAGCCGGATTTTATGGACCTCTTCCAGTCCGTTGGCGGAACGCACCCGTCCGGTGACTTCCCGCAAGCGGCGGATTTCCTCCTCGCCGGCTGCCGACATACCCGCCAATGCCGATGCCAACATGGTCACCACGGCCTGCCATTCGCCCGCGGGACGCTTCAAATATCGGGCCGTACGCTGGTTGTAATCCTCCAGCGCCTGCATCGCCGAGCCGGCCTGTAGCAGCAACTCGGACGCCGCCAGGCCGCCGTCAAGCGAGTTCGCAAACCCTTGTATGCTCGCGCGGAAGGCGGCCAAATCGTCCGGTTGGCCTTCGATGGCGTGCCGCTCGATGCCTTGTAGCAGCAGTCGCACGATCGGTAACAGCGCCGGTTCGCTCGCGTCGTCGTCCTGAAGGATATTCTTCAGCGAAATCACAGAGGTGCCTGACAATCTTATCGGCCGCAAGGGGCAAGTACCTTAGTCCGGCGCGGAAAAATCCCTGCGGTTGGAGTCAAAAGCCGAGAGATCTCTGGAAACTGCTCGCAAGTTCTTGATTCTTTGCCAGACCTGGGATGGCTCCCCGAGGGCTCCCTGCAAATTCCACGACATCAGGAGTTCTGAGTTTCAGCCTCCCATGGACCGCGCCGCGAGGCCGCTCCGGGCCGGCAATCGCGGTGTTATCGTTTGAACTAGCCATGCGAGCAGTAACTGTTTTCGCCCCGCTCCTGCTGCCTTTGGCGCTGGTCCAAGCGCAGAGCATTCCGGTTCTGGACATTCGATGGGACGCCGTTTCCCAGGTTTCGAAGACAACCCCTACCCTCCAGGTGGTAGTCAATCCGCCCCTGCGGCGTGGATCGGCCATTCACGACGCGGCCTTTCGAGCCCTGCACGATCTGGGCGCGGAGTATGTCCGCTACGTCCCCTGGCTGCCATATCCGAAATTGGCCGTCGCGGAACTTCAGCCGGGCGTATGGGATACGTCGTTCATCGATCCTATGACTGCCGATTTCTTCAACGCCACCGAAGGCCATGCCACCATCCTCAACTTCAGCACCATTCCCGCGTGGCTTTTCAAGACCGATACGCCGGTGACGTATCCGGCCGACCCCGACGAGGCGGTGTGGAATTACACCCAGGGGAAGGATCTGCGCGAAGGCGGCTTGCAGGACCTGGCCGACTACTACGCCCGGCTGGTGAGTTGGTATACCAAAGGCGGCTTCGTGGACCGGCAAGGGAATCGGCACGCCTCCGGCTTCCACTTCAAAATTCCGTATTGGGAGATTTTCAATGAGCCCGAGTTCGAGCACGGGACGTCTCCGGAGGATTACACCACGCGGTACGACGCCGTGGTGGCGGCCATCCACGCGGTGTCGCCCGAGACGAAGTTCGTCGGTCTGGCGCTGGCGGAACCCAGCCGGCACCCGGAGATGTTCGAGTACTTCCTGGACCACAAGAACCACCGTCCCGGTATCCCGCTCGATATGATCTCGTACCACTTCTATGCGACCCCGGCGGCATCCGAGACACCCGACCATTGGCAGTACACCTTCTTCAACCAGGCTGACGGATTCCTCAACACGGTCCGCTATGTCGAGCAGATCCGTAAGCGGCTGTCGCCCGAAACGCGTACCACCCTGGACGAGATTGGCAACATTCTCCCCGGCGATCCCGCCGGCAAGGAGACCATTCCGGATATCTACTGGAACGCCTCGGGAGCGCTCTATGCGTATGTTTATCTGGAGGCGATGCGCATGGGGATCGATATTGTCGGCGAGTCGCAGCTTGTGGGGTATCCGACGCAGTTTCCCAGCGTGAGCATGGTGGACTGGAACACNNGCGAATGGCGACGTGCTGGCGCAGGCCTTGGTAACGTCCCAGGGCCGCGCGCTGCTGGTCGTGAACAAGCGTAATGCCACAAAGACCGTCCGGCTGAAGGAGGAATGGAAGGATGCCCAGGTATCGGTGGTGGATTCCGCCGCCGCGCCGCACACGGTGGCGTTAGGAGGGTCGGCCATCGAACTAGGTCCTTTTGCGGTCGCGGTGGTTTACGGAAAGTGACCGCCTTCAAGTTCCCGGTTCGCCAGCCGATAAAGATATACAGCAGATATGCTTGCCGCATCGGATCGTTCACGGCCGGATAGCAGTTCGTATCTTCAGAACATATTGGACACCCCGGAGCACCCGGACCTGCGACGTGTGACCACGCTGGTGGAACACCTCTTCCAGGTCCCGGTGGCCTATATGGCGTTATTGGGCGCCGACGAAAGCATAGTGGCGCGCATCGGGAACGGGACCGGGTACGCGTCCTGTTTGGGAGGTGTGCGGCTGGATGATTTGCTGGGAAAGCCGCAACTGGTCCGCGACTCCGCCAGCGATCTCCCTCCGGGAACGGACTTCGCGGACTTGCGCTTCGCAGCTTCGGCGCCCCTGCGTTCCAGCAGTGGCATGCAGATCGGCGTGCTGGTGATTGCCGACCGCGCACCGAGGCCGAACTTCTCCCAGGCGGACGCCCGAATCCTGGCCGACCTGGCCGACGTGCTCGCCGGGAAGATGGAGTTGCGGATGATCGCGTCCATGGCGCTGGAATCGGAGCTGTCGCTGCGTGAGACCGAGCGGCGCTTTCGAGGCATTGCCAACTGCGCCCCGGTGCCGCTTATGTACAGTCGTGCGGACGGCGCATGCCTGTTCGTCAACCAGGCCTGGCTGGATTTCTCCGGCAGGAAGGTGGAAGACGAACTGGCGAGCGGATGGATCGAGCTGATCCACCCGGAGTATCGCGACGGCGTGGTGGAGGAATACTGGAGGGCGTTCGAAACCCTGCGGCCGTTCACCGCTGAGGCTCCTTTCCGGCGGCACGACGGCCAGTACCGATGGATGTTGGGCAAAGGCGCACCGCGATTTCGCGATGACGGCAGTTTCGCCGGCTATATCGGCTGCCTGCTCGACATCACCGACTACCGTTCCATTCCCACCGCGGGTGCGGGAGGGACCGCACGCTGCACTTGCGGCCGCCTCTATCCGCCTCCGCCCGCCGCTAGCGCTTAAACGTCCTGGGGCGGTTTCGCATGCGATGCGGAGGCACGCCTCGCGTACGTGAAAGGACGCGGTGCTGGCGCGAAATTCAAAGAAACAGTGGTGCCAGGCGAAATCGACGATGGCCTCGTGAGTCAGGCCGGCAGCGACGGTGCGAAGAACAGCAGGCCGGCCACAAAAATACCTGCCCGGTGCCATCTGGCGCCGGGCAAGTGCGGAAATGACTGCAGGGTATGAGCCGGGTCCCTCTTCAAAGGCGTTTCCATGGAG
>PLRZ01000204.1:0-3114 GCA_003164075.1 Bryobacterales bacterium | reverse complement strand
GGACTCGGCGCGGTATGCACTTTGTAAGGACGAGGGGTCTCGGCCATGTCGATCTGCGCCTCGACCGACTTGCTTTCCCAACCTCTAGCCATGACTTCATTGTACTCTCCGGCACGGCCGATGGGAAGTGCGAGGCGTTTGCGGCGGCCCAGTACCCGCGCGGCGCGCGGCGTGACATAATCTGGGGTGCTATGCATCGCATTGCCGTCTGTGTCCTCTTTGCCGCGCCTCTTCTCGCTCAGTCACGAGCCAATGTCCCACCCGACCTGCGATTTGAAGTTGCCTCGCTCAAGCTCAGCGAACCGGGAGGCCGGGGCGGCGGAATCCGTCCGGCGCCGGGTGGCATGCGCTATCTCGCCAACAACTGTCCAATCAAGCTCATGATCCAGGTGGCCTATCGCGTCAAGGCCGAGCAGATTATAGGTGGGCCGGGATGGCTCGATACCGATCGATTCGACTTGGACGCCAAGGCGGAAAAGGCCTCGAGCGCCGCCGAGCTGCACATCATGCTGATGAACATGTTGGTGGACCGCATGCAAATGAAGTTTCACCACGAGAAAAAGGAGATGCGCATGTACGCCCTCACGGTGGACAAAAGCGGCCCAAGGGCGACCCCGCACGAAGCCGCCAACGCCGGCGAGCCTTGGGTCGATATCGCTACCGAAAAATTCCTGCACTTGAAGATGAAGGCGACCTGCGCTCCCATGGACTACTTCGCGTTTCAGTTGTCGCTGCTTATGGATCTACCGGTAGTCGATCTGACCGGGCTGAAAGGCGGCTACGATTTCAATCTGGAGTTCACGCGGGAACTGCCCCCCGGTTTTCCCGAGGGTGGGAAAATCAACGGGGAAGATCCCGATACTTCGGGACCCACCGTTTTTGCGGCATTGAAGCAGCAGTTGGGCCTGGAGTTGAAAGCGCAAAAAGGCCCCGTGGAGGTAATCGTCATCGACCACGCCGAAAGGCCGGCCGGGAATTAGCAATCGCGCGAGAATAACTTCCCACCAGGCGTCGTGGCGCAGACTCTTCAGTCCGCCGCGCCGAGACTTCGAACTCCTGATGTCGACCGGGAATTTCGCTTGGCTTGGGAAAATGACCTGAGCCCAACGGACGACGGGCCGAACGCTCCCTTACGGTCGCGGCTCTGCTTGAGGCCTCTTTCGGAGCCGCGACCGTCAGGGACCGTCAGGGAGCGTTAGCCACCGGCTCATCCCAAATTCCATGACCTCAGGAGTTCGGAGTCTCGACCCGGTAGGCAGGAGTGCCTGCGCCACATCGCCACCGCGGACACCGTACTGCGAAAGCAACGGGCAGCCGCCGGCATCACCGTACGTCGTATATGTAAAACGCGTGGCCCACAATATCCACCGGGGCGATGCGACGCACCCAGGCGCCCGCTCCCGGCATCGCCGCGGCGCCCAGAGCCGGAAGGCGCGCGACCATGTGCGCGCTGATCGCATACAAACCGGGCGATGGTTCCGCGTACAGTGCATCGTTGTCCATCTTTTGATACCGCAGCCCGTAGCCTTCCGGAGGATATGTGCCAAAATACGCCAGGCGAACGGTCCGCCCCTTGCCGTGAAGATCCAGCCACGCGCGAAGTTGCTTGAGGCCCTGCCCCCAGTCGACGTTGCTGTCGTCGAGCCACAGCGGACCGCAGCGGGAACCGCCGTCCCGGCCCATATCGCCCGGCGATTCCAGCAGGCAGGCGGCCTCATTGAAATAAGAGAGGTGATCGGGATAGATTCCGGCGGCCGCCAGCGCCATCCACAGACAGAGAGCCGCGGCCGCATATCTGCCCCAGGCCGGTCGCGGCCGGAACAGCGCAGCCAGCGCGATTCCACCCAGCAGATAGGCGAACGGAAGAGTGGGAATGATGTAGCGGATTCCCAGGTCGTCGGCTAGAAACGTGACCGCACCGAGGAACACCACGGGCGTCAGCAGCAGAAACCACTTTGCAAGAGCCGGCGTGGACTCGCTCCGCAACAAGATCGCCAACCCGCCGGCAGCCAGCAGGATAGCGGCCAGCGGCTCTTTCAGAAGATACGCGGCCACAAAGTAGCTGTAGAAGCGCAGCGCGAGTTCGCCATGCAGGTATGCCGGAGTGCCGGCGATGTGGTCGGCATTCACCTTCTTCAGGCCGGTGAGGTACAGCAGCGGATCGCTGAGAAAGAAATAGAGCGCTTCGATCACGACTGCGGCGATGACGCACATGGCCAGCAGAGCGGCGGCGTACGTCAACAGCTTCTTCCGCCGCGCGGTACGGCCGGCATCGCGCCCCGTCGGCGCCGCGGCCGTCCTGGCGCCTGCGCCGTGGCACTTCTTGTACTTCTTCCCGCTGCCGCACGGACACGGGCTGTTCGGCCCCACTTTGGCGGCAGGCCGCTCCGGCTCCGCAGCCGTTTCCGCCTCCGGCGTGACCGGCCAACGGGCCGCGGCCGCCAGCAGGATCGCCGCGATTGGCAGCAGGAAAACAGCCGAGAACTTCGCTCCCAAAACGGCGCCCAGCGCGAGGCCGCACAGCACCAGGCGCTGCCAGCCGGGCCGCTCGATGTAGCGCCACAGGGCGAACAGGAACAACAGCGTGAATGCCGTCACGCCGACGTCCGTGGTGACTAGCGCGGAGTGCGCCACGATGGTGGGGTCGAGCGCATAAAGGAACAGCGCCCCCAGGGCCGCGGCCGAGCCCACCAGCTCGCGCCCCCACCAGTAAATCAGCGCTCCCAACAGGGCCGCCAGCAGAATGAATGGCAGGCGCGCCCAGAACATCACGCGATCGGCGCCGTTGTCGTGGATGATGTTGTTCGCCACGGGCCATTCCAGGTTCGTGCCTTCGGAGGAGCCGCTGATCAGCGCGTCGGCGAGCTCGGATTTGGGCCAGTGGATGCCGGCCATCCGGAGGAACAGCGCGCTCATCTCCTTGAGGAGCGGCGGGTGCTGGAGGTTGGCGCGAAATACGTGCGTGTCCAGGTACGAAAGTCCGGCGGCGATATGAGGCGGCTCGTCGACCACGGGACTCTTTTGGAGACTCGCCGAGAGGCTCTGCAGGACGAATACCGCGATCAGAATTCCGGCCAGCAGGAGATGGGGCCAAGGGGGACGATGTGCGGGCGA
>PLRZ01000484.1:3049-9613 GCA_003164075.1 Bryobacterales bacterium | reverse complement strand
GCATGCTGTATTACAGCGTGGCGCCGGTGGCCCTGGCGACCCTGGTGGCGTTCGCAGTGCTGTGGATGACCCACGCGCGCGCAGTGAAATTCGCCGATACCAGCTTGCGCGACCACAAGCTGTACACCCGCCTCTCGGCGTTGGTCCTGTTGCTGCTGAGTTACCTGATCGCCGCCTCGGCCATCGACACCTGGACGGTGGTACGCTTCATGGGCTCGCGGAATCTCATCGCGGCGGCCAAAACGTGGCACGACTCGGTATTCGACAAGCCGCTTTCGTTTTATCTGTTCGACCTGCCGTTTTACGGCATGCTGCGCAGCTACGTGCTGGCGCTGGTGATTGTCAGCATCCTGCTCTACTGGTTGGCGGCGCGCGCCTGGCAATTGCGTTACAAGCTGGCCGATATGCAGCAGTCGCGTGAGATCGATCCGGCCATCTTCCGACTGGAAGGTGGCCTGGAATCGCGTTTCCTGCGCGGCGCCGCGGTGTTCCTGCTGATGGCGCTGGCGGTGCGCTTTTTCCTGGGCCGCTATGAAATGGTCTACAACACGCATGGCACGTTCCTGGTGGGCATGGATTATGTCGATCTCAAGATCGGACTGCCGCTACAGTGGCTGCTGATTGTGGCGTGCTTTGCCGCCTCCGGGCTGCTGCTGGCGGGCCGTTGGATTCTGGCGGCCAGCATGTCGCTGGCACTGGTGGTGTCGTTCGTGGCGCCGTGGCTGATCTCCGCCCTCTACGTACGGCCCAACGAGATTTCGCTGGAGCGGCCGTACATCGAGACGCACATCCATGCCACGCGCAGCGCCTACGGGCTGGAGGAACGCGTCAAGGAAATCGAATTCAACGCCGATCCCAACGGCAGCATCGATACCACGCGCCACAAGGATCTGCTGGATAACGTGCGCCTGTGGGACTACCAGGCGTTCCACGACACTATCACGCAGCGGCAGGCGCTGCGGACCTATTACGTGTTTCACGGCAGCGACGTGGACCGGTACACGATCGACGGCAAATACCGGCAGGTGCTGCTGGCGCCGCGCGAACTGGACATCACCAACCTGCCGGATGCGCGCAACAACTGGATCAACCCGGCCTTCATTTATACGCACGGGTATGGACTGGTGCTGGCGGAGGTCAGCAAGATGACGCAGGACGGTCTGCCGGTGCTCATGATTCAGGATGCTCCGCCGAAGATCGAGACGCAGAGCCTGAAGATGACGCGGCCGGAAATCTATTACGGCGAAGTGACGCATGAGCCGGTGTTCGTGAACACGGCCGAGGCGGAGTTCAACTATCCTTCGGGCGAGAAGTACCAGACGTCGCGCTATGAGGGCAAGGGCGGATTTCCGATCGACTCGTTTGCCATGCGGCTGGCGGCGGCGGTGAGCGAGGGCGAACCGAATATCCTGCTGACGAATTACTTCACGGGCAACAGCCGCATGATGATCCGGCGGAAGGTCCGCGACCGGCTACAGCAACTGGCGCCGTTCCTTTCCTGGGACCAGGACCCGTACCTGGTGATTACCGATGCCGGCCGGCTGGTGTGGATGGTGGACGGCTACACGACTTCCGACGCGCATCCGTATTCGCGGGCGGTGGACGTGACCGACATGGGGAGCGTGAACTACATCCGCAATGCCGTGAAGGCGACCATCGACGCTTACGATGGCGAGACGCATCTCTATGTATTCGCGCCGGACGATCCGATCATCGGCGCATACCGCAACCTATTCCCCGACTTATTCCGGCCGGCCTCGGCGATGCCGGCGGATTTGCGGCGGCACGCGCGCTATCCGGAAACTTTGTTCAGCGTACAGGCCGAGATCTACGGGACGTACCATATGCTGGACCCACAGTCGTTCTATAACAAGGAAGATGTGTGGGAACTGGCGCAGCACTCGGACCAGGAGACCACCTCGTCGGCGGTTACTCCGACTTATGTGATGGCGGCACTGCCGGGAGAAGACAAGCCCGAATTTCTGCTGCTGCTGCCGTTTACGCCGCGCAGCAAGAACAACCTGATCAGCCTGATGGCGGCGCGGTGCGATGGCGAACATTTGGGGGAGACGGTGGTGCTGCTGCTCTCCAAGCAGCAACTGATTCCGGGGCCGATGAACGTGGCCGCGACCATCAACCAGGACCAGAATATTTCGAAGGACCTGACTTTGTGGAATCAGCAGGGGTCGCACGTGGTGCGCGGGCAGATTCTGATCTTACCGGTGGGCAACACGTTCCTCTATGTCGACCCGATATATATACAGGCCACGCAGGGGAGCATGCCGCAATTGAAGAAGATCGTGCTGGCGGTGGGCAGTAAGTTGATTTATGCCGACAGCTATGACGAAGCGCTGGCGCAGCTTTCGAACGGGGCGCAGCAGTTGATCCAACAGGCGGCATCGGCGGCGCCACCGGTGGCGGGCGCTCCGGCGGTAGCGACTCCGGGGGCAGACCAGCGGCTGGCGAGGGTGCGCGAACATTTGCGGCGGTATCGCGAGTTAGCGTCGCAAGGTAAGTGGTCGGAAGCGGGTAAAGAGCTGGAGGCGATCGAGGCGGAAGTGAGGCAGTAGGGGGAAGCTTTCAGCGGTCAGCTTTTGGCGCGGCGCCGCGTCGAGGGCGGTCTATGGGAGTCTGAAACTGCGGATCGGGCTGAGAGAGCCGGGGTGGGGCAGGCGGTGCTCGCCTGCCGGCCGGCCCGCGCTGAATCAGGCCGGCTGCCCAAACAGAATGGAGGGCAGGCGAGCACCGCCTGCCCCACCTCGGGGAGTCATCCCAGGTCTGGCAAAGAATCAAGAACCTGCGAGCAGTGTCTGGAGAGCGGTCAGCTCTTGGCGCGGCGCACGGTGTGCGGTTGGAGCAGCACCGCTCCCTGGCGGTCGCGGCTCGGTAACAAGTCCCGCGTGGAATCATCGAGCGTTTTCCGAGTTGCGGCGGGCGATTAGGGCTGCGCGGGCTGCCAGAGTCCCACGGTGTTGCCGTCGGGATCGGAGGCCCAGGCGAAGCTGCCGGTGGGGATAGCCACTTTGGGTACCAGCGTCTTTCCGCCCAAGGACTCGGCCTTGGCCAGGTACGCATCGATGTCGTCCACTTGGACGTAGAAAATGGTGTAGTGGTACGGCTCGTGTCCGAGGGCGGTCATGTGGCCCTGGATGCCTTCCTTCGATCCGGTATCGATCATCGTGGCGGGGCCCATTGGGGTCCCATTCCATCCGAATAAGGAAGCGTAGAATTGTGCGGCTTGAGCGGTGTCGCGACAGCCGACCTCGAAGTGAACGACGGGATTGGACATGATCTCTCCTAGCGCCTTGCAGGCTTCAGAAATGCTACCACGAAGGAGCGGCGTCGCGGGTGGCGGCCGGTTATGGCGGAGACGCGGGTGCGCCACAGCCGCGAAGAGGGTGGAGAAATGAGGGCAGGCGAGCACCGCCTGCCCCACCTCCGGATCGTTCACCAGGGGGGAGCGGTGAGTAGACAAGGTGGGCGGCGGCCGTTTACTCAGCTCTTCCCGGCAAACATGGTAAGCGCCGCGCGCGCCCGCTTGCGCATCATCGATTCGAACGATACTCGCGGCACGTCGATCAGCTTGCGGAGACTGGCATCGCGCAGCAGACGCTGCGCGGCGTTGGGCATGCGGCCGGTAGCGCGGTCGAAAGCGCCGGGGGACGCGGCACGCATTCCGGCGATTGCCCGGTAGTAGCCTTGCTGCCCTTGCACTTTCTGGCACCCGACTACCAGCGCGGCCAGCACCTCGTGGCTTTCTTCGAGGTGCGCGACCACGCCGCCCCACTCGTCCAGGAACGGGCATAGCGGCAGCAGCGTGGCCGGCGACCGCCGCAGCGCCTTCACGGGACGCAGGGGATAGTGGCGATGACCTTCGGCCGAGAGTCCGGTGTGCTGATAAATGCGGACGGCCAGCGCGAAACGGCCGCGCCCGGAGAGATGCTCCATCAGCGGCACGNNGATCGATCTCGGCTTCGATGGCGGCCAGCGCCTCATCGGCGGAGGCGGTGTCGCCGAGTTCCAACAGGTGTCCGAGGCCGGCCGCGATGGCGCTCCACTGTTCGCCGTTGTGACCGCTGACGCCGCGGACGGCGCGGATGGAGATGCCGTCTTCGCTCCAGCCGCGCGAGGCGAGGGCAAATCGCAGCATGGGGCGGAGCACGGCGGGGTCGCGCGATTCCCGCCACACGATGCCGCGGATTTTGGTATCGACATCGGTGGGCACGAAAGTCGCGACGGTAGCGTGATGACAGGCCAGGCAGAAGGCGAAGTAGTCCTGCAACTGCTCCTCAGGGGTAAGTCCGGCGCGCAGCAGGTTCTCCCAATTGGCGAGGACGCGCAGGAAACCGCCGGGCGAGCCGCCGAGGTCGATGAGGCGGCCGGATTCGGCGGCGGGAAATCGTTCCGCAAGAAAGGGCGCGGTACTGCGGACCTGGGCGATCAACGTTTCGGGGCCGATCCATTGCGACCAGGCGTCGCGAGGCGGTTTGAGGGGCAAGCACAAAGGCTATCAGGTTTCAGCGTGCGGCGGCAGCTTTTGCGGTGGCCGCCGCCGATAGCCGATCGCTGAAAGCTTCTAAAATACTTCTTGCGGTTAGCCCTCGGGATTGGCCACTCCGTAGGCGGCGAGAATATCCTGCAGGGAAATGGTGCCCTTCCACTGGCGCACGTTGTCGCGGCTCACCACGGGGAGCACGTTCCAGCCGGTCTCGGCGATTTTCCGCAGCGCCGCATCCAGAGTGGTGTCGGCATGCAGGTGGGGGAAGATGTCCTGAGTCAGGCCTTCGGTGGGACCGGGCTCGGGGACGAGTTGCCCCAGCAGTTCCCCGCCCTGGCCGTTGGCGATCTCCTGGTCCAGCCGCTGCGCGCTGACCATGCCGCGCAATCCGCCGTCGTCGGCTACGGGCCACGCCTGATGGAGCCGGTCGGCGAGGGCCCGTGCTTCGGCGACGGTCAGGCTGGCGGACAGGGGTTCATTGCCGGGATGCAGTCCGTCGCTGACGCGGAGCACGTTTTCCTTGGCGCGGGCGGCGGCGCCGGAAGGCAGGTGAATGCCGTCCTGATTAAGCAGCGCTTCGTAGATGGGCTCCTCCTGGAGGCGGCTGGAGACGTAATACGCCAGCAGATTGGCGATCATCAAGGGCACGATGATGGTGTAATCGCGGGTGACTTCGAAGATCATGATGACGGAAGTCAGCGGCACACGAACGATGCCGGCGAAGGCCGCGCCCATGCCGACCAGCGCATAGGCGCCCACGCTGCCGGTGTAGGACGGCATGACGAGGTGGGCCACCGCGCCGACCGAGCCGCCGAGCATCGCGCCGATGAAGAGGGCCGGTCCGAAAATGCCGCCAGCGTTGCCCGAGGAATAACAGGTGGCGGTGGCCACCAGCTTGAGGCACACCAGCAGCGCCATGGTGCCGAGCACGATGTGGCCATTCAGGGCCTTGTCGACGGCGCCATAGCCCACTCCCAAGACGTCCGGTGCGAACCAGCCGAGGAGGCCGACGGTGATCCCGCCGGCCACCGGCATAAACCAGCGCGTGGAAGCGGGCAGCGATTGGAAGAATTTGCGCTGCCACAGCAGCAGTTTGACGAAAGCCACCGAGACCAGGCCGCCGGCCACGCCCAGTACGGCGTACACGGCGAACTCCACGGGGTGGACCAATCGGTAGGCCGGCACGTGAAAGAGCGGCTCATCGCCCAGAAGCAGGTGCAGCACCATCCAGGAAGTCGCGGAGCTGAGGACGATGGAGCCCAGCACCGGCGCGTGCATATCGCCCATGACTTCTTCGAGCGAGAANNCCGGCCGTCGAGAGGCCGAGTCTGCGGCCCAGCACGGAAGCGATGCCGCATCCCACCTGCACGGAAGGGCCTTCGCGCCCGAGGGCCAGGCCGCTGGCCAAGCCGAGCGAGCACATGGTGAATTTCCCGATGACGGTGCGCAGGCTGATGTAGCCATTGCGAATGAAGAGCGCGGTTTTGGCTTGCGGGATGCCGCTGCCGCGGGCGTAGGGAAAATAGCGATAGAGAAAGAGGCCGGAGATCAGCGATCCGGCAATGGGAATGAGTACACGGCGCCAGGCCGCGCCGCCGGCCGGATACATGCGGGCGCCGAGGTTTTCAGTGAGCAGGATGAAGGCGACAACCACGGCGCCGACGACCGCGCCGATGATCAGCGTGAGGACGAGGAGGACTGTGCCCTCGTGGTGCTCCAGGCGGAAACGCTCCCAGCGCGAGACTTCCATCAGCGGGTCACCGGGGGAGTTTGTTCACCACAGAGGCACAGAGACACAGAGAAAAAGCTTAAGAAAGGGCGGTACGAAAAGGGGAAGCGCTTCGCCATCCTCAGGATAGACACAGAGGTAACAGAGAGCACAGAGAAAAACCCAAAGAAAGGGCGGCAGGAAAAGGGGAAGCGCTTCGTCATCCTCAGGATAGACACAGAGGTAACAGAGAGCACAGAGATAAGATTACTGGATTTCACGGGGTGTCGGAGTGTTTGCAGGGGTTGGGCACAATGTGGACGCGGCGGCGGTTCTTCTGCCAGCCGGCTTCGCCGTG
>PLRZ01000484.1:0-2977 GCA_003164075.1 Bryobacterales bacterium | reverse complement strand
TCGCAGGCCGGCTTTTCCTTGCCGAAACTCACGGTGGCGAGTTGGCCGGACGGAATGCCTACCTGCACCAGGTAAACCTTGGCGGAATCGGCGCGTTCCTGACCGAGCGCCATGTTGTACTCGGCGGAACCACGCTCGTCGCAATGGCCTTCAATGGTCAACTTGTAATCGGGATAATCCTTCAGGATGTCGCGCAACTCGGAGGAATCGACCTCCAGGGCCTTGATCCCGTCGGGGCGCAGGGTGTGCTTGTCGTAGTCGAAATAGGCATCCTCAATGCGACTCAGAAGGGTGTCGATGTGGGCGCGGGTCTCCGCGTTAGGCATACGCCGCGGCTGCACGGCGGGGGCGGGAGCCGGCGCAGGGGTGCTGGCGCGGGCTTGCTGCGGCGCGGGCTGTGACCGTTCGGCAGCGGCCGCGGGAGGCGCCGGCGGCGGCGGAGCCTGGGCGGCAACCTTCTTTTTGGCGCACCCGGCGCCAACCATGGCGATGGCGGCCACGGCGAGAATGACCAATCTGCTGGAATACTTCACTTTTGAGTTTCCTCCTATGTTTCCTTTTTATCGCTTTGCCGGTTTGGATGCCATCCTGTCTTGACAGGATTTTGCGGAAGCGGTGGGTTGACTACACTGGGAACGGGAGGTACAGGTGTCGCGATTGAGCGGTGGACCCGAAAATGCTGCGGAATCGCCGCTGCGGAAGCCTCCGTGGCTGGTGCTTTCCCTGGGCTTCGGGGGCCTGCTGGTCTTCATTCTGGCGGCAGCTATCGGCATCCTATTGATGTTGGGCCACGTGCGGTTTCAGGAAACCGCCATGCGCCAGGCATTTCTGGCACGCTTGAGCGCGCTCGACCAGATTCGCTCCGGTATTTACCTATCGGGCACGTATGTGCGCGATTTCCTACTCTCGCCGGATTCGAACGGCGCGCAGGCGCAATCCACGCGGTTGGCCGGACTGGAGCGGGAAACACACACCGCGCTGGACGCTTACGCACGTTCGGCGGCGCCCGAGGAGCGCAAACCTTTTCAGGATTTGCGGGCCGAGATCGACGCCTACTGGAGAGTGCTGGACCGCACATTGGCGTGGACGCCGGCGGAGCGCGACCGCCTGCGCTACTCCTTCTTCTATGACGAATTGGTGCCGCGCCGCACCACTATGTTGCAGATCGCCGACCGCATCGCCACCGTCAATGAGCGCGGTCTGGGCCGCGCCGAAGACGAACTGGCCGGCAGTTCGGAGCGCTTCCGGCGGTCGCTGATGCTGACGTTCGGCATCACGCTGGTGGGCGGCCTGGTAATGGCATTGGCGACCATCGGACGCACCTTGCAACTGGAACGCGAACTGGAACACCGGCTGGAAGAGAATGCGCGCGCCCGGGCCGACCTGCGGGAGCTGTCGGCGCGGCTGCTGCGCGCGCAGGAAAACGAGCGGCGCACGCTGGCGCGCGAGCTGCACGATGAGGTGGGGCAATCGCTCTCGGCGATTCTGATGGAGACCGAGGGTGCGGCTTGCGCGGAAGAGCCGGCGGAGGTCCGCGAACATCTGGCGGCGATTCGCGCCATGGCGGAGAAGACGGTCAACGAAGTCCGCGACCTGGCGCTGCTGTTGCGGCCCTCAATGCTGGACGATTTCGGCCTGGTGCCGGCGCTGCGATGGCACGCTCGCGAAATGGCCAAGCGGACCGGCCTGCACGTGGTGGTGCAAGCGGACGACACGGTGGACGGCCTGCCCGAGGAACATGAGACCTGCATCTACCGCCTGGTGCAGGAAGCGCTGAACAACTCCTCGCGGCACGCCAGCGCGCGGAACGTGGAAGTGAAGGTGACGCGGGAAGGCGCGCGGGTGACTTTTTCGGTGCGCGACGATGGCGCCGGCTTCGATCCGCGCTTCGTGCGCGGGCTGGGGCTGCTGGGCATGGAAGAGCGCGTGCGGCGGCTGGGCGGGCAGGTGCGGATCGATTCGCAGCCGGGCCGCGGAACGCTGGTTGCCGCCGAATTGCCGGTGGCGGAGATGGCGGCGAAGAACGGACACGATGCCCATTCGCATACTCTTGGCTGACGACCACGCGGTGGTGCGCGACGGGGTGCGCGCGCTGCTGGAAAAACAGGCCGACATGGCCGTGGTGGCCGAGGCTGCCGACGGCCGCGAGGCCGCCCAACTGGCGGAGGAGTGTCTGCCGGATGTGGTGGTGATGGATATCGGCATGCCGAACTTGAACGGCATCGACGCCACGCGGCGCATTCTGGCCGCCCATCCGCATGTCGGGGTGGTGATTCTGAGCATGCACCAGGACGAAAGCTATGTGCTGCGTTCGCTCAAGGCGGGCGCCAAGGGCTACCTGTTGAAGGACTCGCTGCGCAGCGACGTGCTGGAGGCCATCCGCGCGGTGGCGCAGGGCCGCTCGTTCCTCACTCGGAAAATCAGCCGCATGATGCAGGAAGATTATATTCGCGAGATGGAGCAGCGCGGGCTGGACGACAGCTACGATTTGCTGACCGATCGCGAACGGGAAGTCTTGCAATTGGCGGCCGAGGGCAAGCCCAATAAAGAGATCGCCGGAGCGCTCAGCATCAGCCTGACTACGGTGGAGACGCACCGCACGCATATTCTGCAAAAGCTGGGACTGCATAGCGTTCCCGAGTTGATTCTGTACGCCGTTCGGAAGGGGATTATCGCGTGATGGGCTGCCGTGGCGGGGGAAGAATATTCACCACGGAGGCACAGAGGCACAGAGAAAACTAAGAATGGCGTTTGGTGCCATTGTGGCGCGGCGCCGTCCTCGTGATTTTGAGGCCACAGAGGGGGCTGAGATCACAGAGAAAACCGGAACAACGGAATTTGTCTCGTCTGCAGCGTCTGGCCCAGTGCCTGTTGATTATCGCGTGATGGGAGGGGCGCCGTGCCGGGGGAAGAATATTCACCACGGAGACGCGTATCACGCGACAACATTCTTGGTTTTCTCTGTGTCTCCGTGCCT
>PLRZ01000322.1 GCA_003164075.1 Bryobacterales bacterium | reverse complement strand
TTTCGCGGTATTCGCGGACAGCTTTTCGCAGAACGGGACCTGGGCCGGGTGGGTTCAAAATCGCATCCACAAATGCTTCTGTTTCGCGGGCGGTGAGAACCAGCATGGCGCGCTTTTCGATGGTCTGTTCCGCTGCGGCCTCGGCACTATGCAGAACGAAATCCGTCATCGTGCGACCCTCAAGGTCCGCGGCACGCTGAATGAGGAGCTTCTGTTGCTCGTTGAGACGGGCATCGAAGCGATAGGTCTTGGCTGGCGGCGTTGGCCGCTTCTGCGTCCGGGCTCGTCGGGTGGTCTGTGGCACGCGATCCTCTCCTTCACTAGTGTACGGTAAATTTCCGTACTGGGGCAAGCCAGGTTCAGGGCTGAAAGAGTTGGAACGCCGGCTTTCAGAACTCCTGATGTCGCCCCGCAATTTCTGCCTCGCGGGGAAAATGGGCTGAGCCATTCCCTTCGATGGCGACAGGGAAAGCCCTTTCTGCCGGGCCTCTTCGCTGAGACGGTCCACCACCTCGGGCGGCCAATCGAGTTGTACGGTCATAAACTGTCCTGCTCCGATGGCGCCAGGACTTTGAGAAAGCGCGGCACTCTACCCTTGCCATAATGAAACCATGTCCCCCCACAAGTCCACGTCCGAAGAAATCCGCCGCCGCTTCGACGCCGATGTCGACCGCTTCTCCAACCTTGAAACCGGCCAATCCGCCACCATCGACGCGCCGCTGTCGCTCGAACTTATCGCCCAGACGGCACGCGGCGTGCGCCCCGACTCGACTGCGCTGCTCGATATCGGGTGCGGTGCGGGGAATTACTCGCTCAAGCTGCTGCAGCACCTCCCGCTGCGTTCCGTGACGCTGATCGATCTCAGCCGCAACATGCTCGACCGCGCCGTCGAGCGCATCCACGCGGCTGCCCCGTCCGTCGTCGTGACCGCGATTCAGGCCGATATCCGCGAGACGCCGCTTCCCGACGCGGCCTTCGACGTCGCAGTCGCCGCCGCCGCTCTCCACCACCTCCGCAACGACCGTGAGTGGCAGCACGTCTTCGGCGCCGTCTACCGGGCGCTGCTCCCCGGCGGCTCTTTCTGGATCTCCGACATCGTGACGCACCAGTCGCCCGCCGTGCAGGATGTCATGTGGCGGCGCTATGGCGAGTATCTGGCAGCGCTGAAAGGACCCGAATACCGCGACCTTGTCTTCGGCTACATCGAGGCCGAAGATACTCCGCGCCCGCTGTTCTGGCAGCTCGATCTGCTGGCGCGCACGGGCTTCCGCGAGGTGGAAGTGCTTCACAAGAACAGTTGCTTCGCCGCGTTTGGCGCCATCAAATAGGCGGCCCGCCCGGGTGCGATACCATGGACCCCAAGGGCACCCATCGTCATGCGGAGCATTCTCGCGTACTCTTTCATCCTTATTCCGATCGCGGCGGGAACCGTGGCCGCCGCTCCTCACCCGCTCGCACCGCTGACCGCCGGTGAGATCCGCGCCGCCGCGCGCATCCTGCGAAGCTCTCCGCGCTTCCCCGCCGACGGCCAGTTCAGCGTCCTCGCGCTCGACGAGCCGCCCAAGGAACAGGTGCTCGCCAAGGCTGCCATGCCGCGCCGCGCCTTTGCGGTAATCTACGACCACGCTAGCGACCATACCGTGGAGGCCATCGCCAACCTCACCACCGGCGCCATCGATTCCTGGAAGCCGATTCCCGGCGCCGAACCGGCCATCGACGGCGAGGATTCCGACCTCGCCGACCAGATTGTCCGCGCCGACCCGCGCTGGGAGCAGGCCATCCGCGCCCGCGGCATCCGCGACGTCAACCGCGTGCTGACCATGGCGTGGACCGCCGGCTATTTCGGACTGCCCGGCGCCGAACAGGGCCGCGTGGTTCGCGTGGTGCCGTACTATTCGGGCGCCGGCGAGAATCTGTACGCGCATCCCGTGGAGGGCGTGGTGGCGCACGTCAATCTGACCACTCGCAAGATCCTCGATTTCCTGGATGTCGACCGCAACGTGCCCGTCTCGCGCGAGAATGCCGACCTCAGTCCCCACAACATGCGCCCGGCGCCCGCGCCGCTGACCGTCACCCAGCCGAACGGGCCGGGCTTCCAGATCGACGACGGTGAAGTGCGCTGGCAGAAGTGGCGTTTCCGTTATGCCCTCCATCCGCGCGAGGGCGTGGTGCTTTATCAGGTGGGTTATGAGGACGGCGGCAAGGTGCGGCCGGTGATGTATCGCGGGTCGCTCTCCGAAATGGTGGTGCCGTATGGCGACCCCACCGGCGCCTGGTTCTTCCGCAATAGTTTCGACGTGGGCGAATTGGGCCTGGGCGCGACGGCCAGTCCACTGCGCGCCGGTATCGATTGCCCCGCCAATTGCGTCGTGCTCGACGCCGTGGTGGCTGAAAGTTCCGGCGAGCCGCGCGTGATCCCGGGCGCGGTGGCGCTATTCGAGCGCGACGGCGGGATCGCATGGAAGCACGCCGATAATACGCGCCGCTCGCGCGAACTGGTGCTCTCCTACTGGAGCCAGCCGGGCAATTACGAGTACGGCTTCGACTGGGTCTTCCACCAGGACGGCATGCTCGAAATGCGCGTGCACCTCACCGGCATCATGGCCGCCAAGGGAGTGGCCACNNCCGCAAAATCCGTATGGCGGCGGCTTCACCATGCAAGAGACGCCGCTACGCACCGAGCGTGAGGCCCAGCGCCAGTTGAACCTGGCCAGCAGCCGGCGATGGCTGGTGGAAAGCTCCACCGCGACCAATGCGCTCGGCCATCCCACCGGATACCTGCTGATGCCCGGAGAGAATTCGCTCCCCTTCGCGCTGCCCGATTCCTGGGTGCGCAAACGCGCCGGGTTCCTGAATGCGCATGTCTGGGTGACGCCCTACAGCGACGCGGAACGGTACCCCGCGGGCGATTATCCCAACCAGAGTAAAGGCGGCGATGGACTGCCGAAGTGGACCTCCGCCAACCGGCCGGTGGATGGGCGCGATGTGGTGCTGTGGTACGTCATGGGGATCACTCACAATCCGCGCCCCGAGGATTGGCCGGTGATGCCGGTGTATGAAGCCGGCTTCAAACTGATGCCGGTAGGATTTTTCGCGAGCAATCCGGCGATGGATTTGCCGCCGGGGCGGTAGAGCGCGGCTTCGGCGCTTGCTTTCGGCCAACCGCGCCCCAAGCAGAAGCGTTCGAACGGTGCTGCTGCAGACGACGCTGAGAAGCGCCGCCAACGGGCCGAAGCCGGCGTGCGCATCCTTGAAATTCAGAAGCGTGTCAAACCCGATCTCGAAGGCTGGACCTCCCGCGACCACATGAATTATGGGCGCCGTTGATGGCGGCCGTCGTCATTGATGCATCGATCGCGTACGAGATACGCAACAGCGTTCTTATGGGGATTCGGCGCGGCCGGATCGGCAAACCAGACGGTGAGCAGTTCCTCCTCTCGCTCAATGAACTGAACGTGCGCCTCAGCGAGCCCGCCCGTACGATGACGTATTCTCCCTCGCCCAGGAGCATGGCCTGACGGTTTACGATGCCGCTTACCTGGACCTGGCTATTCAGGAACGTCTCCCTCTGGCCAGCTTGGACGGTCAGCTTGTTCGAGCAGCTCAAAAAGCCGGCGTTCCGCTCTTTCAGCCCTGAGCTTCGCTTGCCCCGGTACGGAAATTTACCGTACACTAGTGAAGGAGAGGATCGCGTGCCACAGACCAACCGACGAGTCCGGACGCAGAAGCCAAAACCGCGGCCGGCCAAGACCTATCGCTTCGATGCCCGTCTCAACGAGCAACAGAAGCTCCTCATTCAGCGTGCCGCGGACCTTGAGGGTCGCACCATGACCGATTTCGTTCTGCATAGTGCCCAGGCCGCAGCGGAACAGACTATCGAAAAGCGCGCCATGCTGGTTCTCTCCGCCCGCGAAACCGAAGCATTTGTGGATGCGATTTTGAACCCACCCGACCCAGGTCCTGTTCTACGGAAAGCTGTCCGCGAATACCGCGAAA
>PLRZ01000291.1:2754-20916 GCA_003164075.1 Bryobacterales bacterium | reverse complement strand
GATTTCGTCGAAGGCAGCAATGCGCCCAACATCTACTTCCAGCTTGGCTTGGCGCCCCGCGATCCGGGACGCCATAAGCGCTGCACCGCAGAAGAGGTGTCCGCACTGCCCGGTCTTGTCTGCGACATCGACATCTTCGCGAAGGGGGTCCACGAGAAGCCTGGTTTGCCTGCCAGCGACGCAGATGCGCTGCGCATCCTGCCGCAGCAGTTCCCGCCGACGATGATCTGGTCTACCGGCCACGGCCTGCAGGCCGGGTGGTGGTTCAAAGACTTGGAGTCGTTGACCTTCACGTCCGACCAGGACCGGGACGGTGCTGCCGCGCGCTCCCAGCGCTGGCACCGCTACATCGCGGGCGACGCCAAGCGCCTGCTCGGCTACGCGATGGACTCCACGTTTAGCTTGGAGCATCTCTTCCGCGTGCCCGGCACCACCAACGGTAAGCGACCCGACGATCTCAGGCCGGTGTGCATCATCCAGAATTCCGGCAGGCGTTACAATCCCACGGACATCGATTCGATCTTGGACTCCATTGGTGTGCCGGAGGTCGAGATCAAGCACGACGACGGCCGCGGCAACGTGGAGTATGGCGATCTGACCGTCAGCCCGAAAGTGGAACTGGACCCGGAGACGATTGAGAAACTCGATGCTAACAAGGACATCGACCCCGATTTCAAAGACACGTGGGATCGCAAGAGGCGCATGCCCCGCGACTCCAGTTGGACCGGCTTCGCACTCTCAATCGCGGGCAGCTTGGCCATCTGGGGCTTCTCCGACCAGCAGATCATCGACATCCTGACAGTGCATCGCCGCGAACACGGTGATGTCGGGAAGCGCGGTCCCAAAACGCTGCGGTGGTTCAAGAAGTACGCAATTGCCCCGGCGCGGAAGTGGGCCGCGGAAGAGAAGGAGCGCAAGCGCAAGAAAGCCGAGGCCGACGCCAAGAGGAAGGAAGCCGCGGAGCGCGAGGTCCAGGAGAAAGCGGACATCGCAGAGGTTCGTGCCGGCGGCCCGGAAGAGGCGCGGGCCAAACTGCGCGCATGGCTCGAGCTACCGGTTGACCGGTTGATCCAAGTGGGGGAAGATACCGACCCCTCCTACAAGCTGGTGCTGAAGCACGATGACGGCGTCGAGCAGGTGGTCGAGATACCGAGCCTGAGCATCGTGAATTCGTTCGCCGCGGTCGACCGTTATGTGTGGAGGTATACGCGGACGCCGCTGCCGCCGAAGGCACGGAAGAAGTGGCGTCAGATCCGTGAGGCGCTCGGCCAGGTGATCCAGGTCGAAGAAACTGGCCTGGGAAAAGTGGAATTGATGCTCAGCGATCTTGGCGAGTTCTTCGCATCTGCCAGGCACGAGTTGTTCGAGCACTACCCCGCGGACGAGCACCCAGACGGCCCGCCCGCCAACGGCGGCAGTTACAACGGTTGGTGCGGTTGGCTGGTCCGCGCCGTCGGCGAGGCCGAGCTCAACGTTGCACTCTCACTGCTGGCTCAACCGCGTCGGAGCGCCCGCGCCATCCCTGGCGTTTACTACCTCGATAAGCAGGATGCCGAGGTGGCCGAAGCGCTGTTCGCAGGCCCGCCGCTTTTCGATTGGCTGAGGCGGACCCATGATCGCAAGTTCGACATCGACGAGATGAACCATCGCCTGTTCGACGCGGGCTTCCGGTATAAGGAGACCACAATCATCGGCAACCACCGGCTGCGCCGGATATGGCGCGGTAAGATTGCCGACGCATGCGCCGACGATCACGAGTATCTACGTGCTCAGGAGATCGGCGCCACCCAGGATTTAGCCGTCCGATTGGCCAAGGAGACGATCCAATAACCGCCATACCCGTTTATCCTACTCCGCCGTGAAATTCATTTCGTGTGTGTGTGCAGGCTGTGCACGGACTCACAACACGTTTCATTTCGATGCGTATTTTGGGTATTTGAAGCTTAGTCGCATATTCTCAATGACATAGCAATTGGGTATCGGATGGGTATTCGATGGGTACAGATGGGTATTCACGCTTCACGCTACAGCGTGCACCGCCTTCACGCTACAGCCTGTGAATACCTGATGTCCGGAAACAAAGGACTTACGATTCGATGCCGGATAAGCACGACGGCGTGACGCTCGCCGCCAGTCGGCCGCCGAATGGGTACGGATGGTTATTCGGCGGCCAGATACCCATTGATCGACCGGCCGGTTGCCGCCACTACCCCGTCCTCCGCGTGAGAGATGGTGGGCGAAAACGGTGTTCTGGGTGTTCTGCGCCGCGCCAGGGGTCCTCGCGGGGCGACCCGCACCACGGGGCGCGCGTGCCGCGCCGCCAGTAGCCCGGCACAGCCATGGCCAGCCAGCCGTCGCGCGTGGGAACGGGGCGGCCGTGGGGCGCGCGTGGAATGGGCAGCGTGGTGGCCGCGCCGGATTTTTAGGTTCTGACTTTCGGCCGCGGGCCGCGCATGGTAATGGTCCGCCACAAAGCCAGGGTCCGAGTCCAAGAAACAGGGTGTCAAGGTGTCAAAAGAGGTTGACCGAGATGAAAAACGAAAACGAATCGCCGTGGATGACGGCCTCGCAATACGCGCGCCACCGGTCCGTCAGCCGCCAGTATGTCGCCCGCATGGTCAAGGCCGGGCTCCTGCCGATGAAGGGGCGCCTAATCGACGCCGTGGAAGCCGACCGCCTGCTGGACGACCGGCCAGACGCCGGGCCAACCGCAACCGGCGACAATGCGTCCCGATATGCGGAAGCGAAGACGATTCGAACCATCTTCCAAGCGAAGCTGGCCCGCCTGGAATTCGAGACCCGGCAGGGCAAGCTAATCGAGCGCGACGCCGTGAAGGAGCGGGTCGCCGGCCACATCAGCGCGATCCGCGACGGGCTCGAGGGACTCGCGGAACGACTGGCCGGGCCGATTGCCGCGCAGGGCGATCCGCGAAAAGTGCGCGCGTTGATGAAGGCCGAGATCACGCGAGAACTGGTTCGCATCGCCGGCGTGATCGGCGGGCGCCAGGAGGAGAAAGAAGATGCCAGCATGCGTGACCGTGAATAGTGAAGGCATCTGTCGCCGCTGTAGCCAGAGATCCGCAGTGATGCACCAACCGATTTTTCACAGCGGGGGCTATTGCCCGAAATGCTGCCCCGCCTGTTCGCCGACCGCGCCGCCGCAACCGCGCGCGCCCACGCCGGGTCCGCGACCGCCGAATGCGCCGAAGCCAGCACCGAAGCGGATGGGCGGCGGGCAGTGGCTGGATATGGGTTGGGGAAGAAAACCGGACGATCCATTCTATTACGACCGTATCGAGGATCGAGTCGCGCGCACCGTATCCCGCGAGGGCCGTCCGTGGATTCCCCGCAGACCGCCGGATTGGTTGTTGCCGCGACGGCGGTGACGACGATGCCGTACAAATCGATTTGTAGTTGGTAACCCGAAAAGGAGAAACAACATGAACGCAGTGGAAGTAGCCGTTGATCACATCCGCAATTTCGCGGAGAAGGAGATCGCGCTCTTGCAGCAGCAGGGCGTGAAGCGTGAAGAGTTGGCCACCGCCGAATCGGCGGCCGGCGATCAATATCTGGAGTCGAGCACCACCATCGGGGTGGACGCCGTCCTCCGTATCCAAGCGGAGATCGCGGCGATCAACCGCGCGATTGGCTCTTGCCGGCAGAAGCGCCTGCAGGCCATCCAGGCGAAGCTCGACGCCGAGGTCGAAGCGCTTCGGGCACGCGCCGCCGGTTCGCGGCGGCAGGCCGAGGAACTCACCATCCGGGCGCGCCCGCATCTCGACGCGCTTCGTGAGATCGAGGGTGTCGATCACGTGCCGCAGGGGATGGCGCAGAGTGCGAGTGCTGCCAGCATGTCGCGTCTCCTTGATGGCCAGGCCGCCGAGATGGAGCGGAGCGGTATCCCGCGCCATGGTCACATCCAGATCGACTCCGAGATCTTCTCGCTCGACGAGATCGTCATGGCCGTGCTGGAGCAAGCGGTGGATACGCCGTCGGCGTCGGACGTGATCACGTGGGTCGAGGCGCAGCCGAAGTCTTCCACGTTCGCGGGGAATCCGACGACCTGCCGCATGAGTTGGGATATGACCAGCGGCGGCATCACGGCGTCGTCGTACATCCGCACCATCCCGCAGCCGGTGGTCGCCGCGCCGCAGGAAGAAGCGCCGCCGGCCAACAATCGGTTGCGAACGCCCAATCAATTTTTCGGTCACGCCGCGCCGCCCGTGCCGCAGGAGACGCGCGGTTGAGCGCGCCGTCTGCCACAGCCAACGCGGAGGCGGGTACGCGCGATGCGTGCTCGCCTTCCACGCTCATCACCGTCGCGCCGGGCGCCGGTATCCAACTGCCCGATTTCGAATGGGGACGCCGCCAGTTGGCGATTTTCTACGCGGGCATCGTCGCGGACAAGATGTGCGCCTTCCCGACAGGGGAGGCTAACATCGGGCGACATGAGGCCTGCCATGTTACCGTCCAGTTCCTACTCGCCGCGCCGATTCGAGGCGCCTCGATTATTCCTGTCGCCGGCCACTCGGCGGGCCGCGCCAGCAGTCGCATGCCGGAGCCGGGCGAACAAGCGATTTCCGACGACGAGCACATCGCGGCCTTCAAGCTTCTTGGTGGCGATCATTTCGATCTTGGCGAGATCGAGCGATTCACCACGGCGCTGTTGATCGATTACATGCCGCTCGTACGGCGACTGGCCGCCGCGCTCGTGGAGCGAAAGGTGTTGAGCGCGCGCCGTTGCCGGCAGATTTTATTCACCGCGATGCGGAAGGACTGGCGACGTGCGCGCGCACTAGCAGAGCGCGACCGGCGTGAGCAGGCGGCGTTCGTAGCAGAGCGCAAGAAGGCGATTGGCAGCGCGCACTCGCCACTACGTGATGCGTACTTCCAGCACGCCGTCTGGATACTCGCGGGTCCGCTGGCTGAGCGCGCCCAACCATTTCGCCGATCCGTGGCGGATCACGAAAGTGGGCATGCGACGATAGCGTGGGTGCAGGGGCTCGACGTTCTCTCCGTCTCGATGGTCGGTCGCCCAGATGTACGAGTCACCAAGTGGAGCTTGCTCACTGGATGTACCGTCGTCGCGTGTCCCACGGCAGACCCGATTCCTATTTCGCCAGCTTCCGCGATACTGCCTGATCGTGAGCTTGCTGCGCGCAACTGTATGGCTGCGAGCGCTCTGAGCGGGAATCCCGGCTGGCGGGGCGCACTCAAGGTATATCGTCGTGCCCGCGATGAGGCGAAGCGATTGGTCGCTGAGAATATGCCGCTGATCCTCAAGCTATCGCAGGCGCTCTCTCAGCACCGCGAGCTTAGCCGCGAGCAGATCGCCGCCATACTGGGCTCGCCGACGACGACGACTTAAACGAGATCGCAGCCAACAGCGTGGACGTTCGCAACCACGCGTAGTTCGGCATGCTGCGTTGCGGCCTGGGCGCGGTTCACTCCTTACTCCGCGCCGGGCCGCATTTTTAGTTTCGCCGGGTTACACGGGTTGCCCGGTCCGCGAATCGCGGCGGGGATCGCACAGCGAAGCGGTCCCCGACTTTTTCCACCAACAGGTAAACCCTGTGATCAATCGGTCACAGGGTTTCTCCCAGGAGACTCACATGCTCAACGATCACGACCATCGTCTCTCACGCGACTGCAAGCGATCCACTACGCTGCGCGCGCAGTGCGACGCCTGCGGCACCGTGCCCGCCGTGCTGCACATCCCGTTGTTGGTCCACGGATTTTTCTGCCCGAAATGTTGCCCAGCGTGCAATCCGCCAGGCGGCGCACCCAAGCCGCTACGCCCGCCGATGACCATCGCCGGCGGCAAGTTCGCGGGCGCGGAGATCGCCGCGTTGTCGATTGACGATCTGCGCGAAGCGCATCGTGGGACTTCGCGCGAGGACGGAGCGACGCAATGTGCCATCGCCACAGAGCGCCGGCGCCGGTGGCACGCGCGGCAGCGCGGCGGCCGATTCAGCAAACGCCAGCGGGCGCGATATGCGATGAGGTGGGGCGTGGCGGCGGGATAAGCCGCGCGATGATTCTTCGAGCGGACCCGGCTAGGTCCGCTCGAAGGAAATCGTCCCCAAATAGGACGCGCAAAGAGGCCTCCCCGTATGGGAGAGTTACGACGTCGCCCGGCTTCGCCACGCCCCCTAGGAAGGTGGTACATTCTTGTCGATGGACGATGCGTTCGCTGTGAAAACAGCCGTGGAGTGGATAAGACTCGCGGAAACGTTTCGGTGCACGAAACCAGCCAGCCGCGAAGATGCGAGAATCATGGCGATGTGGATCGAGAGCAGCGAGAAACTGCGCCGGATACTCGAAGCACAGGGCGTCCGCCCGCCGGCTCGTGTGATTCCGTTTCATAAGTCCTAATCGGGATCGTCATCGGCAACTGGGGCGGGCGCGACCTCTACTCGCCGTGGACCGCGAACGAACGCCGCCAGCCCGAAGGCGGCGGCGTCGACGCGGACGTGAATCCTACTTGCCGGCGATCTTGTAGCAGCGCTCCTCGGCGTCGTTCTTCGTGCTCGCGACCTTCAAGCCCATCTTCTTGCCGAGGGCGCCGGAGATGAATCCGCGCACCGAGTGCGGTTGCCAGTCCGTGGCCTTCATGATCTCGGCCATGGTCGCGCCAGTCTTGCGCTTGAGCATGTCGAGGACGATCTGCTTTTTCGAGAATTCGCGCGGCACGGAAGGCGTGGCGGCCTTTTTGGTGCTGGTCTTCTTGGTGGCAGGCTTCGCCGCCTTCGCGGTCTTCTTGGCCTTGGGCGCGGCCTTCTTGGTGGTGGCCTTCCTGGTCGCCTTGGCTGGCGCCGGCTTGCCCTGCGCGCCCTCCGGCGCGGCTGTGGCGTTCGTCGTCGTGCTGGTGGTGGTTTCGATGGTGGCGTTGGTCATTGTGGTGGTCCTCTTCTGCGCGCGATCCGCGCACCACATCAATCACTCTGCGCAGCCGCACAGTCAAGCGCGGCGACCACGAGTCCAAAACCGCCATCGGATCATCTCGTTCCAGATTCAGCCTTCGCGAAAACTACGCAGCGCGGCGGGGCGTGACCTGGCGTTCGATGGTCTTGCCGGCCTTTCGCTGCGCCATGCGGAGATCGTAGAACGACTGAAGGTTAATCCAGAGTTCCGGCGTCGTTCCGAAGTAGCGCGCCAGCCGCAGTGCGGTGTCGGCGGTTACGCTGCGCCGGCCGCGGACGACCTCGTTGAGGCGGGGAGCGCCGATGCCGAGTTCCTTTGCCAGTGCGGTGGTGCTCATGCCGAGGGGCACGAGGTACTCTTCCTTGATGGTTTCGCCGGGGTGTGGTGGCTTCATGGTCATTGCAGTGTTCCTTCTAATGGTCGTCCACGATTTCGACGTTGCTTGCTTCGCCGTCCCGCCACTCAAAGCAGACGCGGTATCGGTCGTTGATGCGAATACCGTGCTGGCCGGCCCGGTCGTCTTTGAGGGCTTCGAGCAACAGTCCTGGGCTCTTGAGATCGTGCAGCGTTCTCGCCGAGTGGAGGATGGCCAGTTTGCGATAAGCGGTCTTGGCGATGGCCTCGAAGGAACGCGACCGGAGTCCTTGGAAGATTCTCTCCGTCTCGGCGTCCTTGAAGCTGCTGATCACATCCATAGCGTATATCGATATGCGGAATGGGTCAACTCGAAGATCCTGGCTCACGGGTCGCGTCCGGCCCGGCGCGAACGTGGTGCGCTCGATGGCGCGGATCGCGAGCCGAGTAGCCTCGTTGGGGTCCTCGCCGGCGGCGGGCAGGACGTGGAGCTTCTCGACCGCGAAGAGCTTCTCGTAGCCGCGCGGAGGCTTAATCGCGAGGACGGCCTTCACTGCCGCATTCGTTTGTTCAATCGTCCATTTGCTTTCGAACAGACGGCCTAGATCAATAAGCTGCTTGTTTGGCGTAATGCCTGGGACGTCCTGCCCGAAGATGGCCCAACGCAGGAGGATCTTAGAGCCCACTTTCCGCGCCTCTACAACTTCTTCCCATGAGTGCACTAAACCGCTTCGCGGTAGTCCGTCTTCGTGCGGCCATTCTGTTGCGTGTACCCAGGTCTTTTGCGGTCCGGTTTAGGAGTGGGCGCGATCCCCGGAAACAGCTAGTCTGCCGGGCACAGAGGGCGCCTCGCCAAGGGAGCGGTTCTTGCGTTTCGCGACGAAAACTATAGAACCTTCGTGGGCCGGTATCCAGGGCGGTATTTCACGCGCAATTTCTTACCCGGGTCGTTGATCACTTCCACCAGCAGCTTGCGGAATCCCTCGTTGGGGTTGGCCGCCGGGTAGTAAGTCACGGTGTAGGCGTTGCTCATTTCCTCGCGGACGTCTTCGAGCGCTTCCACCTGCTTCTGCCAGGTGCGCGCCCAATAGGCCTTTCCTCCGGTGCGCTGCGCCAGACGGCGGAACACATTGCTCGAAATGGCATCCTTATTCACTTCGCTGGTGGAAATCACGTAGATGGGAATGCCCTCGTCTTCCGCCACCGCGCGCACATCGTCGGGCGCCACCATGCTGGCGTTGTCCGGGCCGTTGGAGAANNACGGACTTGCGCAGCCCGGCGATGGCATCGCTCTTTTCCCGCGTCAGGCTGGCGGCGCGAGAGAGGTTCCGGCTGAAGGTGTAGACCGCCACCGAATCGGCGCCATCCAGACCGCGCACGAAATCGGTGATGGCGTCCTCGGCGTAGACGAATCCCTTGTACATGAAGTTGCTGGTATCGAAGAGGACGAATACGTTGGTGCCTACAAAGGCGTCCGGCTTCTCCATGCCGGGCAGTTTTTCGTCGCGCGCTTCCAGCAGCGGACGGGTGGTGCCATCCACGGCCACTGCCACAGGGGTGTTGGAGCCTTCCGCGAAGGTGGAAATCTTCTGGACGATCCCGTCTTCGTAGATGCGGAAGTCGCTCGGTTTGAGGCCCTTGATGTAATGGTTCTTGCTGTCGGTCACCTGGTAGCTGAGCACTACCATGTCCACTTTGACACGAAAGACAGGCCGTTGCTGGGGCTGCTGCGCACGCAGCAAAAGCCCGCCTGCCGTTATTCCGAATAGTTCTCGTCGCGAAATCGTCATGGTCTTTTACCGGTTGGGAATTTCCTGGGGTTCGGCTTTCGAATCTCCATTGACGGCGGCGCGGTTCTGCGCGCGCACCTCGTCGCCCACCTGGCGCAGCGATCGCAGCACGGCGGGCCAATCTTCCAGGTGAGAGGCGAAAATGTCCTCCACCAGCTTGCGGGTCCACTCCGGAATGCGCACGTTGAGTTGTCCGGGGGAGATGCTTAGTTCATCGGCCAGCGCCACCCAATAGAGCGTGTTGGATTCCCAACTCTCCGCCATGATGCGGCTGGAGTAGCCCATCAGAGTGGGGAAGGTGCGGAGATTGAGCAGCTCCGGCTCATAGGAGTTCGCCAGGGTCGGTTTGGGACTGCCGAAGGCTCGCGATATGGCGGCATAGTTGATCTCTTGCGGCGTGCCATCGGCCAGCCGCCGCAGTTCCGCCAGCAGGCAGGAGTCGTCCGCTGTGCGTTTGGGTGTGAGGTCGCGCGCCAGCAGGAAAAGTTCCGACGGGGTGACACGGTCTACGGCTTCCTTGGCGGCGCCCTGGGACAGCAGTTCCAGGATTTCGCTGGCCCGCACGGGCGAGGCCAAAGTAGACAGCGAATCGATGACTTGCGCGCGCACGGCCGGGTCGGACGCGGCTTCGGCCAGCAGTTCGCGCCCATAACGCAGGTGCAGCCCCACCCAGTGAATCTGCGCAGGCGTCACGTTCCACCAGCGCGCCGTCTTGGCGCTGAGAATCATCTGGGGAACCAGGTCGCCCCAAATCAGCGCCTGGGTTTGCGTGGGGACCAGGAAGTTCTGTTCGGCCTCGGCCAGCGCATACGGCAAGGTGGCGAGCGAGCCCACCAGCCGCCCGCCGCCATTCGACGGCCAGCCGCTCCCGAAGACCTCGGTGCCTCGCCAGGTGTTGTTGCTCCCCTGCGCGCCTATGAAATCGTGGCCGCGCACGAAGACCGGGTTGGTATACAGAATCTGCGCCCCGGGCGGCGCGTAGTATGCGTAATTGAAACCGAGCAGCGTATCGCGCAGCAGCGGCGCCAGCAGCCCGCGAACATCCTTGAGCTTCTCCGCGTCGGTCCCCGCCTTCTCGATGGCCGCCCGAATGTTGAGTCTCCGCTCGGCGTCGATGTGCCGGTCGGTCCAGTAGCCGAAGCCCACGGCGTTCATCTCGGTGGCGGTGAGACTGGAGCGCGGGAGCTGGATTTCGCCGATGACGGCCGCCAGCTTGTTCACCAACGGCACTTTCAGCTTCTCGCCCTTGGACAAAGCATCGAGGTTATCGGCGAGGTTGAACAGAGTGTCGAGCGAGATCATGCGCTGCGCTTCCAGGATGCGCTGCAGCTCCTGCGAAATTTCCTGATGCGCGTCGCTATCGCCCGATTCGCCCGCCGCCGCCGCCCCGCCGCTCAGCAGGTTCACCATGCGATCCTGTGGCGAGCCCTTCAGTTCGCCGGACGCGGCCACCAGCAGCCGTTTGGTACCGTCGCGGCCGGCGTCGAACAGCTCGCGGTTGTTGTGGACGGCGGCAAACGCGCCGGCGATGCCGGAGAGCGCCGCGCCGGCCTGATCGCCGGCGATAGTCTGCTGCCTCACCAGAATCTGCCACAGGCTTACCAGCCCCTGGAAGGATCCGGTGGCATCGGAACGGAAGGACGGCTCGTGGATCTTGTTGAGGGCCTCCACGGTATCCAGGAACTGTATAACGTTCTTGTCGCTGACACTGCGCGATTCGCTGAGGATGGGGTACTGGGCGCCGAACTCGTGGTAGTCGCGCGCCAGGCGGTCCACGGTGGCAGGCTGCAGAGGCTGCGCACGGTTGCGGTCCAGGTCGCTGATGGCCATGAAAATCTTCAGCGGTTCATTCTCCACAGTCTTGCGGCACAGAGCGAAGAGCGCCTCAATCACGTCGTCGGGCTCTTTCCAGGTGGTGGCCATGCGGGTCAGCTTGCCGTCGTACTTGCCCTGCGGATGATTGGTGAAGAGATTCTTCCAGACATCCAGGTTGCCCGGGACATGGGGTTTGCCGTCGGCATCCAGACGCAGCCGCGTGGTGAGCAGCATCATATCGGTGTTGGCGCGAAAGACGGGCCGCGCCGGTCCGGGGCTGGTGATGCGTCCGCGCACCGCGGTATAGAAGCGCTTCATGCGCTCAGGCTGCAGCAGGTAGTCCTGTAGAGGGCCATTGATGCGCGCGATGGAATCATAGAGGCTGGCCAGCCAACCATCGTCTTTAGCCAGCAGCTTGTCGAAAAACTCGGCCCCATGATCGGGTGAAGCGCCCACCAGATCGCTCCACGTGGAGGCGGAGCGCGCTCCGCCGGGCAGGACGGCCTTTCCGCCGCGGATCTGGAACATGCCGCCGAAGAAATCGAGCACGTGGGCGTAGGCCTTGACGCGGGTGAAGGGCATGGCTTTGCGCAGGTCGTTGGCGGTTTCGCGGTCCAGCTTGGAAAAGCCCAGGTACAGCCGGCAGAGCGACGGATCGGAAATGAAATAGTCCACAAAACCGCTGGGGTCTTTATCTTTGGCTGCGCCCGTCCAATATTCCGGACCGAACAGCACGTTGACCTCGGTGGGATGGTAGTCGTAGGTGAAGGGCCGGTTGGTGCGCAGCGCTTCTTCCAGCACGTTGATGGGGAAGCCGGAATCGGTGGTCAGAAAGGCGCGCGCGGCATTGACGGTTTCCAGCACCACCTCGGAACCGCAGCCGCCGCGAATGCGGAAGCCGAGGATGCGCAGCAACTCGCCCACCGAGGGCGATTCGCAATTCTCGATCTTGATGATCTTCGAATCGCCGGCCAGTTTCTCCAGTTCCTGTGCCTGGGAAAGATAACGGTGGATCAGTTTGAGGTACTCGGTCTGCTCCAGGGCCTCATTGCTGTGCGACGCCTGGTAGCCATTGGTCACCACGTTGCGCGCCAGCGCGGGGAGGACATCGTTGGGGCTGGCATCGCCGGCGATGGCGGCCATGCGCGCGAAAGAGCGCAGTGGTCCGGGGATGGGCGCTATCGCCACGGGTTCCTTGGGGGCCGGCGCCGTGTGACTGCCTTCGCCCACGAGATCGAGCAAGGCCAGCCGCTTGCTAATGACGGCCGCACGGGCGGTATTGCCGGACTGCTGCAGCGCGGCCAGCAGCCTGGTGTAGACCTCCCTGCAGCCCGGGTCGCCATAGCGCTGCAGGAACTCCGCATAGTTGGCGAGGGCCGTCACACTGCGCGGATTGCTGTCGACTGCGTGGGAGAGCGCGGCGCGGGCGCCTGCCACATCGCCGGACGCCTCCATTCTTGCGGCCTGGTCCGGATTCTGGGCCTGGAGNNCGGCGATACCAGGCTAATCAAAGCACGGTATGTCACGAGGGGATGTAAAAAGGATGACCTTGGATTCAAAAACCGGCTCTTTGCTGAAATAATCCACAGGAGTGGATTGCCGCCGTGGGTAATACTTGTAACGGTGAACTGCCGCGAGACGGAAGAACTGCTCGGCGCTTATCGGGATGGACAGCTCGCACCGCCGCTGAGGCTGGAGGTGGAAGCGCATGTGCGCTGCTGCCCGGCGTGCACCGCGACGTTGCGCGGGTTGCAAGCCGTGAGCGCGATACGGCTCGGGCTGGCTAACGCGGTGGCGCGGCGGGCGGGTCGCTGGCCGCTGGTTGTGCTGGCCGCGGCGGCTTGCGTGGTAGCGTTTATGGTTCTTGGAACGGGCTCGCAGTCCGGCAATCCCGAGACCGCGCTGGCGCAGGAAGCGGTATCGGCCCACATCCGGTCGTTGCAGGCGGACCACTTGTTGGACATTGCGACGCGGGACGTACAGACCGTGCAGGCATGGTTCGCCGGGCGGCTGGTTTCCGCGCCCGGCGTAGCTCCTCCGGCGGCATTCGAACTACTGGGCGGGAGATTGGACTACGTCAACGGCCATAGCGTGGCGGCGTACGTCTACCGCTATCGGGATCACACCGTCAATCTGTTCACCTGGCCGGCCGGGCAGGCCGATGAGGCGCCGGAGTCGCAATCGCTAGGGGGATTCCACGTGCTTCACTGGGTTCGCGCGGGCACGAATTGGTGGGAGGTCTCGGACACGGGAGTGGAGTTGAGAGTCTTCGACTGAGGACGGGGCGCGAACCGGGGGTGCGGCCCAATAATCGTTAGGAGCCGCGAAGAAATATCCNNATTTGACGGAGCCGCGACCGTTAGGCGGCTAGAGCATGAAATAAGTGAATCGGTATCCATCAAAAGGGCCACTCTGGATTCGTTCCTTTGTGGCCCTCTTAGCGTTTGGTTTAGACTGTCGCTTCAAGATGATATTTTTCCGCAAGCGGCTCAACGACCGTCATAGCGCCATGCCCAGGATTGGCCTCGTTACGAGTTTTCAGCAATCCTAGCCCTTCCAAAAGTTTCACGTCCCGACTGACGGCTCTGCGATCTCGTTTGAGAATGATGGCAAGCCCTGAAATCGTTGGCTTCGTCCTTTTGCGAATGGCGTAAAGGACACGAAGCCGTTCAGCGGAGAGCACCCGCAACAAATCGGCGGGATCTTCAAAGGTGATCCGAAATTCAGCCGGAAGTTTCTCGTTACGATCCAATTTTTCCGCCCGGTCTATGGAACGCTTCACGTATTCGTCAAGCGTTCCGGTGTCCAGCTTCAGGACGTTAACCTTTTTCTTCATCTTCTTTCCTCCACAACTCGTATACTTCAGCATAGAAGCGCCGGGATAATACTCCGTAGTCCTCGATTTCAATCGGCTCCACGGTCCCATGAAGTGGCGATGATCGTATTCGTGGCTGTTGTCGTATCCAAGCACCCGGCCATTGTCCACACCGCAAATCCGGTGATTGATGGAGGCGAGACTGTAATGCCCAACTTCGCCGTTCTCCGTCTGCCATACTTCTTCTTTCAACTTCGCACCCTTGCGTGGCCTGGTCAGCACGTATTCTGTATCGACGGTCTTTGGGAGCGACGGCTGCTTGGGCGCTTTCTTTCCCACCGCTCCAGCATGGCACAGATGGGAACTTAAACATCCCATCTGTATTTATGCTCGTAGCTATATTCATCCTCGCAACGGTATGGGATCTAGCTAGTTTCTGTCATGAAACTCCGGCTCGTAACGGCAAGACCGCTCCCTGGCGGTCGCGGCTCAGCGGGCCTCTGGCGGGGCCAGATTTAACGAAAATAGACCGCGTTGCAGAACATCCGCAAGTTATTGAAAAATCATGCGGTCTCAGAGTAGTAACAAGTCCCGTGGAATCATCGNNAAGGCAGTTTCATGACAGAAACTAGCTAGGGTCCGCCCACCAATCAATGCTCCGCCCGCCGCAGCGCCCTCTCAAACCCGGGCAGCGAGCGCACTAACTCTTCCTTCGAAATCGTCAGTGAGAGCCGCATGTAGCCGCTTCGTCCGAAGCCGGCGCCCGGCACCGCCAGAATTCCTTCGGCCTGCAGCAGTCGTATGAACGCCACATCGTCAGCCAGCGGCGTCCGCGGAAAAACATAGAACGAGCCTTGCGGGCGGGGAGCGTCGTACCCCATCGAGGTCAGCGCGTCGCACAGAATGTCGCGCTTGGCCTGGTATTGCGAGACGTCCACCGTGGCGTCGGGCACGCGCCCCACTACCAATTGCCAGATGGCCGGCGCATTGATGTAGCCCAAAATGCGGTTGGCGAAAGTGCAGGCGTTGCGCAATGCCACCGCTTCCGGCAAATGCGGCGGGATGGCCAGATAACCGATCCGCTCGCCGGGAATCGCCATGGCCTTCGACCAGCTCCACGCCACCACCGCGCGCCGCAGAACGCCGAAAGTTTCGGGCGGCGTCAGTCCGTCGAACGTCAGCGGGCGGTACGGCTCGTCGCTGATGACCAGCATGGAGTCGGGGATGATGCCGTCCAGCCGGCGCAAGACTTCGGCGCTATAAACGGTACCCGTGGGATTGTTGGGCGAGTTGAGAATCAGCGCCTTGGTGCGCGGCCCGATGGCGGCGGCGATGGCCGCGATGTCGGGCTGGAAATGCTCGTCGGTGTCCACCAGGACCACGCGGCCGCCGTGGTTCCCGATATAGAAAAGATACTCCGGGAAGTACGGGCTCAGCACGATGGCTTCGTCGCCGGGGTCGAGCACCGCTTTCAGAACGGTGTTGATGGCTCCCGCGGCGCCGGTGGTCATTAAGATATCTTCGAAGTGGAACGGCACGCCGGTGCGTTCGGCCAGGCTGTGCGCAATGGCCGCGCGGACTTCGGGGAAGCCGGCGTTGGGCATGTAGCCGTGAGCGTGCGGGCGGACTTCCGAGACCACCTGCCGAAGAGCCTCCAAAACCGCGGGCGGCGGTTCCACCTCGGGGTTCCCCAGGGAGAAATCGAAGACGTTTTCGGCGCCACGCTCCCGGCGAAGCTGAATGCCGATTTCGAACATGCGGCGGATCCAGCTCGACCGCTCCATTTGTTCCGCGATCGAGCGAGATATGCTGCCGTCCATGGTTGCCAGGCTCATAAGGGTGGGCCCCTTCGAAAGCACGATTGTAACGTGAATCGGCGCCACTTACAGTTGGAGCGTATCGCCACCTCCGCCAGGGGCTATAATCAGAACTCTCATGCCCGCCCTTGCCGTCCGACCAGCGACCTCGCGCTTCCGCTGGGTCATATGTGGCTTGCTCTTTATCGCCACGGTGATTGCCTATGTGGACCGTGGCATCATCGGCTTTCTAGAGACGTACCTGGAAGGCAAAATCGGTTTCACCACGGTGGAATACGGGAAGATGACCGCCGCGTTCCAGTTGGCGTATGCTATCGGATTTCTGATCGCCGGGCGGCTCACCGACCGCCTGGGGATTCGCAAAGCTTTCGCCATCGCCATTGTGCTGTGGAGCATTGCGGCCATGGGGCCCGGGGCCGCCAGTTCGGTGCTCACCCTGACCATCGCCATGTTTCTTTTGGGGCTTGGGGAGGCGGCCAATTTTCCGGCTTGCATCAAGACCGTGGCGGAGTGGTTTCCCAAGCGGGAACGCGCGCTGGCGACGGGATTGTTCAATTCCGGGGCCAACATCGGCAACATGCTGGTGCCCGCCATCGTGCCCATTGCCATCGCGCTTTTCACGTGGCGCGGCGCATTCGTGGTGGGCGGATCGCTGGGCTTCGTCTGGCTGATACTCTGGCTGTGGCTCTACCGCAGACCGGAGGAGCACCCGTCGGTCTCGGCGAAAGAATTGGGGCTGATTCAGAGCGATCCGCCGGAGACGATTGCGTCGGTTCCCTGGCTGCGTTTGTTGCCGCGGAGGGAAACCTGGGCGTTCGCCATCGGCAAGGCGCTTACAGACCCGGTCTGGTGGTTCTGGACTTTCTGGCTCCCCGGCTATTTTCAGAGGACCTTCCATCTTACCCTCGGGAAATCCAGCGCGCCCATTATGGTAGTCTATGCGGCTTGCAGTATCGGGAGCATCTATGGCGGCTGGCTTTCCGGGGCCCTGCTCAAGCGCGGCTGGAGCGTCAACGGTGCGCGCAAGACGGCCATGTTGATCTGCGCCATCGCCGTGGTGCCGGTGTTGTATGCGCCGTACACGCACAATATCTGGGTGGTGGTGGCGTTAGTCGGTCTGGCGGGAGCGGCCCATCAGGGCTTTTCCGCCAACATCTTCACGCTCTCTTCCGATCTGTTTCCCAAGGCCGCGGTGGGAAGCGTGGTGGGAATCGGAGCCATGGCCGGCGCGGTCACGGGATTCACGGCGCAAAGGGTGACCGGATATATCGTGCAGGTCAGCTACCTGCCATGCTTCATTTACGCCGGCTCGGCGTATCTGGTAGCCTTGCTCCTCATCCATGTTCTAGCGCCCAAGCTGGCGCCGGCCAAACTGGACTGACTCCCGGTATGACTATCCGGCCGGCCAGCGACCGTTCGCTTCACGTGGTATTCGGCGACCGGATCGGCGCGGAATCGTATGCCGCGGTAGTGCGCCTCACGCATGGACTTGCCGGCGCCCGCGGGGTCCTGAACCTGCACCCGGCTTATGCCTCGGTGTTGATCGATTTCGACCCGCGCCGCTACACTCATCGGCAGATCGAGGCGTTGGTGCGGGAATGTTTCGAGAGTTCGAACCCCCCGGAGCCGCAACCGCGGCAGGTCGAAATCGCCGTCGAATTCGGCGGGGAAAGCGGACCGGACCTGGAGGACGTGGCGAGGCATACCGGGCTGGCTCCCGAACGCGTGGTGGAACAGTTCACCGGGGCGGTGTACGAAGTGTATTTCGTGGGCTTCGCCACCTGTTTTCCCTACCTGGGTGGCCTGCCGGCGGAACTTGCCACGCCGCGCCTTTCCGCGCCGCGCAAACACGTGCTCGAAGGCAGCGTGGCCATCGGCGGCGGCCAGGCGGGTGTCTATCCATTGGCCTCGCCGGGAGGCTGGCGGCTCATCGGCCGGACGCGGCTGCGGTTGTTCGACCCGCAGGCCGTGCCGCCGCCGCTGCTGCGCATGGGCGACCGCGTCCGCTTCGTGGCGGAGGCGCGGCGGTGAGCGGCATTCGCGTGGTATCGGCGGGCATGCTCACCACGGTGCAGGACCTGGGACGCTTCGGCTGGGCGCACTTCGGCATTTCGGCATCGGGCGCGGCCGATCCGTTCGCACTGCGCGCCGGGAATCTTCTGGTGGGTAATGCCGAGAACGCCGCGGCGCTGGAAATGACGCTGCTGGGCGGGGCTTTCGAATTCGAAGCGGATACCGTGGTGGCGCTCACCGGTTCGGACTTCGGCGCGGACCTGCCGTTGTGGAGTCCGGTGGAAGTGAAGGCCGGGCAGACGGTGCGCTGCGGCCCCTCGCAATCCGGCGCGCGCTGCTATTTGTGCGTGCGCGGGGGCATCGGCGTCCCGAAGGTAATGGGCAGCGCGTCCACCCACGTGATTACCGGGGTCGGCGGCCGCCCGTTGCGCAAAGGCGACGTGCTTCCCATCGGAAGCGAGGCGGTACGCAAGCCGCGCGGCGCCGCTAGAGACGTGCCTCCATTGGGCGACGGCGCTCTGCGCGTTACCGGCGGCCCGCAAGCCGACAGCTTCGCGGACGAGCTTTACCGCGGCGTTTATACTGTATCGGAGGAGTCCGATCGCATGGGTCTGCGACTGCGCGGGCCGGCGGT
>PLRZ01000291.1:1840-2739 GCA_003164075.1 Bryobacterales bacterium | reverse complement strand
CTGGGGCAACTCCGTCCGCGCGGCCAGGTGAGTTTTGAGCGCGTTACCATCGAACAAGCGCTGCGATTGTTGCAGCGGCAGGAGCGGTGGTTATATGGGTTATGAAGAGACGGAAATTCATCACGGAGGCACAGACTCCGAACTCCCGATCTCGCCTGGGATTTCGGGTGGCCTGGGGAAATGGGGCGAGCCGTTTCTTGCTCGGTGGGCCAGGCGGTGCTCGCCTGCCCTCTATCCTGTTTAGGCAGCGGGCTTGTTCAGCGAGGACGGGCGGGCAGGCGAGCACCGCCTGCCCCACCTCCGGGCTCATCCTAAATCAACGAGATCGGGAGTTCGGAGACTCGTCTCGACGCTCCGAGCGCCTGAGCGGTTTCTGTCGCGAAACTCGAGAGACCGCTCCCTGGCGGTCGCGGCTCGGTAACGCCGCGACTGATTCCACGAAATTTGTTACCGAGCCGCGCGCGCCAGCAAGCGGTCCTTGCCACTTGAAGTGAGTTTCGCGACAGAAACTAGCGACTTGGAAGGTCCTTGAAGACTCCGATCGAACTAACGCACGCCCTCGGCGCCAGGCAGTGGGATCAGTGCCTCTATGGTGAACAAACTTATGACGACTAATACCATCGATCTCAACTGCGACATGGGCGAATTGGAAGACGCCGCGCACGAAGCGGCCCTCATGGCGCACATCACTTCCGCTAACATCGCCTGCGGCGGACACGCCGGCGATGAAGCCACCATGGAGCGGACCGTGCTCCTCGCCCTGGAGCGCAAAGTGCGCATCGGCGCGCATCCCGGGTACCCCGACCGCGCCAATTTCGGACGCCTCGAGATTCCCATGGCGCCCGCGGACATCGCCCATACCGTTCGCCTGCAGATCGAACGGCTCGACGCGGTGGTCC
>PLRZ01000291.1:871-1824 GCA_003164075.1 Bryobacterales bacterium | reverse complement strand
ATGGGCGAAGGCTTCGCCGACCGCCGCTATGAGGCCGACGGCTCGCTGCGCGCGCGGAAGTATTCCGACGCCCTGATCGCCGATCCGCGGGAAGCGGCGGCGCAGGCGGTCCGGTTGGCGCGGAGCGGTACCGTCCGGACCATCTGCGTCCACGGCGATACGCCCGGGGCCGTGACTATTCTCAAAGCCTGCCGGGAAGCGCTAACATCACAATCATGAAACTGCTTCTACTGCTGGCCGCGGCGCTGCCCGCGTTTGCGCAATGCTCATACACCTTCACGCCCGCCGCGGGCCAAAGCATTGTCATCGCCGCCGACGCCACCACCGTCAACACCATTACCGTTGCGGTAGCCGCGGGCTGCGCCTGGCAGTACGGCACCGATGCGGCCTGGATCACTTTCCCCGGCGCAACCGCGCTGTACGGTTCGGGAAACGGCGCCATCGGGTGGGAAGCGGCCCTGAATATCGGTCCGGGGGCGCGCGCGGGTCATATTATCGTCACCACGGTTAATGGGGGCAGCACCGTCTTCACCGTGGTGCAGGCCACTCCGAACTGTAGTCTCACCTTGAACCCGACGTCGGCCAACGCGCCGGTGGCGGGCGGCAACGGTTCGTTCCAGGTGCAGACCAACTGCGTCTGGGCCTCCGCCGCCGAGACCGGCTTTCTGTCTCTCACCTCAACCACGGGCGGCAGCCTCAACGGCACTTTAAGTTACGCGGTGACGGCGAATCTCTGCGTGGCCTCACGATCCGGCGTGATCGCCGTGCAGGCAGGCAGCACCACGGGACCGGTCCAGACGTTTCAGGTGAACCAGCCCGGCTCGCCATCCGGTCTGACCATAACGCCCTCAGCTCTTACCGCGCCGGCGGGCGCCACCACTGGCACGTTGGCCATCGCCACCGACAGTAGCTGTTCGTGGAGCGCCTATAGCGACGTCAGTTGGCTGAGCATT
>PLRZ01000291.1:0-851 GCA_003164075.1 Bryobacterales bacterium | reverse complement strand
TGAGCGCGGTGGTGAACGGCGCCGATTACGCGCAGGGCGCGGTCTCGCCGGGCGGCATCGTGGCGGTGTTCGGCAGCAATATCGGGCCCGTTCAGGGCGTTGCATACGCGGTAACGGGCGGCTTTCTCCCGAAGACTCTGGGCGGCGTCCAAGTGCTGTTCGATAACGTGCCCGCGCCGCTGCTCTACGTTTCCGCCAGCCAGGTGAACGCCGTGGCACCCTTCGCGGTGAGCGGCAGCACCAAAGCGCAGGTCGTCTATCAGAGCACACCCTCCAACATCCTGACGCTGCCGGTGCAGCCGGCGACTCCCGGAATCCTGACGCTGGACCGCTCGGGCTTCGGCGGCGGCGCCATTTTGAATCAGGACCTCAGCGTCAACACGCCCGCCAATCCAGCGGCTGCCGGTTCGATAGTGGTGATCTATTGCGTGGGTGGCGGCGCGACCAACCCGGCGACCGCCGATGGCGCGATCATCGGTAATCCGGCTCCGGTGTCGGTGCTGCCGGCGACGGTGACCATCGGAGGAAGCAACGCGCAGGTGCTCTACACCGGCGCGGTCTCCTACTCGATTGCCGGGTTGACGCAGATCAACGCCATCGTGCCCCCTGGTCTGACCGCTCACGGACAATTACCGGTGACGGTCAGTATCGGCGGAGTGCAGAGTCAGTCGGGTGTGACGGTGGCCATCGAGTAGTCGGGCGCCCTCATTCGAAGCGTAGGGCGGACTAGTCTCCGAACTCCCGATGTCGTGGAATTTCGGATGAGCCCGGAGGTGGGGCAGGCGGTGCTCGCCTGCCCGCCCGTCCTCGCAGAACCAGGCCCGCTGCCAAAACAGGATAGAGGGCAGGCG
>PLRZ01000179.1:4136-16272 GCA_003164075.1 Bryobacterales bacterium | reverse complement strand
CAGGCTACATAACCTCGAAATTAATTTCGAGGTTATGTAGCCTGTCCCCGAAATAGCTACTCGTACCAGTGGTAGCGCACGTCCCGGCCATCCAGGCGCCAGTGCTCCGGGACCGTGGTGTCCATCCAATCGACGGCGACCGCTGGTTGGTGACGGCCGGCCGCCGCCAGGAGCGCCTCTTTGAGTGCCGGCTTCTGCTCCGCCGTAACCGCCGCTGGATCGGCGGAAATGAAGAGCGCCGTTCCACTGCGCGCCACCAGGTCGAGCCACTGCCGTGTCAGGTCCCAGGGGATATCGCGCGTGATGGGAACGCAGTCCGCGTCCGCCGCGAAGAAGGTGTTGTTTTGCGCCAGCCGGAACGCCAGCGTGTTGACGCCCATTTTGCGAGTGCGGCTCCACTCGCGTCCGCTGGTGTCGTCGCCGATGCGTTGTGCCTCCACCAGCCCTGCCGCCAGATGGCCGATAGTGTTACAGCCGATCAGCACGGCATCGCCCGCGCTGTTCCGGATGGCGCGGTAGAGGTCCAGAATGATTTCGGCGGTGGTCTTCCCCCGATCGTGGAAATGCCATCCCGGCGCGGTAATTTCGGGGCCCATCTCAAAGCCCCAGCGGCCGGTCAGATCGAACGTCGAGTAATCGTGCTTGATCAGCTCGTAGCCCCATCCGCGGATGGTCGCGATGCTCGCGGCGATATAGGCCAGCGCCTCCGGTATGCTGGGGTCGAGCGTGATCGACGCGCCTCTTGCCCTGCCTCCCGAGGGTGGCAGACGCCAGCCTTCGGCGAGCTTTTCGGTGGTCAAGGTAGGCCGCGTCCAGATACCCGGCCGCACGCCCAGTTCTTTCATCTGCCGCGCCAGTCCCGGCATGTCGGGATAGCCGCTTTGCGTCTCGGTCACCGGGCCGGCTCCCTCCGGCGGGCCGCCCCATCCCATGTCCAGCACCACGAAGGGACGGTCCTCCACGCCCGGCGGCACGAGTTCCGCCATGAGTGCCGCATCTTTCAAGCTGGCCGCCGCGGAGGTGTTCCGGCCATAGGCGTAATACCAGTTGTTGCTGCCATAGATCGGTTTCGGCGCCAGCCGCGGCTTCTCGCACATCGCCCGGCAAAACGTGCGCGCCGCGGCCAGCGCGGATTCGCCCGCCTGCCCCTGGTGGACCACGACGGCCGCCGCTGCCAGGCGCCTCTCGCCCAGCTCCACGCCAGCACCCCCGTTGCTCACGTCGAGCCACAGCGTGACGCCGCCCGCGTCGGCCTGCCAGGAGCAAATGGACGCAGCGCCCGTCTTCACGCCGTACCCATATGTCAGGCCGCCGCCCGACGCCAGGAAATACCACGGCATGGGACGCTCGCCCACCAGCCCGCGCCATTCCAAATCGCCGTACGACCGTTCCCAGGCATCTCCCAGAAATCGCCACCCGGATGGAAACCCGCCCTGCCAGCGCAATCGTAGGCGAGTGAGGCGAGTTGCCGGAGCGCGGACCCCGACGGCGCCGTTGGCGATATCCACCTCGACATCCTCCCCTTGCCACCTTCCGCCTGCGTGCGCCAGGTGGATCGCGCCCGTTTTGCCCTCACCGAATGCCGCGACACTGGTGGGCTCGCGCAGAGGATTGGGAAGCGAGGGCCCAGGCGTCGGTGCCCCAGACTGTGCCGCGACGCTTACAGCCGCGGCGCCCATGCCGAAAAGAAATGTCCGTCTTCGAGGATTCGTCATATGGAAGGGTTGGCTCAGTCGATCAGCCCGTTGCGCACGGCGAAGCGGACCAGCTCATTGATGCTATGCACGTTCAGCTTCTCCATGATGCGTCCGCGGTGCGCTTCCACGGTGTACACGCTGAGATTCAAGGTGACCGCGATCTCCTTATTAGTCTTCCCCTCGGCCAGCATCTGCAAGACCTCGCGCTCGCGGCTGCTGAGCAGGTCGATGGGGTTGGTCACGTGCTTGCGGTAATCGTCCAACACGGCATTGGAAATCGCCGGACTGAGGTAGCCTTCGCCGCCCGCCACGGCGCGCACCGCGGCCACCAGATCGTCGGCCACGGAATCCTTCAACAGGTAACCGCGCGCGCCGGCACGCAGAATTTCGCGCACGTAGACCGAGTCCTTATGCATGCTCAGCGCCACCACGCGGATGTGCGGATTTTCGGCCGTCAACCGGCGGGTGGCTTCTATGCCGTTGAGTTCGGGCATGGCCACATCCATCACCACCACGTCGGGCCGCAAGGTGGCGGCGAGTTCCACGGCCTCCCGGCCGTTGCCGGCTTCGCCCACAATTTCCAGGTCGGGGTGGGCGCTCAGGATCATGCGGAAGCCCTGGCGCACTACGGCATGGTCGTCAGCTAACAGGATTCGAATGCGTTTCATCGCCCACCGGTACCCGAACCTCAATTAGAACACCCTCGCCGGGGCGCGAGCGGATCTCCACGTCGCCACCGGCGCTGCGGGCCCGCGCGCGCATGCCGATCAGGCCGAGCCCGCGCGGGTTGGCCGTCACCGGTCCCAGTCCGCAGCCGTCATCTGCGATGCGCAGCGAGACTTGCCCGCCTTCGCCCGCGAGATTGACGCGCACGTGCTTCGCGGAAGCGTGGCGGGCCACGTTGGTGAGCGCCTCCTGGGCGATGCGGAACAAGTGCGTCTCGGCGCCCTCCGGCAGCCGTCCGTCAAAAGGAGCCTCGCAGACCACCTCAATGCCGGTACGTTGCGCGAACCCTTCGCACAGCCAGCGCAACCCCGCGGCCAGCCCGAAATCGTCCAGAATCGTGGGCCGCAGAAGCTGCGACATCTGACGTACATTGCCGATGGCTTCGTCCACCAGGAGAAGGCAATCGGCCAGGCGCTCGGGATTGACCTGCCCATTGGGGTGGAGCGCGGTCAGGTTGGTCTTCACGGCGGTGAGCGATTGTCCCAACTCGTCATGCAACTCGTGCGAGAACCGGCGCGCGGCGGCCTCCTGGTCTTCCAGCATGTGAAACGAGACGCGGCCCAGTTCGGCGGTCTGCCATTCCATTCCGCGGACCAGGTGCGACGCCATGCGCACCGTGAGACCGGCGAACATCAGCGCCAGCAGGACGCTGGACGAGGCGAACAGCAGAGACGTTTCCAGCAGGCGCGACGTGCGTTGGTTGATTTCCGATTGCGCCGCGCTCACCTTGCGATACTGCGTCTCGATGAGGCGCGCCACCACGGCGATGAAGGCTTCGTGATCGCGAAACAGCGCCATGGAGGTGAAACTCTCCGGAGTGTCCTGCGAGAGGATGCGCCGCGCCTCGGTGGAGAACTCGGTGGACGTCTGCCGCAGGCGCTTCCAAAGCTGCTGCTCCGGAGTGCGTGCCCCTTCGGCGGTGATGCGTTCGATATCTTTGTCCGCCTGGTTGAGTTGCTCCATGATACCGTCGTAGTCCACCGAATCGGGGTCGCGCGCGAGGACGGAGAAGACTTCGGCGAGGCTGGTCTGCTGGCTGTGCAGTTCGCCGATCAGGCGGTTGGTGACTTCCTGGTCGCGGACCAGTCCGGCGGCATTCTCCTGAATCGCGCGGATGTTGCGGATGCCCACCGCGGCGGCCGCAAGCAGCAGCAGAATCACCAGGGCGAAGCCCACGGTCAGGACCCGGAAGATGTTCTGGTGGGTGATCTGGCGTGGAACCATAGCGTTCTCAGTATCGCGCGCCTGGAGTCCCGCCGATATCCCCGGACGGGGCTATTTTCGCAGGCTAATAAACGTTAACCTCCGTAGGCCCGATTTCGGTGCGTTCCATAGCCTGCACAGGCTATCGATTGCAAAGGCGATCGGGCGCAATATGAGAATGTAAGCGGGCGATGGGCCCGCAGGGAGAGAAAAAAATGAAAAAGACTTTATTCGCCGCCATCGCACTTGCGATTGCTACCATGCCTCTGACGTTTGCCGCCCAGGCATCCAAGGCCGCTTCGCCCGCCGGAACCTCTGCCAGCGCCGCCAGCAAACAGGCAGCCAAGAGCACCAAAAAGGGCAGCAAGACTCGCTCTACTAAGAAGAGCACCAAGACCGCTACCAGCACACCCAGCAAGTAACGGCCGCTGGTCCAATCGAGATGTGGAACTCCTCTCCCGCCGGTCCCTCAGTCAGGGCCGGCGGGTTTTCTTATTTGCGGGCATCGTTTCGGCTAACTGTTTCGGCTGTGCCAGGTCCTAATAGGGCGAGGAGAAACGGGCGCGGGAGATTCTCAGTTCGCCCGCGAAATGGAACCGCGCCGATACCCGCACCTGTCCCGCGGACCAGAGGACTTTCAGCCTCTATTGCGCGCAGGAAAAGGCGACCGTTGAGGGGAGCGCGCACTTCGCGATCGACCAGATTGCGCCGCATCGCAACTACCACCACCGGCTGATGGACTAGAAGCAGGCTAACGTATTGTTGCGTGGTCGCTCCCTTACGGTCGCGGCTCGGAACGAGGTTCTGAACTCCTGATGTCGTGGAATNNCGGGGCGACATCAGGAGTTCTGAGGTTGCTTACGGAGCCGCGACCGTTAGGGAGCGACTTGTTGGAAGCTCGCATTGCCGAGCGCCGGGCGGGCGGCTAATCGTGCAGTACGATGTTCAACAGCGAGCTGTGCACTTCGAGCCCACCGTTGTAGTGGATGAAGCCCAGTTTCCGGAAGCGGTTCATAAAAAAGCTCACTCTGGAGCGGGTGGTGCCAATGATCTCGGCCAAGGTCTCCTGGCTGATCTTTGGAATCACCGTCTGGGGCTCTCCCGTCTTTCCGAAATTCGCCAGCAGCAGCAGAACCCGCGCCAGCCTCTTCTCACTGGAATTGAAGAGTTGATCCACCAGGTCCGCCTCAAACCTGATGTTCCGGGAGAGAACGTGCATCAGGAACATTTCCGAAAAGGCCGCATCTTCGCGAAGGACCCGAATCAGCGACGCCTTTTCCAGCCGCACGATGGAACATTCCACCATGGCCGCGGCGCTGGCCATGCGGGTCGCTTGTCCCGCCAGACATCCTTCACCGAAAAAATCGCCCGCGCCGAGGATCCCGATTACGGCTTCTTTCCCTTGGCGGGACACCACCGTGAGTTTCACGCGCCCTTCTTGAATGTAGAAGACGGCATCCGCCGCGTCGCCTTGCGCGAAAATGCGGCTGGATTGCGGGAATTTTGTAGCGCTTCGTCCGGCGCCGACTTTCGCCAGGAAGGCCTGCGGATCGAAGCTGGTGGAACGCTGCGGTTTTGCTGTTGCCTTTCTTTTTGCCATCTGAATCGGCCACTGAACGTATAGCCTAGCATTTCGCGGAAACCGAGGCAAAACCTCGTGAGCAAGATTGACCAGACGGGAACGAACACGCACCTTACACTGGCTATGGCTCGGATCGCCGGCGATCCACGATTGTTGCGTGCACCGCCGAAATTCGACAGGGAGTTCGCGCCGGGCCATGCACGGGTTGCCTGCGCGAATGGCTTGAACCCCGGGAAAATGAAACTAAACAAGAAGCGTCGATTCAGCGCCAGAAGCTTTCTGGCGAGCGCGGGAACCGGCAGGTCGGTGAAGCACCACGCCACCGGCGAGGCCATCTTCACGCAGTCCGACGCGGCCGACGCCCTTTTTTATGTCCGGCGGGGAAGGGTGAAGGTTACGGTGGCATCCAATCGCGGCAAGCAGGCTGTGATTGCCATCCTGGGATCCGGAGATTTCTTTGGCGAAGGATGCCTGGCCGGGCAACCGGTCCGGATGTCCAGCGCGGCGGCAATGTCCGAGTGTTCGCTGATGCGTCTGGAGAAGGCCGCGGCGATTGCCGTGATTCACAAGGAGCCGGGCTTTTCCGAGTTATTCCTCAGCTACGTGCTTTCGCGCAATATCAGGATTGAGGAGGATTTGATCGATCAGCTCTTCAGCTCCAGTGAGAAGAGGTTGGCGCGCGTGCTTTTGCTGTTGGCCAATTTCGGCAAGGAAGGCAAACCGGAGACCGTCATCCCGAAAATGAGCCAGAAAACGCTGGCGGAGATCGTTGGAACCACGCGCTCGCGGGTGAGTTTCTTCATGAACCGGTTCCGCAAGAAGGGCTTCATCGACTACAAAAAGGGCCTGGAGGTCCACAGTTCGCTTCTCAACGTCGTGCTGCGGGATTGAATCGAAATCGGGCATGCGCCGGCGGCCGGCGCCTGCATCGAAGAGTGCCTATATGCTTTCGGGAACGCCCCCGCTTGCTTGCGCGCGCGGCTCGGTAACTCTTACGAAATCAACGCGACCGTTTCCGAGCCGCGGCGGCAACGGAGCGGGTTTCGCCCGGAATCCCGGAAACGTTTACGCACCCTGCATCGAAATTCAGAACTCCTGAGGTCACCCCGCAATTTCTGCCTGGCGNNGCAGGCGGTGCTCGCCTGCCCGCCAGCGCTGAATTTGGGGTCGCTGCTCGAATGGGATCGAGCGAAGGCGAGCACCGCCTGCCCCACCTGCGGGCTCATCGCAAATTCCACGACATCAGGAAGTCTGAAATTATCGCGCTTGCGTCCGTTCTTTCTGGCATACTGTAGGGACGGTCGCCCACACTCCGCCATATCCAGGGCAGGGGCTTTCCCGCGGACGGTGATTGGCCAGGGACCACGGGAGGGCTGCGCCGGACGGCGCGATGCTACTCGGAGATGCGGGTGAGCAATATTGCTCAGCGAAGACACCGGAAAGATGACATAATCGATGAAACAAAAATACTCTGAGGGGTCGCCGCGACCTTTGTCGCGGCGCCTTGCATTCGAGGAGAAATAGAGACAATCGATGTGCCGGAAGCTACTCACGGGGCAGGCGGCGGCCGGCCATCGCGGTCCCCGAAAGGTGGGAGAGCACGGCTGGACACGGCGGTATCCGGACCTGGATCGAACATGCAAAAACTCCACATTGGCATCATCGATATAGTCTCCAAAGGCCCCACCAGAGCGCTCTACGCTCGCGTGATGAATGCCAATCTTGCCAGCATCATGCCGCAAGTACTGGGCGTTTGGTGCAGACAACTGGGGCACGACGTCACGCTGGTTTGTTATACCGGTTTTGAAAACCTGCTCGAGGAGCTACCCGCTACCCTCGACGTGCTTTTCATCGGCGCCTTCACCGAGGCCGCCCACACGGCGTACGCCCTCAGCAACCTCTTCCGCGAGAGGGGTGCGATTACGGTTCTGGGAGGGCCGCATGCCCGATGCTACCCCGAAGATGCCCGGCAATACTTCGATTACGTTCTGGGCTTCACCGACCGGGAGACATTGCTCGACGTCCTGCGGGACTGCTCGCAACATCGGCCGATGGGTGTGCACCTCTCGGCGCAGCGCCAGCCCTTGGCGCTTCCGGGCGTGCGCGAGCGCTGGGACTTCATTGAACCGACTCTCAAAAAGACCCCCTTCCTGAAAATGGTCCCCATGATCGGCAGCCTGGGGTGTCCCTACACGTGCAGTTTCTGTATCGACGCCGACGTGCCCTATCAGCCCATGGACTTTGACGTACTCCGGGAGGACTTGCGGTTCCTGCGGACGCGATTCAAGCGGCCGCTGGTGGCATGGCACGATCCCAATTTCGGTGTACGGTTCGACGACTATCTCGACATGATCGAGGACGCCGTGCCTCCAGGCTCCATCGACTTCGCCGCCGAGAGCAGCTTATCCCTGCTTTCGGAGCCCCACCTGAAGCGGCTCAGCCACAACGGCTTCAAAGCTCTCTTGCCCGGTATCGAGTCGTGGTTCGAACTGGGCGGCAAATCGAAGACCGGCGCGTTGCAGGGGATGGCCAAAGTCCGCCAGGTATCCGAGCACGTGAACCTGATTCTGAAATACATTCCGTACGTGCAAACTAATTTCGTCCTGGGGCTGGATTCCGACGAGGGCGAGGAGCCGTTCGAACTTACCAAGCGGTTTCTGGACCTGACGCCCGGCGCATTTCCCGGTTATTCCCTGCTGACGGCGTTTGGCCGGGCCGCGGCGCTCAATCTGGAGTACCAGCGGGCCGATCGCGTGCTGCCGTTCCCCTTTCACTTCCTCAACAACAACCAGGCGATGAACGTCACTCCGCGGAATTATGGCTGGAGAGATTTCTACGATCAGGTGATCGAGCTGACGCGGTATTCTTTCACTGCGCGGGCGATTGTTCGCCGTTTTCGCGCAACTCAGGGGATGACCTCGCGGTGGCTGAACGTGGTGAGGGCCGTTTCGACGGAAGGCGCCGGCCGGCTGAAATACTACAAGGAAATCCGTGCGCGCCTGGATAGCGACCGGCAGTTCTCGCCGTATTTTCAGCAGCAGACCGACGAACTCCCGACATTCTATTCGGACATGGTGCGGAGGGATCTCGGCCCGTTATGGGAATGGCTGCCGGCGGGTGGTCTGAACCATGACCCTTACGCCTATCTGAAGTCCGAGAGGAGCGCGAGTAAGTTGGTGGCGGCGCCGTCGGTCGATGTACTCCTCGGCGCGGATTCCGCCCTGGATAGGATCGCGTAGGCCGAAGGAAGTGGCGGCGANNCTCGACCGCAGACTCCGAACTCTCGATGCCGTGGAATCTCGCGGTGAGCCCGGAGGTGGGGCAGGCGGTGCTCGCCTGCCAGTCCGCCCGCGCTGAACCAAGCCCGCCTCCCAAACAGGAAAGAGGGCAGGTGAGCACCACCTGCCCCACCTCCGGATCTCTTGCCATGGCGCGGTACAAGGAATGGCTCCGCTCATTTTCCCAGACTACCCGAAATCTCCGGCCCATAGGGCACCGCCCATACGCTTGGGAGCGCCAGCCCTCCTGGCGGCCATAACGAACTTCTCAACAGCGCCGCCGCCGTTGAATCATCATCCCTTCGGCACTTCCACGGTCAACTGCTTGGACGCCTTGCGGCCTTTCTTGCCCATCACTGTCAGAGTGTAAGTGGTGGTAGTTTCGGGGGCGACCACGAACTGGCCCCAGGGAGCGGAATCCTCGATGGTCGAAAAGACCGCCGGATCGATCGTCACCGTGCGGGCGTTTTCAAACCGGAAGGCGATGGTGAAGTAGTGGCGCCCCAGTTCCACACTGTGCTTGATCACCTGAAACGCGGTAATCCTGGGGCGGTTCGCCAGATCGGGTTTGACCACCAGGCCGAATCCCGCAGTCGCCGTAGTCCCGTCGTTGCCTTCGGCCGTCAGGGTGTATTTCGTGTCGTGTTCCGGTTCGACTTCCACACACCTGTTGAGCGCCGGGTAGACCGCGGCCACCGGCGGGTCGATCCGCAGCGATTTGGCGTTGACTACGCCGTAACAAATCACCGTGCTCCGGTCCTCCGTGAGGACCGCATCGCGCGCGTAAAACTGCAGGATTTTGAGGGCCGATCCGCCGTAGGTGGCCGCGAATTTGGGATCGGGCGCGGCTTCCCCCTTCTTCTGGCGAGCGGCCCAATGTCGATCGGCGGTGTAGCGCGCCAGCAGGACATAGCCCCAGTAAGCCACCGCCGCGATCACCCCGATGCGCAACGGGATTTCCGCGCGTTTCAGAAGTTGCCACATGCCTCTTATGCCGCAGGATAGCACCCCAGAGTTAACCAAAGGCATATTGTTCGACGCGTAAGGCCGATGCTATAGTTTCATCAACGATCCTTTCTACTACTCGGATGGGCCCGCGCCTGGATAACAGCGGGCCCTCCCAGCAACTCCGGCTTTACAGCACACCGGCTTTTCTCTTACTCTCGAAAGGTGTCATCTCCTTCAACCGCCCCACGGGCTCGTTTTCGCAGCCAGCGCATTTCGCGCTTCACCGAATCGGTAATCCGCGAAATGACCCGGCTCGCCTTGACCAAGGGCGCCATCAATCTGGCGCAGGGATTTCCGGATTTTCCGGCACCCGCGGTCCTCAAACAGGCCGCCGCCGACGCCATCGACGCCGACATCAACCAGTACGCCATCACCTGGGGCGCCAAACCGTTCCGTGACGCCATCGCCGCCAAGTACCGGCGCACGTACGCCATGGAGTTCGATCCCGAGCGCGAAATCACAGTCTGCTGCGGCGCCACCGAAGGCATGGTGGCCTCTTTGCTGGCGGTGCTCAATCCCGGCGATGAGGTGGTGCTGTTCGAACCCTTCTACGAAAACTACGGCCCCGACGCGCAGCTCTGCGGCGCCGAGTCGCGCTACGTCAAGCTGCACGCGCCCGACTGGCGTTTCGACCCCGATGAACTACGCCGTGCCTTCACCCCCCGGACCAAAGCGATCATCCTCAATAGCCCCAATAATCCCACCGGTAAGGTCTTCACCCGCACGGAGATGGAGCAGATCGCCGCCCTGTGCCAGGAATTTGACGTGCTTTCCATCACCGACGAGATCTACGAGCATATCCTTTACGATGACGCCGTCCACGTCCCCATCGCCTCCCTGCCGGGCATGCAGGACCGCTCGATCCTGGTGAACAGCATGAGTAAAACCTACTCCGTGACCGGCTGGCGCGTCGGCTGGGTGCTGGCGCCACCCGATTTGACCGATTCCATCCGCAAGGTCCACGACTTCCTGACGGTTGGAGCTGCCGCCCCCCTGCAAGCGGCCGGTATAAAGGCTTTGGAGCTACCCGCCGATTATTATCTGGGGCTGGCAACGGAGTATGCCAAGCGCCGGGATCACATCATAACCAGCCTGGAATCAGCGGGCTTCCGCTGTTTTCGACCCCGCGGGGCCTATTACGTGATGACCGATATTTCGGCCTTTGGGTTTGCCGGCGATTTCGCCTTTATTCGCCATTTGATGGACCATGTGGGCGTGGCCGCCGTCCCCGGGTCGAGCTTTTATGCGCAGACCTGTGGTAGTAGCCAACAAGTACGCTTTTGTTTTTGCAAAAAATATGAGACTCTGGAGTTAGCTCGACACCAGTTAACGAAACTTAATGCCGCCTAAAACTATGCCGGGCAAGGAAGATACTATGCTTCCACAGTTCTTGCTGCCGGAGACCACGGTCCGCGACGCCGGCCAGTCTCCCGATATCGACTTGGGCGAACCCCAGTCCGGAACGCTGGTTCTGACCATGGGGCTCACCCGCATCATTGAGCAGGAGAGCATTGACGTTTCCATCTGGGGTTCCGCCGACGGTACGGATTGGGGAAGCAAGCCGCTGGTGGCGTTCCCGCAGAAATTCTATTGCGGAACGTACCAGATCCTGATGGACCTCACCGGTCGTCCCGTGAAGTTCCTGCGCGCCAAGTGGCAGGTGAACCGCTGGGGCAAGGGCGATCCCAGGCCGCTGTTCGGCGTCTACCTGTTTGCTCAGGCGATGGACCAGGAATTGGTCCTGCACGCCTGAAGTCCGGCGGCTTTACTCCGCCTTCACCCAGATTTTCGGCCCCGCCGCCTGCTCCAGGTGAATCTTCCTGCGCCCGGACCGCAACTCCAGGCCATTGATGGCGGACACTACTTCCAGCCGCACACCGGGCCGGATGCCCGCCCCGTCAAGATACTCCAGCAGTTTCCGGTCGCGCTCGAACAGGCTGACCACCACCAGCCGCTCACCGGTTTGCGCCTCTTCGAGCGGCTTGAGGCCGCGTTGCCGCCGCGCCGCCGGGGAATCCATCCCCACGATGTTGCCGTGCGGACACGCGTGGCTGGCACCCAACCGCTCCGCCAGCTTCTGCTCGAAATCGGCCGATACGGCGTGCTCCAGTTGCTCCGCCTCGTCGTGTACTTTGTACCACTCCAGCCCGAAAATCTCGGTCAACATGCGTTCGATCAGGTGATGGCGATTCAACAGGCGGTTGGCGATCTCGCGGCCGGCCGGCGTGAGCGTGATCTGCCCTTCCGCGCCCACATCGATCAGCGCATCGCGCTTCAGCCGCTTGATGGCCATGGTGACGGCGGGCGCCGACACTTGCAGCCAGCGTGTCAGCGTGACGGCCTTGACGGTTTCTCCTTCCGATTCGGCCTCGGCGATGGTCTTGAGGTAATTCTCTTTCGAGATGGTGATTCGCACGCGAACCTTGATTTTATCCGAACCGGGCCGCCGGCACATCCATATGCCGCCATTGACCTTGTCCCGCTCCGGCACGATGGGGGATTCGGAGAGCGCCTGCACGCGCCACCTTCAGAACTCCTGAAGTGGCGGAATTTGCAGTGAGCCCACAGGTGGGGCAGGCGGTGCTCGCTTGGCCCACCTGCAAAGCTCTGGCCATCGAAGGGAATGGCTCAGCCCATTTTCC
>PLRZ01000179.1:0-4090 GCA_003164075.1 Bryobacterales bacterium | reverse complement strand
CTCCCGCGCGCGGCTTGGCATGCGCTTTTGAGGGAGCCGGGCCCAGAGGGCACCCCGTTAGGGAGCGATGGCGCACGTTCGAGACATTTGGTCAGCTTATTGTTTCGCGGCCCCTTACCGAAATGGTGGTAACTATTCCACGGCAGAGCCGGGGGCTTAATGGTTGCTGGCCCCTCAAAGGGGGCATGCCCTCAGCCCGCGGCGTTGAGCCCGCACTGGAGGTTTGTGCCAGCCGCAAAACGGGTTAGGGAAGACAGTCGGGAAACCGCGGAGATCGTGCTGCAAGTTACTCAGCCGGTCGAGCTTTTTTGAGTACACCTTTGGCTTCCCCTGCGGCGGCATCAGCCGGCATGAATGAGGATCGATTCGGCAATAGCGTGCAGGGGCAGAATCGAATCCACGGCGCCGCGTTTGATCGCCTCGTTGGGCATGCCGAAAACCACGGAAGTGGCTTCGTCTTGAGCTATGGTGGCGGCTCCGGCCTGTTTCATTTCCAGCATTCCGCTGGCGCCATCGTCGCCCATTCCGGTCAGAATCACCCCGACAGCGTTTCGCCCGGCGTAGCGCGCCGCCGAGCGAAACAGCACGTCCACCGAGGGCCGGTGCCGGGAAACCAGAGGGCCATCCTTGATTTCGACGTAATATCGCGCTCCGCTTCGCTTTAGCAACACATGCTGATTGCCCGGCGCAATCAGCGCGCGCCCGCGCAGAACGGTGTCGTTGCGCTCGGCCTCTTTTACGGAAATGCGGCACACGGTGTCGAGACGGTCGGCAAAGGCGCGGGTGAAGACTTCCGGCATATGCTGCACGATCACCATGCCGGGAGCGTCTGGCGGCATGACTTCCAGCAGCGCACGAAGGGCCTCGGTCCCGCCGGTGGACGCGCCGATCACCACCACCTTTTCGGTGGTTTCGAGCATAGCCTTCGAGGCACGGGACAGAACAGCATCGGCGGTGAACTTGGGTTCAACGACGCAGCTCGGCTTGAAAACCCGCAACCGCGCCGAGGCCGCTGCTTTGACCGCCTCGCACAGCACGACCCTCGATTCTTCAAAGAATCGTTTACTCCCCATGCGTGGCTTGCCAATGATATCGACAGCCCCGTATTCGAGCGCCTTAAGGGTGCTCTGCGCGCCTCGCTCAGCCAGGCTGGAGCAGATGATTACAGGTATGGGGTGCTGGCTCATGATCTTCTGCAAGAAGGTCAAGCCGTCCATCCGGGGCATCTCGATATCCAGCATGATCACATCGGGCGCCTGTTCGCTCATCCGCTCCGCAGCCACGAAAGGGTCGCACGCCGTGCCAATCACCTCAATGGCTGGGTCGGCGGATAAGATCTGGGCCAGTGTCTGGCGAACCAAGGCGGAATCGTCCACGATAAGGACGCGAACTGTTGATTTTGTCATTGGGCAATCCTTACCGGTCCAGGCGCCCCCAAGACGGCCAGCCGGTGCACCAGCACTTCCCCCGTCCCCGTGTGGAAGTGGATTCTCCGGCCGCGAACTCCGCCGAGGTCGGATGCGGAGACGTTCAACCCTTCATCCGCCAGGGTTTCGACCGCAACCCGGCAATTCTGAGCGCCTACGGTTGGTTTGGCGCCACCCTTGGCGGCGACGGGGAGGACATCGGCGCCGCCGAATAGTTTCACTGCGAGTTCGTAGCGGCTGGCGCCCAGAGCCTCAAACTGTTGGATCAGGTGGCGAATGCTGAAGTCTACATATCGGTAACAGTCGGCAATGGTGGAGCCTGCGGGCATGACCAGCGGGCGTCTGGGCAGAACGCCGTGGCACATGGCGCCGGCTCCCAGGCGCTCGCACCAGAAAGTGACCCCCACGCACGATCCCAGGATCGTCCTCAGAATGGCAGGTTCGCGAGCCAGGTACAGCTCCGCTGGCAGAAGATCCACGTCGGGTAGAACCGGCGAAATTTCGATCATCGAGATTTCCTGTAGACGGCGGTGGCGACCGGCGCCAGCGGCAAGTCCATATTCTGAAGGGACTCGGAATGGCCGGCGAAGAAGTATCCCCCGGCCGCCATCTGGGCGGTAAGCCGTTGCAGCACGCGGACCTGCGTTGCCCGGTCGAAGTAAATGATGACGTTGCGGCAGAAGATGATTTCCGGCGGTTCGGGCAGGCCGAAATCGGCATCCATGAAATTAAGGCGTCGAAACTCGATCAGGTCGCGCAGTTCGGGAACCACTCGATGTAGATCGGACTCCGGATCACGGCTACGCATGAGGTACTTCCGCCTAAGACCCTGGGGAACGGGGCGCACCAATTCGGACTTGTAGATGCCCATACGGGCTTTCGATAACACGGCGGTGCAGATATCGGTTGCCAGGAGGCTGAACCGGAAACCCGGACAGGTTTCTGCGTATTCACTCAAGACCATGGCCAGCGTATACGGTTCCTCCCCCGTGGAACAGCCGGCGCTCCATACGAGGCACTTCCGGCCCGCGCGCCGGCGCGCCGCCAGTTCTGGTAACGCTGTGGATGCGAGGTAGTCGAAATGGTCCGCCTCGCGAAAGAAATCGGTCTTGTTGGTAGTGACCGCGTCGATCAGGTGGACGAGTTCGCTTTCTTTACCACCGGGTTCAAACACATAATCGCAGTACTCGGCGATCGAGGAAGCACTGAGGCTCTGCAACCGCCGTTTCAGCCGGATCTCCAACATCGTCTTTTTCTCCGCATTCAGGTTGATGCCGGATTCTGCGTAGATCAATTCGCGCAGCCGGGCGAAATCCGAGTTGGAGAGACCTGCATTCGGCGTGCTCATGGGGTGGGTGGAAGGCGGGGCCGCGGCCAATTGCGCCCCGCTTCCTCCGGTCAGACGGCCACTTCCGTGCCACGGACCGCCGATAGCTCCTCGGCGGAGAAGACGCGGTCTATGTCCAGGATCATGATGAACTGCGCATCGCGCTTTCCCATGCCCTTGATGAAATCGGTCCGGATCTTGGTGCCGATTCTGGGCGCGGGCTCAATCTGCTCAGGCTCCAGGTCAATCACCTCCTCCACCGAATCGGCCAATGCGCCGATCACGGTCGACTCGCCATCGAGGAACATTTCCACGACGACGATGCAGGTGTTCACCGTTTTCTCCGTCTTTGACATCTCGAAACACAGGCGCAGATCGACCACCGGTACTACGTTGCCCCGGAGATTGATCACGCCGCTCATGAAATCGGGTGTGCGAGGGATCTTGGTGATGGTGGTGAAATCGAGAACTTCACGCACCTTAGCGACGTCGATGGCGAATATCTCGCCGCCTAGTTTGAATGTGAGGTACTGCCGCGTTTCAGTGATTTCGGTAACGCTCATGATTAGCCTTCCTTTCGCATCTTTGAAGTTGCGGCGCGGTGGGTAAGTGCCCGCGCCGCAGCCCTAGAAACGTTCGAATTCCTTATCGATGTGGTCACCTGTCTCCCTCATCTTGAGGGCGACTCCGGACTTGGCAGTTTTCTTCAAACCGGCTGGGGCGCCGCCATGTGTGACGGCCTCGTGAAGCTTGGATAAGGAGGCGGCGGGACGCGCCGTCGCGGGACGCGCGGCCGGCGCTTGCCCGGAATCTCCCGTTCGGAAGAATCCCAGCGCGCTCATGAGCTGGTCGGACTGGCCGGTCAGTTCCTCGGTGGTCGAGGCCATCTCTTCGGCCGCGGAGGCGTTCTGCTGAATCACTTTCTCCAGTTGCTGGAGCGCTTTGTTGATCTGTTCGGAGCCGGTATCCTGTTCGTTGCTGGCGGCGGTGATCTCCTGGACCAGTTCCGCGGTTTTCTGGATGTCCGGCACGAGTCTTTCCAGCATCTCCCCGGCTTTCTCCGATACCTTCACCGTAGTGCCGGAGAGTTGGTTGATCTCGCCGGCCGCCTTCTGGCTGCGCTCGGCCAGTTTGCGGACCTCCGCGGCCACCACGGCGAACCCCTTGCCGTGTTCGCCGGCGCGGGCCGCCTCAATGGCCGCATTCAGGGCCAGCAAGTTGGTCTGGCGGGCGATTTCCTCGATGATGGAGATTTTGCTGGCGATTTCCTTCATCGCCGCCACCGCCTCCAGCACGCACTTGCCGCTTTCCTGCGCGTCTTTGGCCGATTTCGTGG
>PLRZ01000022.1 GCA_003164075.1 Bryobacterales bacterium | reverse complement strand
AAGCTCAGAGACGCCATTTTCCATGGACGCCAAATAATCCCCGATGCTCCACGCCACCTTTTGGCCGCTGGCGGTGAGTTCGATACCGCTGATGAGCTCCGGCGCCGTTTCGAAACGGATGCGGACCTCCGCCGAGAAGGTTTCGTTGAGGGCGTTTTGGATGGCGCCGCGCTGGTCCGCGGGAAGGTCGAACGTGCTGCTCACGACACCTGGGTCCGAGGATGCCTTAAGAGCGTCGCCGAGAGCCTCTTTCGACGTGCCGTCCATTTCTCGCAAGCGGCGGGTGAACACCTCGCCGAGGCGCTCTTCCAGGCTGACCGTGGCGAGATCGGTGAGAGCCTTGCGCGCAATGGCAAACACTTCCTGCTGCGTGCGACGGCTGATTGCCTGATGCAGGTTCTGCTCTTCGGCTTTCAGCGTTTCCCGCCTCTTGGAACTGACGGCATCGGCGGCTTTCCGCGCATCGTCGAGGAGTCGCTGACGTTCTGCCTGGGCCTCGCCCGTCGCTTTACTCATGAGGCCGGCACGCTGCTGGTCAAACTCCGTGTTCTTTTGCTGGAATTCGTCATGCTCTTTTTGGGCTTCGGCCTTTTTCGCGTCGGCGTTGGCGAGTTCCGTCGAGATCCGCTTCTCGCGCGCATCGATCGCGTCAAGGACAGGCTTGTAAAGGAAGCGTTTCATCAACCATACCAGGATGAGAAAGTTGAGTGCCTGCGCTGCGACGGTAAACCAATCGATAAGCATAGGTCACTTCCCCGCGGTTTGGGCGATCACGTGGTTCCAGAATGGATTGACGAAAATGAGAATCAGTGAGATCAGCAGGCAGTAAATGACCAGGGATTCGATCATCGCCAGCCCCACGAACAAGGTTCGCGTGATGGTAGAGGAGGCATCCGGCTGCTGGGCCAGCGCGGTTAGCGCCAATGCCACCGCCCTCCCTTGCGCCAGCGACGGGCCGATGGCTCCGATTGCGGTGGTAATACCGGCGATGACGATCGACACCACCGCGACAATAGTTATGTTATCCACAGTATCTCCTTTGTGCTTTGACAGTTCACGCTGCCACGCCTTGCGTAGATTGAGGCTTGGGTTTACGAACCCGGGTGGCGGCCGCGATGTACACGGCCGCCAGGATGCTGAAAATGTAAGCCTGCACCATGCCGGTCAACTGGCCGAGCAGGGTCATAACGACCGGAAAGATGAAGGGTGTAATCGTGATTAGAATGCCGACAATCAACGCGCCGCTCATCATATTGCCGAACAATCGGATGGCCAGCGCGAGCGTTCTCGAAAGTTCGCTGATGATGTTAAACGGCAGCATCAAAGGCGTCGGCGCGGCGTAGGACTTGAGGTAGTTGAGCACGCCTTGCTCCTCAATGCCGAAGAACGGCACGGCCACGAATACCGATAGCGCGAGTGCAGCCGTGGTGGAGAGCGAAGCGGTCGGCGGATCGTAGCCGGGAATCACGGTACAGATGCTGGCCGCTGCGACAAATACGAAGAGCGTTCCCAGAAAGCCGATATACTTCCGCGGCTCACTCAGACCCACCTCTTCGATTTGCTTTTCTATCCCGGTGACAAGGATTTCGAGAAGGTTCTGCCAACGGGAGCGTTCCAGCCCGGTGGAAAGTTTGCGCGTGACGAATCTGGAACCGGCGGCCAGAACGAGCATCAGTGCCCACGTGAACAGAATGGTGGCGTTGAGTTTGAAAAACCCGTATTGCCAGAAGATGGTTTGATCGGGACTAATGTGCATGGCTGGACTCCGGACGGGTGTAGCGCGTTACGATCAGGCGGGCCGCGACAAATCCAACGAGGCATACCGGCAGCCGCACCCAGTTGCCGCGCGCCACGAAATAGAAACCGGCCAGGGTAAGCCACGTTCGCAGTAACAGGCTGCCGAGGAACCAAAGCGCCGGCTGCTTAGAAGANNCACCAAAGGCCGCCGAAGAACATTGCGCCGAGCGACATGCCGGTTACGAGCGCCAGCATCAGACCCAAAGTTTCAGTCATCGTGGTTCTCCTGGTCCTCTCGCATTTCCTTGTTTTCCTTGTCTACCCAGTGCCAGGCATTGAAACAGCCGAGTACCAGGCCGGCGATCAGCAGCGCCAGCGTCCAGGAATGATTTCCTGGATGATGGCTGTCCAGCCAGATGCCGAACGCCGTGCCGGCGAGCGCCGGAATCGCCACCGACCAGCCGACGAGCCCCATCATCCCCAAGCCGAACCATACGCCCTGGTTGGAATTGAGCTGCGCCCTCAGCTTGCGTGCCACTTTCGCGGCGACTGCCCGGCTGAATTCCGAGTCTTCACTCACGATGAAACTCCGCTAAGCGGCTGATGAAGTCGCTTTCCATTTTCGCCATCACCGAGCGGACGCTCTGCTCCCGTTCGTTCAGATGCAGAAACTCCCGCTCCACCGCGGCATGCAGTTGACCGAGGTCCGTTCCGCCAATCGCATTGCGCACGGAGACGAGCACATCCAGGCCAGTCTTGACCAGCACCCCTTCATCGACGGCCATGTAAACCTCGGTTTGGGCTCCGATCTGGTAGGTCAGAATTCCGGGAGCCAGCGCCGCAACGCAGTCCAGCCGGTGTGGCAAGAGTCCGAAGGAACCCTCGCGGGTCTCGGCGACGATGCGCGAAACGCCGGTTTTGTCGGCGAAGATTTCGAACGGCAGCAGAACTTTAAGATTCATGAGCGCCGGTTGCGGCATGGGCGACCTCCGGTTCAGACGTCGGTTTGGCCTGTGGCCCGGCCTTGGGATCGGGTTTGGAATCGGCTCCTACCTTCGGGCTGTCCTTGGCCTCGGGCTTGGAATCGGCAGCTGGCTTCACGTCGGGCTTGCGGTCAGGTTTGGAATCGGCAGCGGGCTTGGCGTCAGGTTTGGAATCGGCGGCCGGCTTCACGTCGGGTTTAGCATCAGGTTTGGAGTCGGCGCCGGGCTTTGCATCGGGCTTGGCGTCAGGTTTGGAATCGGCGGCTGGCTTCGCATTGGGCTTGGCATCAGGCTTGGAATCGGCGGCGGGCTTCGCATCGGGCTTGGCGGCCGCCTTGCCCCCCGAGTCGCCTTTCGCCACCGGCTTGCCGGGTTTGAATTTTTCCTTCGCTTCGTCAATCGCCCCGATCATGTACAGGGCGCTTTCCGGATAGTCCTTGAATTCATCGCGCAGGATTCGCTCGCAACCGTCGAGAGAGTCCTTGAGGCTGACGAGTTTTCCTTTAATTCCGCTAAACTGCTCGGTGGCGAAAAACGGCTGGGTGAGGAACCGCTCCAACCGCCGGGCGCGGGCTACGACGTTGCGATCTTCCGGCGCCAGTTGTTCCAGACCGAGCATGGAGATGATGTCTTTGAGATCCTCGTACTGCGCGAGTGTCCGGCGAATCTCCTGCGCCAGGAGATAATGCGCCTTGCCGACGATTCCGGGCGTGGCCATTTTTGAACTGGATTGCAGCAGGTCGATAGCCGGAAAAAGCCCTTGACTCGCCCGCTTGCGCGAAAGCACAATCGATGTGGACAGGTGCGAGAAGGTGTGTACCGCCGCCGGGTCCGTAAGATCGTCGGCCGGCACATACACCGCC
>PLRZ01000492.1:2127-4482 GCA_003164075.1 Bryobacterales bacterium | reverse complement strand
GGTGGCGTATCTTTAGATATCGCCGCGCGGAAGAACGTTCAGAACTCCTGACGTCGTGAAATTTGGGACAGGCCCGTTTTCGTGGCGCAGGCACTCCTGCCTGCTGGGTCGAGACTCATCTCGACCCTCTTCGCGAGCGGCATCCACCGTCCCGGAGCGCCGAGAAGAGTCTCGGCGCCGCAGAAACGAGTGTCTGCGCCACGTCATGGCTCAGGTCAATTTCCCCAACGATCCGAAATCCCCGGCCGACATCAGGAGTTCTGAATTCGAGTAGTAGAAAACGGCCTTAATGCGGCGCACATCGTCGTTTCGCGCGAGCACATAACTCATTCTCTATCTGTCGTTTAGAGGGGTCACCCCGGCGCTCTACGAAGCGTTCCGTGTATAATGGAATCACTCTTTGAGTACGCCGCCATGAACTGGTATGCCTTAGCCGTCAAGCCGCAACACGAGAAGAGTGTCGCCGAGCAACTGGCGGTCAAGTCGCTCGAAAGCTACCTGCCGCTCTATCGCGCGAAACGGCGATGGTCCGACCGCGTAAAAGTCATCGAACTCCCGTTGTTCCCGCGGTACGTCTTCTGCCAGTTCGATTTCGAGAGCCGGTTGAAAGTGCTCGAGATCTCGAGCATCCACCAGATCGTCGGCTTTGGAGGGAAACCCTGTCCCATCGACGATCAGGTCATCCAGGATCTCAAAGTGGTAGTAGGATCCGGGCTGCCCTTCAGCCCGTGGCCGTTCATCCGCGTGGGAGAGCGCGTCAGGGTCCGCGCTGGACCGCTGGCAGGCACGGAGGGAATTCTGGTCAGGGAGAAGTCCGCGTATCGCGTGGTCATCAATGTGGACCTGCTGAATCGTGCGGTGGCCGTGGAAGTGGAGCGCGACCTGATCGAACCCTGCAAAGCAATCATTTCCGGAGCCGAAATATTGAGATAGCCGTCCCGCCCCCGAACCTGCTGGCCCGATTTATCCATGCGGAACCTGCGCCCAAGCAGCCCGCGCTGCATCTAATTAACCGATGAGTCAACAGCCGCGCGTGAGCCATCCCATTTACAACCTGTTACCGACCGAAATCGAAGGGTTCGAATCTCTAGCGGAGCTCGCCTTGAACATGCACTGGTCGTGGACGCACGTTACCGACCAGGTTTGGCGCCAATTGGATCCGGAACTGTGGGGTATCACACATAACCCCTGGGTGGTGCTGCAGACGGTGTCGCGCGACCGCATCGAAAACGCCCTGGCCGATCCCAATTTCCGCGCCAGCGTGGATGGCCTGGTGTCGGCCAGCCGCAAGTCGGTGGAAGCTCCGGCGTGGTTTCAGCGCAACCATCCCGATGCGCCGCTCACTTGCGCCGCTTACTTCAGCATGGAGTTCATGTTGAGTGAAGCTCTGCCCATCTACTCGGGCGGCCTGGGCAACGTGGCGGGCGACCAACTGAAAGCCGCCAGCGATCTGGGCGTGCCGGTGGTCGCCGTGGGACTGCTTTACCAGCAGGGCTATTTCCGCCAATCGATCACTCAAGACGGCGAACAGCAGGCCCTCTACCCGTATAACGACCCCGGACAGTTGCCCATCTCGCCGTTGCGCCAACCCGACGGGGAGTGGTTGCGGCTGGAGATCGCGCTGCCGGGATATTCGGTCTGGCTGCGCGCCTGGCAAGTCCAGGTGGGAAGGGTGAAGCTCTACCTGCTGGACAGCAACGACGCGGCCAACTACCCGGTGCATCGCGGGATCACCAGCGAGCTCTACGGCGGCGGACCGGAATTGCGCCTCAAGCAGGAAATGCTTTTGGGGATCGGTGGATGGCGGCTGCTCCGCGCGCTCGGGCTTCAGCCCGAGGTCTGTCATCTCAACGAGGGCCACGCGGCCTTTGCCGTCCTGGAGCGCGCCCGCAATTTCATGGATGAGACGGGGCAGCCTCTCGACGTGGCGCTGGCCGTCACGCGCGCGGGCAATCTTTTTACCACCCACACGGCCGTGGCCGCCGGTTTCGACCGCTTCTCTCCCGGACTGATCGAACAATATCTCGGCGGGTATGCCGAAAAGAGGCTCGGGATTTCCATGCACGACCTGCTGGCATTTGGACGCCAGAACGCCGACGATTCGTCCGAGCCCTTCAATATGGCCTACCTGGCGATTCGCGGGAGCGGGTCGGTGAACGGGGTGAGCCGCCTGCACGGGGACGTGAGCCGGCGCCTGTTTCAGCCGCTTTTTCCGCGATGGCCCGAGGCGGAGGTGCCCGTGGGATATGTCACCAACGGTGTCCACATGCCCACTTGGGACTCCGCGCCGGCCGACGATCTTTGGACCGAAAGCTGCGGCAAATCGCGATGGCTGGGGACGACCGAAAACATGGA
>PLRZ01000492.1:0-2111 GCA_003164075.1 Bryobacterales bacterium | reverse complement strand
TGACGCTGGGCTTCGCGCGCCGCTTCGCCACTTACAAGCGTCCCAACCTGCTGCTGCACGATCCAGCGCGTTTACTGCGCCTGTTGAGCGATCCGCAGCGCCCGGTGCAACTCATCATCGCCGGCAAAGCGCATCCCGCGGACCAAGCGGGGCAGGCCCTGATTCAGGAATGGACCCGCTTCATCCGCACCCCGGAGGCGCGTCCGCACGCCATCTTCCTGGCCGATTACGACATGCTCCTCACCGAGAATCTGGTGCAGGGCGCGGACGTGTGGATCAATACGCCGCGACGGCCCTGGGAAGCCTGCGGCACCAGCGGTATGAAGGTGCTGGTGAATGGCGGGCTCAACCTTTCGGAACTGGACGGCTGGTGGGCGGAGGCGTACACGCCTGAGGTCGGATGGGCGCTGGGCGACGGCCAGGAACACCACGACGATCCGGCATGGGACGCCTCTGAAGCCGAAGCGCTCTACGACCTGCTGGAGCGCGAAGTGGTTCCCGAGTTCTATTCCCGCAATAGCGAGGGCATCCCCACCGCCTGGGTGGCGCGCATGCGCAAGAGCATGGCGACCTTGACCCCGCGATTCTCCGCCGACCGCGCGGTGCGCGATTACACCGAACAGCATTATCTTCCGGGTGCGGCCGCCTACCGCGAGCGCGCCGCCGACAACGGTTTGCTGGGCCGGCAGATCGTCGATTGGCAGCATGCCGTGGAACAGGCGTGGCCCGGGGTGCACTTCGGCGCGGCCAAAGCGGAGAGCCAAGGGGGCCAGCACGTTTTCGAAGTGGAGGTCTATCTCAACGATCTCGACCCGGCGGCCGTGCGCGTGGAACTTTACGCCGATGGCGCGGCTCCCGAGCGGCAGGAGATGGAGCGCGTGGGCCCGAACACGTATCGCGCGCGGGTGGCCGCCACGCGTTCGGTGAGCGGATATACGGCGCGGGTGGTCCCGCAGCATCGCTCGGTAGCGGTTCCGCTGCAAACGGATCGGATCCTGTGGCAGCATTAGAGTAAGTGGGCTAGCTGGTTTCTGTCGCGAAAATCAAGAAACCGCTCCCTTGCGGTCGCGGCTCGGTAACGCAGCGATGATTCCACGGGACTTGTTACCGAGCCGCGACCGCAAGGGAGCGGTCTTGCCGTTACGAGTCGGAGTTTCGCATCGCTCCCTAACGGTCGCGGCTCGGAAATGAGGCTGCGTACCGAGCCGCGACCGTTAGGGAGCGTTAGGCTGCATTAATCGGAGGGATGGAATGGAAACGCAGAGTCACGAAATAGGGATGGTCGGCCTTGGCGTCATGGGCCGCAATATGCTGTTGAACATGGCCGACCACGGCTTTGCGGTGGCCGGGTATGACAAAGACGCCGCCAAAGTGGCCGCGCTGCGCCAGGAATCCGCGGGAATGAACGTACGCAGCGCCGACGACATCCAGGATTTCATAGCGCTCCTGCGTGCGCCGCGAGCCGTGATGATGCTGGTTCCCGCCGGCCCGCCGGTAGATTCGGTGATCGCCGATCTGCTGCCGCACCTCGATAAGGGCGACCTCATTATCGACGCCGGTAACTCCTATTTCAAGGACACTATCGTGCGCGCCCGCAGTCTGGCGGAGAAGGGGATTCAGTTTCTCGGCGTCGGCGTATCGGGCGGCGAAGAGGGTGCGCGCCACGGCGCCAGTATCATGCCCGGCGGTCCCAGAGACGCCTACGAGCGCGTTCGCCCGCTGCTTGAAGCAGTCGCCGCCAAGGTGAACGGCGAGCCTTGCGTCACCTACCTCGGCGTGGGATCGTCCGGCCACTTCGTCAAGACGGTCCACAACGGCATTGAGTACGCGGTGATGCAGTTACTGGCCGAGACCTACGACCTGATGAAGCGCGGACTCGGCCTGAGCACCGGCGAACTGCGCGATGTGTACGCGGCGTGGAACCAGGGCGAGCTCAACAGCTACCTGGTGGAGATCACCGGCCAGATTTTCGGCACGGCCGACGAGCGCACCGGCAAGCCACTAATCGATGTGCTTCTGGATGTCGCCAAACAGAACGGCACCGGTATGTGGACCTCGCAGAGCGCCATGGAATTGCAGGTGCCCGTCCCCACCATCGATTTCGCCGTCAC
>PLRZ01000557.1:2798-4951 GCA_003164075.1 Bryobacterales bacterium | reverse complement strand
GACCCGCGTGTCTCGGGCCGGTGATCCGGGCTTTGCCGGCCCCCAGGCAGCTTCGACGGAACCACCGATGAAGTCCAGAACTCCTGATGTCGGCCGGGGATTTCGGATAGTTTGGGATATTGACCTGATCCATGACGTGGCGCGGACACTCGTGTCTGCGGCGCCGAGACTCATCTCGGCGCTCCGGGACGGTGGATGCCGCTCGCGAAGAGGGTCGATATGAGTCTCGACCCAGCAGGCAGGAGTGCCTGCGCCACGAAAACGGGCTCATCCCAAATTCCACGACGTCAGGAGTTCTGACGTGAGCGAACTTCTGAAACGGTGTACTTAGTAATGCAGGAAAGTCATCGCCGGCGTCTCATCCTCGCGCACGCGAGGCGCCCTTATTGTGGCTGGCGCTGGAACTACTCTTTATCGGAATGATCGGACAAGGATTTGCCCTGCGTTGAGGTAACAGGAACAGCCCCGGCGAAGTCTTCCCGCCGAGCGTTCGCACGGCGGTCAATAGAGCATCTTCAGGCAATCCGCCGCGAAAGGCCGATGAGAGCCAGAGCGTGAAAGCAAAATCCGCAACCAACTCGTCCGCATGCGATACGGGACTACGCCGCCGGATGGGGATCGAACGGTCATCCGCCATCGCAATATTACCGCTGACCCCTCGCGGGCCGTCTCTCCCGGTACATTCGGTCCAACTCGGATTCGCAGTATCGCATCAACATTGGTTCTTTCCGCTCTATGGCGTACCGGAATTCCAATAGTAAGTTGGCGAAGTCGTGTTCTTTGTGCCTTTCGGAGTCAAGGTGGTGCGTCCAACTCGCAGCAGGAAAACAAGCTGTCTTCGTCGTCATACCGCAATCCCTCATTCCCACAAGGCTTGTGCACATAGAACCGGGTCGATGGCTTAGATGCCGATGTACCAAAAGTCACTAAACCAGTGGGAAATCGGTCCTATCGAAGGGTACACTCCGTCCACTGCAAAAGCTGCAGCAACCAGCTTCAGGCAGGAGAAAAGAGCACCGTGCTTCCTTTCAGCGGAGTGAAGGCGTCGACAGTTTATTGCAATTGAAATGAGTTTAGAATTAAGGCTCTCCGAAGTCAAGGAAAGAATTGAGCGGATGTTTGAATGGTGTGCTAAAGTTACCAATCCCGGATACAGGCCGGGCAAATGTGAGATTATTCGCGAGTTGGAAACCCGCTCGGGATATATTGTCGATTCGAAATGAGTGTGGAGCGGCGGAATTGCCCGCCTCACGCCAACGGACACCATTGTTTGTGCGCCATGGGCAACCGGCACAGTTCCGCCAACCGGGGGAACTGCCAGTGTCAACTGATCTCGGGCGCATGACAACCCAAGCTCTTCCGTCGTCGTCCGTATGCTTGCGATGGGGAGAATCATGATTCACTCCGGGACCACGGCGAAGACCTCGTTTCGTGTTCCTTCGTTCAACTGTCCTCGTCGGGATCCCGAGCATCCGGCAGGTGCTCTTTGATGGACGGGTGTTCGGATAGAAAGTCCCGAATCCGGTCTCCAAGCATTTGAGTCAGGAAGGGCTTTGGCAGGAACTGCCAGTGGTTGGTCAGCACCAACATGCCGGCGTCAAGACCGGAGAACAGCAGGATCTTTGTGTCGGGCCTTTCTCGGTTTAGCTGAATCGCCAGCTCGATGCCGGGCATCTCAATATCCGATAACAGCAGATGAATGACTCCCTGGCAGGCACGAGCTTTCGCGATGGCTTCCGTTCCGTTACTTGCGGCAATGACGTTGTAGCCACACTTCTCCAGCAGAGCGGCGACAAACTTCTGTAGCGGTCCGTCATCGTCGGCAAAGAGGATCGTTATAGCTGCATTGCCTGTTGCTTCGGAACTCATCTCGCTCCACTTGCGTGAACCTCTGGTTTGTGCTGGGACGGTGCTGCGCAGTGCGAAGTGCCCCTTTGGGTTTAGTCCGTTGGCCCTGGTTGCTGGTCTAGGATAATACGTAGATTTGTTGTGGTCTGTTCAAAAGTGAACACCCGCAAGGAAATGCATTTGAAATTCAACTTCGGCTCCCACCGAATCCTCAGATCCATCGTCGCGCGATCTTGCCATATTGAGAAAGGTCAGAACTCCTGATGTCGCCCCGCAATTCCAGCCCGGCGGGGAAAATGGGCTGA
>PLRZ01000557.1:0-2769 GCA_003164075.1 Bryobacterales bacterium | reverse complement strand
AGCCGCGACCGTAAGGGAGCGTTGCTGCTCCTCCGCATGGCAGTTTCATGACAGAAACTAACTAGTTTCTGTCGCGAAACTCACCTCAAAAGGCAAGAACCGCTTGCTGGCGCGCGCGGCTCGGAAGCGGCTATATTGATTTCATGGGACTTCGTACCGAGCCGCGACCGCCAGGGAGCGGTTGCTTTCCCGCAGCACGTTACGAGCCGCAGTTTCATGACAGAAACTAACTAATTCGGCGCGGGCGGGCAGGCGAGCACCGCCTGCCCCGCCTGTGGGCTCACTGCAAATTCCACGACATCAGGAGGTCTGAAGGTGTTTGAAATGAATGAGAAAACGAGAAGCAAATCCATCCCGCTCCCCTGGGCCTGAACGAAGGCGATTTCTTTGGAGACGATGCCTGGCGGAGCGACTGGTACGCATAGACACCACTCTGGAATGCCGCCCTGCTCTGAGGCTCATGGCTGGACTATCTCGGAAGTAACGTGCGTTTTTGAACTTACAAATATTGTCGCAGTCCAGGGAATTCGAAGCACGCGCCACGCCTATACCGCGCCGGGCGCCAGGTGCATCGGAACCCCAGCCACTGCGATGAGCCACTCGCTGGTGACGGACCGGGACACCGCGGCAGGTCAGGCTGGCGGCTGAGAGTCGCCTGACGGTGGGGTCCGCTCAAGCTGCAACGACGGTTTGCGGCTTCGACCCTACGAATCCGTAAAACATGATGTAGACGTAACAGATCGCCGGCAGCACGAACGCCAGATGCAATCCGATCCGGTCCGCCAACGCCCCTTCCAGGAGGGGAATGATGGCCCCCCCCACGATGGCCGCGATGATGAGCCCCGAACCCTTCCCGGTCAGTCTGCCCAGGCCGGCGATTCCCAGCGTGAAGATGCTGGGAAACATGATGGAGTTGAACAACCCTACCGCCAAAATGCTCCACATGGCCACGCTGCCGGTAGTCAGAATCGAGGTGATCACCAACCCGCACGCGACAACTGCGTGTATCCCCACCAGCGTGCCGGTGGGCACCTTGCGCAGGACCGCGGAGCCGATGAACCGTCCCACCATCGCGCCTCCCCAATAGAACGAGACGTACCGGGCCGCTTCCTGCGCCGTCAGCCCGGCGATGTCACCCTGCATGAAATAGTTCACAAGGAAGCTGCCGATGGACACCTCCGCGCCCACATAAACGAAGATTCCGAGCGCTCCCAGAACCAGGTGCCGATGCCGCCAGACACTGTCGCCGGCGATGTCCGCGTGGTGCTCGGGGTCTTCGATCGCCGCCAGCCGTGGAAACTTGAACATCGCGATCCCCGTCGCCAGCAGAGCCAGCAGGCCCGCGATGGCAAGGTAGGGGAGTTTCACGGTGGAGGCCTCCAGCAGACGGTGTGCCTGCAACTGGTCCGCCCCCATGGCACGCAATTGCGCCGTGCTGCGCGTGGTGGCCGAGAGGATCAGGAACCCTCCTACCCAGGGACCGATCGTGGTGCCCAGCGAGTTCAGCGCCTGTACCAGATTGAGGCGCACCGAGGAGTGCTCCGGCGGTCCCAGTACGGCGACGTAAGGGTTCGCCGAAACCTGTAGCAGCGTCATCCCGGAGGCCAGCACAAACAGCCCCGTCAGGAACAGTCCGTAGCTCGGCACGCTCGCGGCCGGAATGAACACCAGTGCTCCACACGCCATCACCGCCAACCCCAGCACAATGGTCCGGTGGTACCCAATCCACGCGATCACCTTCGCGGCGGGCATCGAAATCAGGAAGTAGGCCAGAAAAAAGGTGAACTGAATCAGCATGGTCTGCGTGTAATTCAGTTCGAAAATGGCTTTCAGGTGAGGTACCAGGATATCGTTCAGGACCGTTACGAAGCCCCACATGAAAAAAATGGATGAGATTACGGCCATGGCGGGGCCGTAGTTCTCCGTCGCCGCCGCGGACGTCCCCGCCTTCCCACTCAGTGGAATACTCATTCTTCCAGCGCTCTCCCAGTNNTTCAATCCTACCAGCTTGCAGCGAGGCGATTTCGGGACGACGAATTCCCGATTCCCCGAGCCACCCCGCTCGCGGTTCCTCTGTTTCCGGGCCAGGCGTTAAACGGGGCAGCGGGGAGCGCGATGCGTTACGCCGCGTACTCCCGGAACTTAGAGCTGCGTAGCTTGGCTCTTCTCCCGATGGAGGGTGGCGCGCGAGAAGGCGGGCGTGCACACGTTGATGTATTCGGCGCCGCCTTCCCGGGGCGTGGAGAATCGCACCCACTCCAGGGGCGTCACGGAAAGCGCCTGACCAGCTTCGACATCAATGGTGCCGCCAGCGTGCTCCACGCGGAGCATACCCTTGAGGACCAGCCGGTACTCGTGGTATTCGCCATACTGGTCGGTCCCCTCCCATCCGGCCGGAGAGTGCACCACCGTGATGGAGACTTCCGGCTCCCCGGTGTTCACGAGGCCGACGAACTCATTGCAGACTTTCGGCATGTTGCCGACGCTGGAAATCTCGGTCGGCGACCCGATCAGTTCAGGCATAAACTCCTCCCATTCCAATTCCGAACTCCGTTACTGTAACACCAAGCGGCGAGCGCGGTGGGGCAGGCAAAACGAGCGGGAGCGTAACCGGTCTGGGGAAGGTCCGTCACCCGGCTCTGTAACAAGTCCCGTCGAATCATCGCAGTGTTTTCCGAGCCCGGCCCAGAGGGCACCCCGCCAGCAAGCGGTCCTTCAGAACTCCTGATGTCGGCCGAGGATTCCGGATAGTTGAGGAAATTGACCTGA
>PLRZ01000049.1:1582-6808 GCA_003164075.1 Bryobacterales bacterium | reverse complement strand
TTGAGCACGCACTCGCCTGGTTTAAGAACCAGGACCCGACACTCGGCGGGTAATAGAGTGGTATAGCGGATGCTGATTTTTAAGCAATAGCCGGAAACGTTGGAAAAAGCTAATCCTATCGCATTGCCTTTTGACCTTCACTATGTACGACCCGTATGTGGAGCAGTTATCGGCAAGGAGCGAAGCAGGAAAAAGATAACGGTAGTTGCACGTGCGGTATTGATGCCGATGGGGCTCGGAATGGCCGGGGCGCAACAAACTTCGTCCGTCGAACAAAACAAACAACGAGTCGTTATGAAAGGTTTTGGGCAAGACATCGAGGATCTCGCCTCAAACCGTTTCGAAATGAGCCGGTCAATTCCGGTTCATGAAGACACTGCGATGCCCAGGGAGGTCACAGGGACTTTGGTCCTTCGTGTGCAAAGCTTCTAACATGAAACGAAGGGACGTCTTGAGTGTTCTAGCGGGCATCGGCATAGCGGCGACGGGCAAGGCCCAAGGAAACGGAATGATCTATAGAGGCTTCGGAAAGACCAACGAAACAGTCTCGGCGATCGGATTGGGCGGCCATCACATCGGTCGCCCTCAGGACCCGAACGAAGGGATTCGCATCATCCGCAGTGCGATCGACCGCGGCATCACCTTCATGGACAACTGCTGGGATTACCACAATGGGGAAAGCGAGCGGCGCATGGGGTTGGCGCTCGGTGATGGGTATCGGCAGAAAGTGTTCCTGATGACGAAATTCGATGGCCGGACGAAGGACTCCACGGGCCGCCAGATCGATGAATCGCTGCGACGATTGCAGACGGACCACGTCGACCTGATTCAGTTTCACGAGAACATCCGGATGGAGGATCCCGACCGCTTCTTCGCCTCCGGCGGGCCGCTGGAAGCCCTGGTGGATGCGAAAAAGGCGGGGAAGATTCGGTACATCGGCTTCACCGGGCACAAGGATCCGGCGGTGCATCTGAGAATGCTCGAAGTTGCGGCCGCGCACGATTTCCATTTCGACTCATGCCAGATGCCGCTGAATCTGATGGACGCCCACTTCCGCAGCTTTGCCCAACAGGTAATGCCCAAACTCGTCGAGCAGGGAATCGCCGTGCTCGGCATGAAATCGATGGGGGACGGAAACCTCCTCAAGAGCGGAACGGTAACAGCCGTCGAGTGCCTGCACTACGCGCTGAATCTGCCGGTTTCCGTGGTGATCACCGGATGCGAGAGCATGGAACGGCTCGATCAGGCGCTGGAAGCCGCGCGCACGTTCCGGCCGATGGATACGGCCCGAGTATCCGCTCTGCTCTCGAAGACGAGGGCCGCCGCCATGACCGGAAAGTACGAACCCTTCAAGACCACTGCGAAGTTTGACGGCACCGCCAATAGTCCCCAGTGGATGGGTTGACGCCGTGGTCGTCCCGGGAGTGGCCAGGAACGTGCTTCAGATGGAACTGGAGGTTCTCGTTCAAGCACTGAAAACGAAATTCCACAAACTAAGATGGGCGGTACTGGCCGCCTAGTCGCTCGGGATGGACTAAATGAGAGAAACGGCTCCAAAAGATGCGGTTGGATGTACCCTAGGATGCTGGCCAGAATGGCAAAACGGAAATCCTGATGTCCACCGTAATGTCTGTTTCGATCAAGGAGGAATTTGTATGCGCAGCAAGACCATCTTCGCACGCGCGCTCGCAACGGCGACCCTCTTACTGTTGGTCGTCGCCGGAGCGTCCGCACAGGAAACTTTGAGACCAGATAATGAAGAACTGGGCAAGAAGCTATTCTTCGACACGAACCTATCTACCCCGTCGGGGCTAGCCTGTGTAGGCTGCCACGGCGCGGAGGTAGGCTATACTGGGCCGGACGCGGCCATCAATGCTGCCGGGGCGGCCTATGAAGGCGCCGTAGCGGGTAGATTCGGCAACCGCAAGCCACCTTCTGCTGCCTATGCCGGCGACAGCCCGATCCTGCATTTTGATGGGACGACATGGGTGGGTGGCATGTTCTGGGACGGCCGGGCCACCGGCTGGACCCTCGGCGACCCGCTGGCTGAACAGGCTCAGGGTCCCTTCCTGAACCCCCTGGAGCAGAACAACGCCACCGCCCAGGTTGTGATTGATAAAGTCCTGGCCTCCAGCTATAAACACCTGTTCCGGAAAGTCTGCACCGACTCCAAAAGGTATTACGAGTGCATCGGCCGCTCGATCGCGGCCTACGAGCAGTCGAAGGAGGTGAATCCCTTCAGTTCCAAGTTCGACGCCTACCTCGACAAGAACGCCACGCTGACCCCCCGGGAGCAGCAGGGCCTTGCGCTGTTCAGGGGCAAGGCGAACTGCGCCAACTGTCACGCGGAGCCGCTTTTCACCGACTTCACCTACGATAACCTGGGCGTGCCCCGGAACCCGTTGAATCCGTTCTACTATGAGTCTGAGTGGAATCCGGCCGGAACGGCGTGGGTTGACACGGGGCTGGGCGGCTTCCTCAAGACCGTCTTCACGAATATAGAGGCACTCTGGGGGCCTGAGTTGGGCAAGCACAAGGTCTCCACCCTACGCAACGTGGACAAGCGGCCGGATTCGGACTTCGTCAAGGCCTACGGCCACAACGGCTACTTCAAGTCGCTCAAGGAAATCGTGCACTTCTATAACACGAGGGACGTTTCCGGCGCGGGATGGCCGTCGCCAGAAGTGGCCGAAAACATGAACACAGCCGAGATGGGCAAGCTCGGACTGACGGACGCGGAGGAGGAGGCCATCGTCGCGTTCCTGGGGACCCTCTCCGATGGCTACAGACACAAGAAGTAGCAGGCAGGCTGCAATCTCCGGCCATGCCATTTCCGAAGACGCTACGGGCGGCTCCGCAGGGGCGCCCGTAGCTTGATTGGCGCTGGACCGGTCCTGCTCCTTGGCGGCAGAAGCCCACCAGGCGCTAGAAGGTGATGTCGCCGAAGTCAGCGAAGAGCAAAATCGGCCTAAAGATCATCAAAGTCAACGCGCACACAAATGCGCAAAGGAGAATCTCAATGCCATACATTACTGTCGGGAAGGAAAACTCCGGCAACATTGATCTCTACTATGAGGACCACGGCTCGGGTAAGCCAGTTGTCCTCATCCACGGGTATCCGCTGAGCGGTGCTTCCTGGGAGAAGCAGATCCCAGTGCTTCTGGCCGCGGGTCACCGTGTCATCACCTATGATCGCAGAGGATTCGGCAAGTCCAGCCAGCCAACAACCGGCTACAACTACGACACCTTCGCCGAGGACCTACATAAACTCGTGACGCAGCTCGAACTAAGTGATTTCGCGCTGGCCGGTTTTTCCATGGGAGGCGGCGAGGTGGCGCGCTACATAGGGAAATATGGATCGAAGGGAGTGAGCAAGGCGGTATTTATCTCGTCGGTCCCGCCCTTCCTGCTGAAGACGCCGGACAACCCGGAAGGTGTGGACGGCAGTGTGTTCGAGGGGATTAAGAAAGCCGTTGCCGCAGACCGTTACACGTTCTTCGCCGAGTTTTTCAAGAATTTCTACAACACGGATCTCCTGCTGGGGAAGCGTGTCAGCGAACAGACCGTTCAGTCTAGCTGGAACGTCGCAGCCGGCTCCTCTGCTACGGCCAGTCTCGCTTGCGTGCCGACATGGCATGAGGACTTCCGCAAGGACCTGAGCCGGGTCGACGTGCCCACGTTGGTCATTCAAGGGGATGCGGACCGAATTCTGCCTATCAGTGCCTCGGGACTCCGGACCGCCAAGCTGATCAAGGGAGCCCGCTTATTGGTAGTGAAGGACGGGCCGCACTGCATCACCTGGACCCACGCGGACGAAGTGAACCGCGAGCTCGTGAACTTCCTTGGGGAGGGGATCGGGTAACCCCGTCGCTCGCTGCTTCCGACGACTGTCTGACGATGAGCAGATTTATCGTCAGGCGTTGGAAGCGGCTCTGAAGAAACTGAACAATGAGAAGTGACCCAAAGGAGATTCCCCTATGAAAGACAAACCTCTTGCGAACGTGCGCGTTGCCATCTTGGCCACAAACGATTTTGAGCAATCCGAAATGACCGAGCCACGTCAAGCACTGATGGAGGCCGGTGCCCAAACGACTTTGATCGCCCCGGAATCAGGAAAACTTCAGGCGATGAAGCACGATATGAAAGCGGATTACTTCGACGTCGACCTAGTGCTTGAAAGAGCGAACCCTGCTGATTTTGACGCAGTCATGCTTCCCGGTGGCGCATTGAATGCCGATGCTCTGCGGGTGGACCAAAAGGCACGAGAGTTCATTCGCCGAATCGACGAAGCAGGGAAACCCATCGCGGTGATCTGTCACGGATCGTGGCTTCTGGTCTCGGCGGGACTGACGAAGGGGCGGACATTAACCAGCTATCACACCATCCAGGATGACATTCGCAATTCCGGCGGCCAATGGGTAGACCGTGAAGTGGTCCGAGACCGCAACTGGATCAGCAGTCGGCAGCCTTCTGATCTGCCCGCCTTCAACCGGGAGATGATTGCGCTTTTCAGCGCGAAAAAAGCAAGTACGCATAACTCCTGAGCCCAGATAGGGGTTTTTTGTATATCGCCCCGAAAAGGTATAGTTGGCATCATGCCACCAGAGCAATGGCGCGCTCCATGGGCATTTCGATCAGTTCCCGAATGATTATGTCCACGTTCAGGAGGGCTGTTTGCTTCAGGAATTCGTAGCGCCCATGAAGATTGATGTGCTGCCAGGCGGCGGGAGATACCGTCACCGCAATCGACCGTCTGGAGAAACTACTACGAGTTATTCAATGGCATTCTGAATCCCAAGCAGTTAGACGGATTGCGCCTGCTGCTGACCACGTTCCCGCAGCAACAGTTCAATTTAACCGAAGACCGGCGCTCCGAACGCCCGAGCCGGGGAGTGGCATGCTTCGACTGCCACGCAAACGGTCACACCAATCGCGCCACACACCTGGTGGGCGACGTCCGGCCGCAGGAGTTCCGGCATCGGATTAACACGCCGTCGCTGCGCGGGGTGAATATTCAACGCTTGTTCGGCTCGCAGCGAGCGCTGAAGACCATTGAAGACTTCACTGAGTTTGAGCAGCGCGCCGCGTATTTCGACGGGGACCCCGTGATCGCGCAGAAGAAGGGCGTGAACATTTTCGACCGTGGGAGCCAGGTGCACGCCATGGCAGAGTTTCAAGCATTGCTGGACTTTCCGCCGGCGCCTAAGCTCGGCGTGGACGGAAAAC